>NZ_MSJQ01000277.1 GCF_014596515.1 Streptomyces sp. CBMA156
GCCGGTACTGCCCCGGCCTTCGGCCGGGGGCCCTCGGCGAAGCCGAGGGCTGGCCCGTGCTGCGCGCGGGCAGCGGGCCGGCTGCGCCGGCCGGACCGGGCTGCGCCCGATCGGGCAGGGTGGCGGGCGCTGCGCGGGCGTGGGTGGTGGTGGGTCAACTCCGCGCTTCGCTGCGGAGTTGGGTGGGTGTCAGGGTGGGGCCTTCGGCCCTTGGTGGGGTGGGGTGGGTGCCGGGCTTCGCCCGGGCTGGCTGGGGTGGTGAGCGGGGGCGCTTCGCGCCTTGAGCGGGTGGCTGGGTGATGGGTGGTCATGGGGTGGGGTCACTCGTTGGGGTGGTGGCAGGGCGGGCTTCGCCCGTTCTCATGAATCAAAGACAGCAGCCCGCTAGACTCTGCATTGTTGGACAGTCTCCGGGCGGCTCTGGAGCCCGCTGGATCGGCTGGGTCTGGGCCTCTTCAAAGGGCCCGGATGTGACTCCTCAATGGATCGTGAGTGCTGTGATCGTGCGAGACGCTGACGGTATTGAGCTGCCGGAGCCGGAGAAGGCGGCGCCGGTTGATCTGTGGCGGGTGCTGCGGATGTTCCCGGGCATCGCCAACGACATGGAGCAGAAGCCGCACAGCTTCGCCGTCGCCGGTCCCCTGCTGATTGCCCAGTTCGAGCGGGTGGCCGAGCTGAGTGAGTGGGTGACGAAGTGCGCCCACGCGCTGCACGACGAGCTGGCCGATGACCTGCACAACGGGCGGGGCCCCTGGCAGCCCGAAGGCTGATCTGGCGCTGCTGGAAACGGGCCTGCCGAATAGCGGAGCGCCCTATAAAGAGACCGTAGCGGCTTTCCTGTGCGTCGCGTGAATTCCGGAAAATGGAGACAGTAATGATGGCGAAGAAATTGCGCCTGAACCAGGAAGAGGCGTGCGACGCGGCAGTGCGACTTCTGACGCCTCCGGCGTCGGGTCTAGTGCCGCCGGAGGAGCTGCGGTGCCAGATCCGGGCGGCGACGGGTGCGGGCAAGTCGCTGACGGCCGTTCACGTCGCCTCCCGGCTCCGCTCGGAGCGGACGCTGGTGATCGTGCCCTCGCTGCCGCTGCTGGAGCAGACGGCCTCTGTGTGGCAGCGCGAGGGCCACGGCGGGCTGATGGTCGGGCTCTGTTCGCTGGTGGGCAACGAGCAGCCCGTAGGCCTGCGCTGCACCACCGACCCGGCGGAGCTGGTGAAGTGGACGGCGGGCCCGGGGAAGGTGACGGTGTTCGCCACCTACGCCAGCCTGGGCCTGGGCCACCTGGAGAAGGCGCACAAGGCCGGACTGCCGGCCTTCTCGCTCGCGATCGTGGACGAGGCGCACCGCACGTCCGGGCAGGCCGGGCGGCCGTGGGCGGCGATCCTGGACAACGCCCGCATCCCGTGCGACAGGCGGCTGTTCATGACGGCCACCGCTCGGTTGTGGGCGGTGAAGGAGTCGGATCGGGAGCGGGCGGCGGCGGGCGGGATCGAGGCGGCCGAGCTGATTGCGAGCATGGACGACGAGGCGCTGTTCGGCCCGGTTGCCCATGACTACCCGCTGGGGACCGCGATCTCGGACGGGGTGATCGCCCCGTACCGGATCCTGTGCGTGGACGTGTCCGACCCGGTCCTCCAGGGCCTGGAGCAGCGGGGTGCGAGTGATCGGTCGGTGGAGTACCGGGGGGCCCGGTTGGCGGCCTTGCAGACGGCTCTGCTGACGGCCTGTGCGGAGTGGGACCTGTCGAGGGTGCTGTCCTTCCATCACATGGTGGCCGAGGCGCGGGCGCTGAGTGCCGGCCTGCCGGAGGTGACGCGGGTGCTGTGGGAGCAGGACTCCGCTTTGCACCCGGACCCGGCGCTGGTCGGGACGACGTGGCTGGAGGCGGAGCACACGCCGGCCGAGCGCCGGGCCGTGCTGGGAACGTTCGCCTCCCTGATCAAGGATGACGGGTGGCGGCTGCTGCGGTACATCCTGGCCTCGGTCAAGGTGCTGTCCGAGGGCGTGGACACCTTCGACTGCGACGCGGTGTTCTTCGCGGACGTGCGCGGCTCGATGGTCGACCTGGTCCAGGCCGTCGGGCGTGCGCTGCGGATGAAGCCGGGCAGCGGCAAGGTCGCCACCATCGTGGTGCCCGTCCTGCTGTGTGCCGGGGAGAACGGCAGCCAGTTGCTGACCTCCCGGGCCTACGACGGGCTGTCCAAGCTGCTGATGGCGTTGCGGGCGCACGACGCGGCCGCCGTCGAGCGCCTCGCGATGCCGCAGTCCGAGACGCGGCCGCCGAGGCACGCCGGGGAGCCGGACGCGCTGCGGTCCGCCAGCGGTGAGGCGCAGCTGCTCCAGTTCTCCACCGAGCGGGATCCGGCGGTGATCGCGGCGTTCGTGCGGACCCGGGTGCTGGAGCCGGAGCGGGCCGAGTTCCGGCGGGGCCTGGAGGAGTTGCTCGCCTACCGGGAGACGTTCGGTGACGTGAAGGTCCCGTACGCCTACCGGGCGCCGTCCGGGCACCGGCTGGGGGTGTGGGTGGCCGACCAGCGCCGGTACAAGGCGGCCGACGTCCTGGACGCCGAGCGGGTCAAGGAGCTGGACGCGCTGGGCATGGTGTGGTCGGCGTTCGACACCGCCTTCACCGACAACCTGGCCGCGGTCGCCGGCTACGCGGCCGAGCACGGGCACGCCTGCCCGCCGAACGAAGCGGTGTGGGGCGGGCGGCCGGTCGGGACCATCATGAAGAACCTGCGCACCGCCCAACGCCGCACCGAGGCGCTCCAGCGCCGGGCCGAGGCCGGGGAGACCGGGTTGGACTGGACCGGTGCGCTGAGCGCCGACCGCAAGGCCGCCCTGGACGAGATCGACGCGAGGTGGTGCCCGTCCTGGCCGGTCGAGTGGCAACGCTGCTTCATCCTCGCCTGGCACCACATCAAGGCCCGCGGGACGCTCGCCGGGGCCGAGCCGGGCAGCATCATCGTCCAGGGCGAGGACCTGGCCGGGTGGGGCCGCGCCCAGCAGGCCGGGTGGGACAAGCTCGGCCCGGCCCAGCAGTGGGCACTGGAGCACGTCCTCGGACTCGAACCCCTGGCCCCGGAGCAGCGGCCAGCCGTGAAGGTGACGCACGCGGAGAAGGAGGCCCGGAACCTGGCCGCCGCCGCCCAGTACCGCGAGCGGGAGGGCAACCTGAACGTCTCCCGCAAGCACAAGGAGACGCTGCTGCTGCCCGACGGGAGCACCGTTGAGGTCAGCCTGGGCCTGTTCATCGCCAACAGCCGCAGCAGACGCGCCACCATCCCCACCGACCGCGCCACCCGACTCACCAAACTCGGCATGCGCTGGGAATAGCCGGACGCGGGCCGGGGCGCGGGGTGCAACACGCCCTCTGCAACACGGCCCGGCCGCCCTCCGGGGGATGTGGATGCCCAGGTCAGGGGCGCAACACAGGCCGCGTTGCACCCCTTTTTGTTGGCGCTCGGGGCCTGCCGCGCGTAGCTGTCGCGATACACTGCTGCCCAGTACTGGCGGGCCGATTAGGACGACCCGGTCAGCCGGTGTGGTCCGGTCGGGCCGCCCGCTTCCTTGCGGCTGTCGCCCTTGAGCCAGTTCGACACCGCCGTCACCGTCGCGCCGATCTCGTTGGCGAGGGACGTAATCGTGGGGCGTTCAACCTCTGGTACCAGCCAGTACCGTTCGCGGATCTTGCGGATCACAGCATCGGAATATCGTCTGCCCAGGTGATGTGTTTCCCCTCGGCAGTCGGTCCCATGGATCGCCTTGTCGGCGATGTTCTCAGCAGAGGTGCCGGCCTGCAGGTGCCTGGGGTTGTTGCAGTTGTTCCGCAGCTCCGGGTCCGGACACTTATGCATGATGACCGTCGTACTGGGTATCTCCTTGAGCCTCAGACCATGGTGAATGGCGTAGGCGATGCGATGGGCGAGCGCGGTCTGGAAGCCTTCCCACCCCATCTGTCCATACCCGAAGTGGTTGCGGGTGCGGCCGATCCACGGCCAGCACTCGTCATCTGCGCGGCAATCGACACGCGCCCAGAACCGAGACTCGTCCGACGCTCGGAGCATCACTGCCAGCTCTCCGCTAATGATCTTCCACCCTCCCGTCGGGGGCGGCTCCGGATCAGCGACCTCGCGCGCCCCGGTGTACCCCTCCTTGCGGGCGCGCCAGGTGTCGGCGTTGTTCTCGCCCTTGGTTCCGGGGCGTAGGTGAGCGGGGTTGCAGCAGGGCTTGAAGTCGCACAGGTGTCGCAGTACCTTCCTGTCGGGCGCGGCCGGAAGGCCGCAGGCAAGGGTGTAGGCGACGACATGCGAGCAAGTGGAACCGGCGAGGTTCTGGCCAGCTGCGGTCAATCCGTACCGGTTGCCAGTGACGCCCTTAAACGGCCAGCACGCGTGAGGGCCAGCGGTCATGTCGACCCGGTCCCAGAACCTCGCCTCCCGGTAGTGGCGGGTCTCCGGCGTCTCCGCCAGCCCGTACAGCTTGCCTCCGTCTGTGATCCGCTGGCCTGCAGTGCCGTGCAGGTGCCGGTACGTCTTCCCGTTGACGAGTTGGTTGATCCGGGACAGGGTCGCTTGGAGCGCGGCGGCGACGGCGGTCTGCGTCATCCGGCCGGACCGGACTTCGTCGATCGCCCATCGGGCCTGAGCATCCGTCAGGGAATGTCGCATGCGCCCGACGGTAGAGCGGGGGTCTGACACCAGCATCAGCCCGATCCCCAGGTGCCCACCGTCCGCAACTACCTGCGCAGCGTCCTTGGGCTGGGTCCCAGGCGGGCGCGGCAGCCTGACTTGTGGATGGGCCATCGAGGTGCAGCACGGCCTGACGGCGTCGGTAAGGGAGTAACAGGCCGTAGCGCCAGCAGAGGAGTCCGAGCGGGCCGTGCTCGGGCCAGCAGTTCCAACAAGGTGGCGATGACGAGCACGGCATCGTCGTACTTGCGCCCGACCCCGCGGCCCAAACTGGGCTGGACACGCCCATTGTGCTCAGGTTTGTTCCCTAGGGGAGAGACGCCGCGCCATCTCGATCACGAAGGTTGAGGGCCCGTGAGATATCCAGTATCCGCTCTTGGTCTCGTACCCGGGGCCGACGATCATGGTCACGGTCGACTCAGCTCGGGTGAGAGCGACGTAGAAGGTGCGTCTCTGCTCTGCGAGCTCTGTCTCCGTCGGCCTCCGCCACTTCGTCCCGGCGGGTACATCACGCGGAATGATGCCTTGAAGAAGGCCCGGCAGAATCACGGTGTCGAACTCTCGGCCCTTGGCTGCGTGGTAGGTAGCGAGCAGGACCTTCCCGACGACTTCCTCACCGCGCGAGAGATCCTGCAGCGCAAGATTGTTGGACCTGCACAGGCTGGCTAGTACGTCAAGGCTGCTCGTGTTGTCCTGGTCAGGGTGTCCTGCGGCTACCTCGTCGAGAGCCAAACTGGCACGCAACTTCTCCAGCCAGGCGGCGGCTGGAGCCTCCGCTGGGTAGAGCTCCTGAGGGTCGAGGCACAGCTGCAGGGCTCTGGGCAAGAAGAGCCGCGAGGGAGGCGGGGCGAGGTGGGCCTCAGTGCGTAGCGTGGTGAGGGCGCGGGCCAGAGCGGCCAGGGACGGTGCTGGCGTCCGGCGCAGCATGTCGGCGCGGTCGGTGCCGGATGCGACGTGGATCTGGTAGTTGGTGACAGCGCGGCTTGCGCACTGCTGGACGAAGCGGGAGAGACTGCCTGCTGGCAGCTTGTCGTCGCCCTCGTGTCGGAAGTCCAGTTGGCGTCGAGTGAGTTCGTTGCGTACGACGTCGAGCAGGAGACCGCGAGCGGGGTAGAGGATGGCGATCCGCTCGGGGCTGATGCCCCTGTTGCGCGCCTGTTCGACAAGGTCGCAGGCCACCCGAGCGTGGTCTTGGATGCCTCCCTCGACCTGTTCGAGGTTGACATCGCCTGGAGGTGCGCCTTCGCGGGCGAGGCGGCCTCGGGGGAGTCCGAGGGCGGCTTCGGCGGCGGTGATGATGTCCTGGCCGCTGCGATAGTTGACTTCGAGCTCAAGGTCGCGGAAGTCTGCACGGCCTGCCAGTTCGGTCAGGTACTTGGCGTCCGCTCCGGTGAAGCCGTAGACGGCCTGGTCGGTATCCCCGACGGCGAAGATGGTGATGCCCGCCAGGTCGCGCAGTGCGAGGACGAGTTCGTGGAGGACTCCGCCGAGGTCCTGGTACTCGTCGACGACGAGGTGGGGGAAGCGGGCGCGCAGGAGGTCGCGGACGTGTGCGTGCTCCCTGACGAGGTGCACCGCCCGGGTGACCATGGCCTCGAAGTCAATCACGCCTCGGAGGGTGAGCTGTTCCTCGTAGAGGCGTGCTGCCTGGACTTCCCGCGGGTCGAAGCTGTCCAGGTTCTCGTTGCAGGCCAGGGCTCGGCGGATTCGGGTGCTCTGGGGCATGCGGTGTTGGGCGAGGACCTCGGCGATGCCGACTTGGTCGAAGCAGCGCTGCAGGAGCGCTTCGGTGGCCGCCTTGTTGAGGACGTGTCCGGCTTGGGGCGCCGGCTGCCCGGTCAGATGTGCGAAGGCGCGCAGTATCTCGTTCAGGCAGAAGGCGTGCACGGTGGAGCAGGTGATGCGCCCTTCGGCACGTACGCCGCTGCGGAGAACGCGGCGGCGGATCTCCTCGGCCGCCGCGTTGGTGTAGGTGATGCAGGCGACGCCGCGGAAGGCCGAGATCTGAGTCTGGAGCACGTAGGCGATCCGGGCAACGAGGGTGCGCGTCTTCCCACTTCCGGGCCCGGCTCGCAGGACGACGTTGCCGTCGTGGAAAACGGCGGTCCGCTGCCTAGCGTGCAGACTGTCGAGCTCCGCGAGAAGAGTGTCACTGACCTGCATCACTGCCCTGTCCGTTGGCTGGCGGCGCCGTGGGGCCGGTGACCAGCGAGGTTCCGCGGGCCGCGAGACTGATGCGTTCCATGGCCAGGAAGAGGTAGGAAGCCGTGCCCAGGCGGCGCAGGGCGTGCTCGTCCAGCGGGACATCGTCCTCGATCTGAGCTTCGGAGCGGATCCGGGCGCCCAGGTCGACCTGGGCGATGTGCTCGGCGAGGCGCTGTGCGAAACGGCCCTTGCCGAGGTCACCGATCCGCTTGAGCATCTTCTTCCGCAGCTCGGGGTCGATGATCGTGGCCAGCTCGTTGGCGACCCCGCGGCTCACGTCGTCGATCGCGGTGGTGTTGCCGTTCAGCTCCTTGAAGGCCTGGACAATCTCCTCGCCGAACATGGGGCACAGGTCGGTTTCCAGGGTCTGGGCGCCGACGTAGATGTCGAGGTCCTGGAGTTCTGAGGCGAGGGGATCGCGGGTCGTCCGGTAGTCGGCTGCGCCGGTTTCCGGCAGGACGGCAATCTGGGCCAGGAGGGTCGTGCGGCGGGCTGCCTCGGGGTGGAGTTTCGCGCCTCGCTTGAGGCCGGCTTCCCGCACATCGCGTTTGTCGCGGGCGGCGTCTCCGTCGGTGATGACCACGTGGGGGGTGTCGAGGCCCTTCGGGCCCAGGAGCGCCCGGTAGGGCTTGAAGTCGGTGCCGTGGACACTGGCCACCACGGTGCCGTAGGCATCGAGGTCGAAGCTGGCGGCTTCGGCCAGAGCTGGGAGGATGTACAGCTCGGCCAGTCCTTCGACCAGCACGACGGCGGAGGCGAAGAGGACTTCGGCGCGGCTGACGTCGAGGTAGCGCTCCAGGTCCGCGGCTTCCTTGCTGCTGACTGGGAGGGCGGCTGTGGTGGCTCCGGTCGTGCCGTTCTCTGTGGCGCGCAGGACAATGAAGGAGCGGACCGGGGCGACGGCGGCGATGTGCGGGCTGTGGGTGGTGAGGATGAGCGACGGCCCTGTGCGCAGCAGGTACCGAAAGAGGTGCCGCTGGAGGGTGACGTGGAGGTGGGCCTCGGGTTCTTCCACGGCGACCAGGGTGGCGATGAATTCCTCGTCTATTCGCTGCTGGCTGAGGGCTTCGAGCAGCAGACCGAGGTAGATGACGTTGGCGCTGCCAAGGCTGGTGTCGGAGATGCTCCTGCGGCGAGCCGTGTCGAAGAACAGGCGTACGGCGCGGATCAGTTCGTCCGGCTTGGAGGAGGCGAAGCCGAGGGTGGGCTGGACCGCCAGGCGCGGCCCGAACATCGCTCCCAGCCGGTCCGTAAGGTGCCCCTCCAGCTTGACCACGTTGCCGTCCTTGGTGAGCTGGTCGACAGCGGTCGCGATCGCCGACGCGGTGGCTTCCAGGTTCACGGGGTCCAGAGGAAGCCGTTCGAGGAGATCCCGCATCGGGCTGCGCCGCCAGTTGTGCAGGTCTCCTTCGGCGTCACGCAGGGCCGGGAGGACGCGCAGGGCCACTTCGCGGCGGATGGCGCGCACGTCGTTGGTCTCCCGGTCGCCGGCGAAGACGACGACGTCGTAGTCCTTCGCGGTAAGCGGCCGGCCGGTGGCCTGCACCTGGGAGCCCTCAGCGGCTGCCACTTCCGTTCGAGGGGCGAAGCGGTAGGTCAGCCGGGCTACGTATGGGTCGTAGTCCACCATGGCGCTGGACAGGATGCTCTTGGCGTCAGCATCGTCGTCAAAGCCTCGCAGCTCGACCACGATGATCACTTCGGCTCCGCCGGCAAGGCCTGCGGGGTGCCCTTCCCAGATGTCTTCCTCGCGCAGTATGCGCCGGGCATCGGACAGAGACGGGTCGAGGACCAGGCGGACCGCTTCCAGCAGGTTCGACTTGCCGACGCCGTTCTCACCGACGATCACGGCGTGGGCAGGGAAGTCGTCGATGACGAGGTGCTGGAAGTTGCGGAAGTTGCGTATCTCGATCCTCGAAATGTGCAGGCCCATTCGTCCCCTTGCCGATCTGTTGCGATGTGGTGATTCATCATTCCAGGGCCGTCCCGGTGGTGGGCGGTTTCCCGATGTCCGATGTTCTTCTCAGGGCTCCCGATGGCGGAGGAGGCTCGGGGGCGTTCCTGCAGTGCTCCACCGACCACTCCACGTACCACGATTGGGCTTTCTTCGCCGCCGTGGGTACCGGCGGACGCAGCGGGAGCCCCGGTCATGGGGCGATGGCGGGAACGACGGAGCCGCCCTCGGCGCCGTCGATGAGCATTAACGGCCGGACGGGAGCCAGCGGCCCAGCATCCCGAGGGCCCGGGCAAGAGGGAAGGCCACGCCAGAGCGGGGCCTTCCTCATCCCAGCCTCATTCCAGCCTTGCGATGACACCGCTGTGGTGGGTCAGTTCAGGTCGAAGTCGTTGGGGTCGAAGTCGAAGTCGTCCCGGCCGAAGCCGCCGTAGCCGGCGCCGCCGTTGAAGTAGTCGGCGAGGGCCTGGCCGACGATTCCGCGCACCTCGTCCTCGTCCTCGGCGAGGGCCAGGGCTGCGGCCTGCTCGCCCGTCAGGTTCAGGTGGATGTCGCGGGCACGGACGGCGTCCGAGCCGCGGATCTCGAAGCTGACGGTGCGGCCGACCCGGGCGCCGATCCCGGAGACGGTGCCGCGCTGCGCGAGCTGCTTGGCCTTGCGCCCGCGGCCGCGCTCGGTGGTCTGAACGTCGACGGCCTCGCGCTGGAGCTGGTCGACGTTCTGCTGCTTGGTGGGGTGGCGGGTGCCGTCGATCCAGCGCAGCACGGTGCGCGGGGCGACGCCGTAGGCGGCGGCCATGGCCTTGGTGTTCCCGCCGTACTTGCGGTCCCGCACCTGGCCGGCCCGCGTCGTGGACTGCACCGGTGCCTTCCGGGAGGGGAACATGGCCTCGCGTACCCGGCCGAACAACCCGCCCGCCATCAGTTGCCGCCTTCCTCATCGTCGTTGCCAGTGCTGACGGCCCCGTCGGTGCCGGGCTGCTCCTGGTCGATCGGGGTGCCGTCGGTGGTGTAGTGGTGGACCAGCTTGGAGGGGTGCTCCCGGCGCTCCATCGCCTCGACCACGGCCGTGAGCGAGATCGAGGACTCGTGCTTGTGGCTGCCCGGGGCGATGCCCAGGCGCAGCGCGCCGGGGACGGGGGTGCCGTCGTCCTTGACCGGGAGCAGCTCCAGCGGGGACGGGGCGTCGGCGGCGTACAGGTAGCTGTCGACGTTGACGGCGAAGGGGGCCCGGCCGGTGAGGAGCAGGGTTTTGCGCAGGCGGCGGTGGGCGGCGATGCGGGCGGCGGCGATGACCTGGAAGCGCAGCGCGGGGTCGTAAGACCAGGACGCGGCGGCCTTCTCCAGCCACACCTGGTCGTCGAGGTGGCGGGCGCTGTCGGCCCACTTGCCGATCCCGCCCTTGTAGACGTTCTTGTAGGCGCCCGCGAGGACCAGGGCGTCCGCGCGGACCGGGTCGGTGCCGACGTCCTTGTGGACGGCGTAGGCGGCCAGGAACTCCTCCGGGGCCTGGCCGTCGACCAGGCCGAGGTCGGCGTACGTCCGCTTGTAGCCGCCCCGGATCCGACCGGTCCACTCCTTGAGCAGCGGCGCGGTGTGAGCGGCCAGGTAGGCGGCGGTGACGGTGGACGGGTCGAAGCCGTAGGTGGTGGCCATGTAGGCGACCGTGGGGGTGGCGTACCAGCCCGGGCCGGTCGGCGCCTGGCCGTGGAACGTCGCCGGGTGCGGCAGCAGGGGATCGACCTCGATGCCGGTGAAGTCGCACCACCACAGGCCGGCGGTCTTGCCGCCGTCCCAGGCCGGGTTCTCCACGTACTTGTACGGGCCAACCGGCAGGCGCAGGGAGTCGGTGACCGAGAGATAGCTGGCGCAGACGTCGACCGCGACCGCCCACGGACGCCGGGCCTCCTCATCGGTGAGGGGGCGGGCCCACCACTTGTAGTCCTCCTCCTCGCACACCGCCTCCCCCTTACTGCGGAGTTCGCGGGTGAGCGGGTGCCGGGCG
The DNA here is from genome assembly GCF_014596515.1 of Streptomyces sp. CBMA156. Lineage (GTDB taxonomy): Bacteria > Actinomycetota > Actinomycetes > Streptomycetales > Streptomycetaceae > Kitasatospora. The sequence goes on from NZ_MSJQ01000277.1 coordinate 10,854, forward strand.
CCGGCGGCCGGCGGCACGCACAGGTCACCCGAGGGCAGGGCGCCCTCGCGCGGGTGCGAGGACCACTCCCCCGTCACCTGGTCCTTGACCCACTCCACGCGCGGGCGCACCGCATCCAGGAGCAGCATCGCGGTGGAGGCGGTCGTGGCCCCCGGCGCGACGCCCAGGTCGGCGGTGAAGGCCCGGTAGCGGCGCGCCAGGGTGAGCCCGTCCTTGGTGCCGTCGGGGGCGGTGGCCAGCGGGGCGGCGAGGGCGCTGACGGCCTGCTGACGACCGTCGCCCTGGCCCAGCCACGGCGCCACCGTGACCCGCACCGAGGTCTTCGGGCCGCCAGCCGAACCGGCTCGGCGGAAGGCGTGGAAGCTCGGGCCGATCTGGTCGCTGATCTCCATGCCCACCGTGGCGGCGGCCTTGGCCAGCTTGGCCTGGAGCGCGGTCAGGGCCTTCTCGGTTGTCGGCAGGGCGGCGGGCAGGCCGAGCTGCTTGAGCGTACCGGCGGTCAGGCAGACCATGCCGTCGCCGCCGCGCCCGGCCGCGTGGGCGCGCTCGACCCGCAGCGGCAGCCCGGTGCCCAGCCACGCGAACCAGTCGCCCAGCTTCGGCCCGGCCGGGGCCGGGAAGCCCGGGATGTCCAGCGCCCAGGTGCCGTCCTCAGCGGCGTCCAGCGCGACCATCGGCCACCAGCGCGGGGCAGCAGCCGGACCGGTGGGACGCTGCGCCGCCGGGCGGGTAGCGGTGCGGGCCGGCGCCGGGCACGGCCTGGCCGACGGGGCCGGGGACGCGGTGGGCGCGGGCCGGACCGACACCGAGGCGACGGAAGCAGCAGCAGCTGCGGGCGCAGCCGGGGCGGCGACGGGCGCTGGGGCAGTCGGAGCCGGAGCCTGCAGGGCGGGCTGCTGGGTGACCACGGCGGCCTCGGGCGCCGGGGCGGCGGGGCGGCAGAACCCGCCCAGGTGCATCGGGCGGCCCTGGGCGCGGTACACGGAGGGCTGGCCGCACTGCACGCACGGCGCCGCCGGACCCATCACCAGCGAGCCGTCCGGGTTCTGATCGAGCACCGGGACCACCAGGCCGTCAGCGGCCTCCTGGACGGGCGCCGGAGCGGTGAACGCCTGCGGCACCGACGAGACCGGAGCGGCGGGCTGCTCGGGCGCGGGGAAACGCTCCGCCAGGCCCGCGAGCAGCCGCGCGTAGGCCGGGGCGATGTCCTGGCCCGGGACGGCGCTGCCGTCCTCCCAGCCCAACACCTGGGCCAAGTCCACCCGCAGAGCTGCGGCGATCTGCGCGGGCGTCAGACCGGCCGCCAGGCGTAGCCGCACCCGCTCGGCCGGGACCGGCAGGCCGGTGTTCACGGCCGCCAGCAAGGCGTCGACGGAGTTGAACAGGTCATCCGACATCGGTGTGTCGCTCCTCAGCGTCCGTTGGGTCGGGTCGGGTCGATCCGCGGATCGCCGAACAAAGCGTCGAAGACCCGCTCGGTGAGGCAGGCAATCAGGCCCTGCTCAGCGTGGCGCAGGGTGTAGCCGGCGGTGCGCCCGAGGTCTGCCACCGCGATCGGGACCTGGGGCCGGTAGTAGAACTCGAGCTCCCGGCCGGCGAACTGGGTCGGTTCCACCACGCCCTGCGCGGGGTTGAACGGCAGGGCGAACGAGGGCAAGCCAGCCACGTCCTCCTCGGCGGCCAGGTGCAGCACGCCGTCGTCGGTGGTGCGGAACGCAACGGCCAGGTCCACGCCGCCGGCGCGGCGGTCGCGCGGCAGCCCGTGACCCTCCAGCACCCGGCCCAGCTGTGAGGGCGCCATGCCGGCGGCCACGCCCAGTGCGCGGCGGTTGGAGTAGCTGCCGGTGGCGTCCGCGCGGGACATCGCCAACTCCTTGACCACGGTCAGGCGCTGGGTGACCCGGCTGATGCAGTCCACCAGAGCGGTCAGGTCATCGAAGGTAGAGGCCTGCGGCGGCTTCACTGGCTGCTCGTCACGCAGCGCCGCGAGCAGCGCCCGGGCGAGGTCGTCGTGCACCTCGACCCGCTCGCCGCCGATGCTGATCCTCACGAAACAACCCCCAAACAGTACGACATAACCAAATACTACACACGTCTCTTTTGGGATGCCGAAAAAGGGGCGCGCGGCAACGCCGCGCGCCCCTTGAAGTCCTCGTCGGTCTCTCGGCCGCTGCCCTGATTCAGACCGTCAACCGGCACGCCTCCGGTCACGTCGAGCCGATAAACGGCACCCGCTGACGGTACATGCCCCAGGGCCCGTTTCCGCTCTGACGGGTCCCCGCCCAGGCCACGGGTATGGTCCGCGCCACCGGGTCCGACCGGCACAGCATGCAGTCTCGGCCATGACGAGAACAGTGACAGGTCGGAGGATCCGGTCAACAAGGGCAGCATCAGCCAGGTCTTCCTTCCGACTGCGTAGAGGACCTACCAGGCGGCACCTGACGTGCGGGATAGAACTGGCTGCGGAAGGCCGATTCCGGCAGCCCATGGACCAAGACCATCGCTCGTTACGGCCGTGTCGACCTCCTCTGCATTGATGAACTCGGCTATCTCGAACTGGACCGCCGCGGCGCCGAGATGCTGTTCCAGGTTCTGACCGAGAGGGAGGAAAAGAACAGTGTCGCGATCGCCTCGAACGAATCGTTCGGGGGCTGGACCAGGACCTTCACCGACCCGCGGCTCTGCGCGGCCATCGTCGACCGGCTCACCTTCAACGGCACCATCATCGAGACCGGCACCGAGTCCTACCGCCTCGCCCAGACCAAGGCCAAGCAGCAGCAGGCGAAGATCCGCTGATCCAGCAGAGGGCTACATCCTGCCGCCGCGGGCCTGACGGTCCAGGAACTCGATCAGCCGTGTCTCGGAACGCTCAAGCCGTTCCCGTTGCTCACGGGGAAGCGAGGCCAGGACGTCAACAAGGACTTGCTTCCGGGGAACGTGCACCATGTTGCCGGAGTAGATCCGGCAGCCGGAACACCACGAGAGCCCGATACACCGCTCGAACATGGAGGACTCGGGCGGATGGAAACGGAACTGGTACGAGCGGACAGACGTTCCGCACGCGGCACAGATCCGTCGGTCCCCATCGGAGGCCGTGTCCCAGGTCCCGACCTTGAGCCAGTGCTGCCGCTTGGCCGGTGCTCTTCAAGTCGTCATGCCGAGCATTCTCTCCCACGGCAAGCCACCTGGCGCCCCGTCACAGTGAACCGGAGCCGTTCCAAGCCGGAAGCCGGGGCCACTTCAAGCCGGAACCATCGCTCCGCGATCCACGCAGTGGGGCCAACTCGAACCGGAAAGGTGGGGCCACTTCAGCCGTTAACGCCACCTGCGCTCGATCAGTTGGTCGCCGACCCCGGCTCGTTGCCCGTTCCTCCCCGCGCTCTCCCCCCGGGCGCGGTCACGCGTGCACTGGACTGTCAGCTCCATCCGACACGATCGCGGGATGTCTGCCGCGACGACAGAAGATGGCACAATCCAGGGACGGAACTTCCACACACTGGCGGGCGGCGGTGCTGTGCTCTACATCGCCGAGTGCGTCGAACTGGACGCACTCAAGGTGGGCATCACCAGCCAGGCAAGCCGCACCAGCCGCGTTCGGGTGCACGCACGGCACGGCTGGCGCACAACAGCCGAGATTCCCTTCGACCACAGCCGGCATGCCCTCATCGCGGAGCAGGCCGTCCTGGCCTTCCTGCGGGCCTGCGGGGCGCGCGAGACTCTTCGCCGGGAACAACTGCCTCAAGGCGGCTACACCGAGACCATCGCGTCGCCCGACAGGCCGGTCTCAGTACCAGCGGCTTGCTCGAAGTGGCCCGTGCCGCCGCGGGAATCGTGGAAGCCACCGAGCAGCCGTCCTACCTGCTCCTGACAGCTCTCGCCCGGATTCATCAGGGCCTCAGCGGGATCCTCGAAGACATCCAGGCCCTGCGTCGGGCCGGCCACCAAAAGGACTTGGACAGGTTCGCTGCCGTGGCAAGGCCCGCGTTCGACAGGCTCCTCGAACGCCTTGAAGACATAAGAGCCAACCTGTCGAACTGACAGGCCGTCACTCGCACGCCCCAGCCTTCGGATCGGTCGCGCTCGGCGGCGGGCATGGACCCGGTAGCCATGGCAACCGCCTTGTCCCAATGGGTGGGGATGAGGTGGCCAGTCGGTGCCGAGCGGTGGCAGGCCTGACGTCTTCAGTTCAGCTCTGGGTGGCGTAGCGGCGGCGGATGGGGCTTCTCAGGTCAACTGCCCGGACGCCACTGCGACAGCCCAGACGAAGTCCTGGCGCAGGCGCTCCTCATCCCGATCGATCAGGGCGACCGTCTCGGTCCAACCGCGTTGAGGCATATCCGACTTCGCCACGCCGTACGCCAAGTCCAATCGGGCCCACCGGTCGAGGACTAGCTGCTCTGCGCCGAGCGCGAGCGCGCCCGGGAGAAGTTGCTGGTGTACGAGCGTCCAGCTCTTCCGCTCGTGCGCACGGATCCGCTCACCGTTCTCGTTGCAGATCCCGATCTTCCCTGCGCCGAACTCCTCGTGGACCAGGAGGTAGAGGTAGCCCGGCTGGTCCGGCTTGAATCCGAATCTTGCGCAGTGCTGGCAGGGAGCCCGCCTGCGTTGGATGACCTTGTCCAGTGTGGGTTCGACTCGTTTCCCGCATGCCTCGTGCTCAGCTGGCCAGGGCGCTGTGACACTCCCGGGAAACGGCTCCAGCGGCCGCAGCCCGGCGTCCTCCATGATCGAGACCGCGGTCTCGGGATCAGTTGCCCGCTGTGCGCAGTAGCGGCACTTGGACTTCGTCTTCCGGGCGTTGGAGAGAGTCGGGTCGACAGTCTTCTTGCAGTTCAGGCAGCGGCTGCGCCACTTGGAGTTCAACCCGGGGTAAGCGACCAGGGGTTCGAGCCCGAGTGCGAGCATCTCGGCTCGTGCTTCTTCATCCGGTATGCGCATGGTGCCGGAGCAATAGAGGCAGGCCCCGTTGCCGGCGTAGGCCACACTCGAGTACCAGACGTCGATCTCCCTGCCGCACGCCTGGCAGCGGCAGCGCCAGACTGCATGGGTCCCGGGGAAGGGCTCCAGCGGTTCGGCGCCGACAGCGCGGACGACCCCTTCCGCCACTTCGGAGCTGACGCGGCGCTTCTCGGCTGCCGCTTGGGAACTCTTGCGCTGCCCGCAGTGGAAGCACGCCCCCTGCCCATTGGTGACCACGCTGGTGTAGGACGACCTCGTCTCCTGCTGGCACGTCTGGCAGATCCCCGCCCAGGGCTTGTCTGCCCCCGGATAGGGCACCTGCGGATCAGTGCCGCGCTCCCGCATCGCCTGTGCCCGGGCTATCGGGTCGATCCGGGCCACGTCATCCCCCGTCAAGCACAGGCAAGCACCCCCACGCGGAGCTGACCCGACCGTACAACCGCTATGCCTGGGGACTTTGATGACGCCTCGTCACCATTTGCCCCGGGCACGGCCGCCGCCTCGGCGTCGGCCGACGCCGTCAGCGACGTCCGCGGGCCGTCCTCGGCCTGCTCCAGGGCATACGACCAGCCGCCCGTGCTGTCCCACTCCACGACGAGCTGGAGCGGGAAGACCGGGCCCCGCCGGCGGTCCGGGCTCCAGACCAGCTGCACGCCGAGCAGCACGGCGCCGTCCCGGTCGTCCTCCCAGGGCCTCCACCGGACCGGGCCGCGGCCGAGCTCTTCGAGGCCGGTGACGACCTGAATGCTTGTTCTCAGCCGGCCTCTGCCGCCCGCAGCTCGGGGAACCCCGTCCGGCGGGCCGCCAGCGCCGCGGCCGCGCCGACGACCACCAGGGCGAGCGCCGTCCACGGCACCGCCCCGATCCCGGCCCGAGCGAGGATCTGGCCACCGAGAACCGCACCGGTGCCGACGCCGATGTTGAACCCGGAATTGAGCACGGAATCGGCGACCTCGGGGGCGGCCGGGGCCGCCCGCACCACCGCCGCGTGCAGCAGCGTGGGCAGCGCCCCGAACGCCATACCCCACACGGCCAGGGCCACCAGCACGACCGGCGCGCAGCGTCCCGCCACCGCGAGGAGCAGCGCGGCACCGGTCAGCAGGCCGAGCCCAGCCAGCACCGCCGCACGCGGACGGCGGTCCACCAGTGCCGCGGCCGCTCCGACGCCCGCCGCGCCCGCCGCGCCGTACGCCAGCAGCGCCCAGCCGATCGCGGACCCGCCGAGCCCGGCGCGCTCCAACAGCGGTGCGAGGTACGTGTAGAGCGCGAACTGCCCCAACATCACGACCAACGTCGTACCGCAGACCACCATGGCCCCGGGCGTGCGCAGCACTGCGGCCACCCGCGTCGTACCCCGTGCCCGATCCCCGGGCCGCGCGGGCAGAGAGCGCGCCACCAGCACGGCGAGCAGCAGCGCGAGCACGGCCAGACCGCCGAAGGCCGCCCGCCAGCCGGCCGCCGAGCCGACAGCCGTCCCGAGCGGCAGGCCGGCCGTCAGCGCGAGGGCCTGGCCCGCGAACACGATCGCCACCGCCCGGCCGACCCGCTCGGGGGCCACCAGCCGGGCCGCGTAGGCCGCGGCCGTCGACCAGAACACCCCGGCGAGCAGACCGCCGCCCGCCCGCGCCACGACGGTCAGCACGAAGCTGCCGGAGACCGCCGTCAGCACGTTGACCACCGCGAACCCCGCCATGAGGGCGACCGTCAGCGGGCGCCGGGGAAGGCCCCGGGTGAGCACCGTCAGCGGTATCGCCCCGAGCGCCATCGCATAGGCGAACGCCGTGACCAGGAGTCCGGCCGCATCCTCGGACACCCCCAGATCGCGGGCCGCCGACGGGAGCACCCCGGCCGGCAGCATCTCGGTGGTCAGGGCCAGGAACACCGCCGCCGACAGGCTCAGCAGCCCGCCGACGGGCCAGCCCGGGGCAGGGCCCACGGGAGCCGGGGAAACGGGAGAGGAGGAGGAAGAGGAACAGGAGGAGGGTTGTGCTGTCTTCGCCATGGCTGGGACGCTAGAACTCTGACATCGATGTGAAAGTCAATCCCGGCTGGGTGAGGTGGCGCACATGAGGATCGGTGAGCTGTCCCGGCGCACCGGGGTGAGCCCGAGGCTGTTGCGCTACTACGAGGAACAGGGCCTGCTCGACCCCGTCCGGGAGGAGGGCAACGGCTACCGCAGCTACCCGGACAACGCGGTCCGGTGCGTTCAGCAGATCCGCGGGCTGCTCGACTCCGGCCTGTCGACGCGCGCCCTGCGCTCGGTCATCCCCTGCCTGCACGGCTCGGTGACGCTCCCGGCCGCCCCGGGGCCAGAACTGACCACCCTGTTGCGGCGCGAACTGGACCAGCTCAACGAACGCATCGACTGCCTCACCCGCAACCGCGACGCGATCCACGACTACCTCGAACCCCACTCCTGACACGGCAGCCGCACAAGGGACCGCGCCGGCGATGCACGGCGCGCCCCGCCGGACCGCAAGACCGCCCGACGCCTTCAGCGCGAAGCCGCGGCCACGCGGATCGAGGCGGCGTAGAGCCTTGATCATCTGACGTTCGCCCAGCTCACAGCATATGATCGAACATATATTCTGCGCCGAACTACCCGTCCCGTCGCCCTACCCCGCCCGGGGCCGTCGGGTCCTGGCGTGACGCCCGCCGCGCACCGGCCGACGAGGTCGCCCGGGCCGCCGACCGTCGGCGCTGTGGCTGACCGCGCCGTCGATGCCGAGGACGGTACTCCCGTGGGCGGTGAACAGTCCCTTCCTGTCCCGTCTCAATTGATCTGGTCTGCAGGTAGGGCTGCGACCTGCGGCGACCAGATCAATTGAGACGCCGGGCGGCCGAGGATCTCAAGTGATCTGGTCCTGGGCGGTTGGACGCCGGGTGTTGTCTCGGTTGATCTGGTCCGGTGGCGCGGTTTCGAACCGGAACCAGGGCTGGGCGGTCAGCCACGACTGGTAGTCACCGAAGATCCTGGCGAGGCTGTCCGGCTGCTCTCGCGCATCGAAGAACGCGGCGAGGGGGAGCGACGGGACTGACCCGCCGCGCAGGCGTGCTATTTTTGTGAGCAATCGTTCAACTACGGGAGTTTCGGTGGGGCGCAAGCAGGTCTGGGATCAGACGGAGGTACTGGCCGGTGCCATGCGACTGTTCCGTCGCCGCGGCTACCTCGGGGCCTCGGTGCGGGACATCGAGGAGGCGACCGGGCTGCATCCGGGCAGCCTGTACCGGGTCTTCCAGAGCAAGGAGGGCCTGTTCTGCGCTGCGCTGGACGCCTACAACGACCAGGTGGTGCAGGGTCGCGTCCGGGCCCATCTCCTGGAGCAGCCGGATCCTGTGGCCGGCATCCGGTCGTTCTTCACCTCGGCGTTCGAGACCGGTCTCGAACGCGATCCGGGATGTCTGCTCACCAACACCGCGGTGGAGTCCTTCACCGTTTCGCAGGCCGCCGCAGGAGTGCGCCGAGGACTGAAGGCGATCGAGTCCGGCTTCGCCGACGCGCTGACGCGCGCCCGCGCTCTGGGCCTGCTGTCGGCGGATCTGGACGTCGAGGTGTCGGCAGCCCGGCTGTTGGCGCTCTATCAGGGCCTGCTGGTGCTGGTCCGGGCCGGCACGCCCCGTACGAAACTGCACACCATCACCGATGGCGCGATGGCGTCGATCGGCTCCGACAAAGAAGGACAGCGATGAGCGACTCACAGCAGCTTTGGACGAACTATGCCGCGTGCTGGTCGGCCGACCCCGCCGAGCAGCTCGCCGCACTCGGCGCGGTCGCGGTCGAAGACGTCGCCTATCGGGACCCGGGCACGGAGGTGGGCGGGCTGACCGAGCTGGCCGCCTACATGGCCGGATTCGCCGCAGCCTTCCCCGGTCACCGGTTCCGCATCGACGAGGTGGTCGAGCACCACGACCGGTCGCTCGCACGGTGGACCCAGCTCGGCGAGCAGGACGAACCCGCCATGGCGGGCGTGAGCACCGCGCTCCACCGTCACGGCCGGCTCGCCGACATCACCGGGTTCTTCCTCCCCGCGTGAGCGGATCCCGCAGCCTCGCCGAGCATGTCGCCGATCAGCTGGCGCCGCTCGGCGAGGTCACCGTCCACCGCCATTTCGGCGGCCGGGCACTGCGCAGCCACGGCATCCAGTTCGCGATCGTGATGGACACGCTCTACCTCCGTGTCGACGACGCGACGCGCCCCTCCTACGAGGAGCCGGGTCCACATCGTTCACCTACCGTGCTGCGGGCCGCGCGGTCGTGGTGCACGCCTATTACAGTGCCCCGGCGCAAGTGATCGACGACCGGACCCAGCTGTGCGTCCTGGCCCGCGCGGCACTCGCCTGACGGTGAGACCGGACAGCTCCCCGCGCACGGACCAGATCAACTGAGACGCCGAGCGAATCGGACCAGATCAACTGAGATGGGGACCAGATCGCCTGCGACGGGACAAACACGAAGCCCGGCCGGTTGACGAGAGGCTGTCCCGTGTCAAATGATCTTGACCATTTGCCAAACGATCTTGACGTCTCCATGCGGCGATTTCGGGCAGTGGGCCACCGCCCGATCTTGGTCGGCGGCGGAGACAGTCCGCTGTGCGGAGCTGCACCGTCGTGTCAGGGCAAGGGCATACGTTGCCGCCGAAGGTGCAGTCGCCGAGAAGGGGAGCAGGATGGCACTGACGTTGGATGAAGCCGTGGCGCAGCTTGGTCACCGGCTCTCGCCCAAGCGGCGCTCCGCCGCATCGCGCTTGCGTCGGCTTGCCGACCCGGCTGCGGGCCCGGCGCTGCTGGAGGCTCTCCAGCGGGAGATCCGCGATGCCCGCACATGGGAGACCCAGTACCAGATCGTCATGGCGCTCGGGGTGTCCGGCCACCGGCCCGCTCTCGGCCTTCTCCGCGATCTCGCCCAGCACCCCTTCAAGGCCACCATGGCGTACGTCGCGCTCGGCGACGCCATCGTCCGACTGAGCGCCCCTGAGGAGACAGCCGATGCACTGCGCTGGTGCCTGGACGCCGGCACTCCGATGCTCGCCGACGGTGCCCTGCGCTCCGTCGCCATGCAACGACTCCCCCTGGACGCGGCCACGATCGACCACGTCCTCGACGTCCTCGCGCCGCTGGATCCCCACGACGGACTCCGCTTCTGGGCCGCGGCAGCCGCAGCAGGATGGACGGGCCCTCGCGTTCAGGGATTCCTCCAGGAGTGCGCAGCTGGCCCCCGGGCCGATGTCGCCGACGCAGCCACCTCATCCCTGCAGGGCAAGTACCAGACCTACTCCCCCCTGTAGCGACCCCCACCCCGGAGCCCACCGGTCAAGATCGTTTGGCGATCGGTCAAGATCATCTGATACGGGACAGAGGCTCCTGGCCGCCACACCGCCCAGGACCGTTGCACGGAGCCCGACGTTCCGTCACGATGCGCCTCGTGACGGAACCTTCCACCGTCCCCGTCTGCGCCCGGCCGGGGTGCGGACGGGCGCTGCCACGGGCGGCCACAGGCCGGCACACCGCGCACTGCAGCCCGGCCTGCCGGCAGGCTGAAAACCGTCGGCGGCGCTTCGACGGCACCCTGTCCGCCCTGCACGACGAGGCCCGCGGCCTTCTGACCCGCCTCGGCGGCGGCGAACGGGCCGGACAGGCCCTGGACCGGCTGGAGATCCGCGAAGCGGGCGGAGGCGGACGGGAGCACGCGGTGTCCCTGCGCGGGCCGGCCAAGGCGATCGGCATGACCACCGCGGGCGCCAACCACCGCCTGGAGAGGGCCGGTTGGCTGTCGCCGCTCGGCCCCGCCGAACCGGGAGCCGGTGCGGGAGGCGACGGTGCCCGGCCCGGATCCCTCCCCCGACGGCGAGCGGCCGGCCCTGCCGGCCGCGTTCCGCATCGCCGTGAGTCCCCGGACGGGTGCCGTCGCCCGCCAGGGCGCCGCACGAGGCAGGGTTGCGTCGCTGCCTGCCGGTGACACAACCAGACGAACAGGCACCCCGGCTGCGGGAGGAGGCCCGGGAACTGCTGGAGGGGATCGATCCCGGCCTGGCCGGCGCCGGGCGGCGGGGTCAGGCCCAGGGGACGGTAGCCGGGCAGGTCGCGGAAGTCCCTCGCCACGGCGGTCGGCGTCTTCCCGCTGTGAGTGGCACGGTGCTCGATGGCCGCGCCTTCGGCGCGCCGGGCGTTCCATCAATCGGATGACCTGTGACGGACGCCCGGACGCGGGACGCGGGCGTGGTCGCGGGGCGGTCCAGGCCGCCTGTGACCGCGCTGCCCGTGGTGTCCGCCGACAGCATCGCAGGCCACCGCCGGGGTCCCGCACGGCGGGTGTCGCCGTGCGCCGATCGGACGAAATCCGTGGACACCCGCCGCCGGGGTCCCGGCCGGAGAGCCGGCGGGCTGAACACTGACTGCCGCCCGGAACCGACGGGCGCGAGGGAACGAGGAGACCTGGTGAACCACGGAATGAGCGTGCTGCTCCGGGCGATTCCGCTGCTCATGGGCTCGGTGTCGGCCGCGCTCGGCGGCTACGTCCTCGCGCACTCCACCGGGCCGGGCGCCCGGGTCGCGGGCCTGACGCTGGTGTTCCTGGCCGCCGTCTGTCTCTGCCTGTTCGCCGTCGCGGCGACCGTCGTGCGGCAACTGATCGGCCGTTTCGGCGCGTTGGACCGGATCGGCTACCCGGCGTTCGGCTTCGCGGTGGCCGGGGCCGCCGTCGGCTACGGGCTGGTCCTGCTGGCGGAGAGCCACCGGCCGGTGGCCGACTTCGTGGCCGGCAGCGTGGTCCTCGGCATCGGCCTGGTCTGCGTGTGCGTCTCGTCGGTGGCCGCGGTCGCCACCCGCTTCACGCTGATCGGGCAGAACGCCGTCCTGCCGGAGGGTTCCCCGCCGCGCTCGCCCGCGCCGTTCGGCCGGTCCGCGGCCCGGGCGCTGGTGGCGGTCCCGGTCCTTGCGGCCGCCGCCGCCTGGGCGTGGGCGATCGTCATGCTGGCCAACGGGGGCGGCGGGGACTCGGACGGGCGATTCACGGCCGGGCACGTGGTGGTCGACCAGGCGATCGTCTGCACCGCCCTGATCGGGCTGGTGATCACCTTGCTGCGGCAGATCCGGAACACGTACACCCGGCGGGAGCGGGTCTGGTGGCTCGTCCCGGCCACCGTACTCGGCGCCATGGACATCACCGGGGGCCTGGTCGTCGTCGCCCTGGACCCCCGGCCCGCTCAACTGGCCACCGGGTACGTGCAGATCGGGCTGGGCCTGCTGTGCTGGACAGTGCTGAGCGCGGTGCTGCCACTCGCTCTCGGCTGGCGCCGTGCCGCGCCGCCGGCCGGCCGCGCCCCGCTGGTCCCGGTCGGCACCACACTGCTGTGCCTGTTCATGTCGGCGTTCCTGTTCGAGTCGGCCGACCCGGACGTGACGGTCGCGGCCCGGGTCCTGGTCGGCCTCGGCGCCGCCTGCTTCTCGCTCTTCGCCGTGGTCTCCGTCCTGGAGGCCGGCGTCGCCGACCGGAACTGACCGGCCGCCCGAAAAAGCCGGCCGAGAACGGCGAAGGCAGGGAGCCGAAGCTCTCCTGCCATTGTCCGACTCCTACCGGACAGGGGGCCTTGCGGCAAGGCCCCCTCCCTGGCGCTCGGTCGCTGACTGCATCGGGAAACCCGCGCAAACCGCACAAATCGGGCGTACCGCGTGCAATTGCCCGGCAGGGGATCGGAGAAGCAGGACACATGACCCGGCAATCGCCGTCCTGCTGGCCGGCAGCTGCCCTGCCGCCCACGGTCCCTGATTCCCTGTCAGTCGATGCGTCGGGCCTTGAGCAGTTCGACGATCTTTCGGACGAGTTCGCCGTCGCCGCGGGCGTCGGCATCGACGAGGGTGCCAAGGCGTTCGGCGGTGAGGGTGTCGTAGGCGGTCTCGGCCTCCGCGCCGGGGATGTGTTCGTACGCGGCGCCGGCCCGGAAGCCCACGACCTGCTCGACGAGCTTGGCGAGCAGCCAGGTCACGGTGAAGGAGAACGCGGCCATCGCCAGCAGCGCCAGCACCTGCTTGCCGAGCAGGCTCCAGCCGCCGCCGTAGAACAGGCCCTCGGTGCCGCTGATCCGGGCGGTGGCGAACAGGCCGACCATGATCAGGCCGGTGGCGCCGCCGACGCCGTGCACGCCGACCACGTCGAGGGTGTCGTCCACGCCGAAGCGGTACTTGAGGGTGACGGCCCAGGCACAGACCGCGCCGGCGGCCAGGCCGGTGACCACGGCGCCGAGCGGGTTGATCTCGCCGCAGGCGGGGGTGATGGCGACCATGCCGGCCACGCCCGCGGAGACCACGCCGGTGGTGCTGACCCTGCCGGTGCGCCACTTCTCGACCAGCGGCCAGGTGACCATGGCGGCGGCGCCGCCGAGCTGGGTGTTGAGGAAGGCCGCGGCGGCGGTGCCCTGGTCGTTGAGCGCGGAGCCGGAGTTGAAGCCGAACCAGCCGAACCAGAGCAGTGCGACGCCGATCACCACCAGTGGGATGTTGTTGGGCCGTTCCTCGCGCCGGGCCCAGTCGCGCGGGCCGCGCAGGGCGACGGCGACGGCGAGGCCGGCCATGCCGGAGTTCAGTTCGACGGGCAGGCCCCCGGCGAAGTCGAGGGCGCCGAGCCGGTCGTGGATCCAGCCCTGGGAGTCGAACACCCAGTGCGCGGCGGGCGCGTAGTCGACCAGCAGCCACAGCGGGACGAACACCAGCCAGCCGCGCATCCGGGCCCGATCGGCGACGGAGCCACTGATCAGGGCGACGGTGACGACGGCGAAGCCCATCTGGAAGGTGGCGAAGATGTAGGTGGGGATGGCGCCGGTGAGGGTGTCGATCTCGACGCCGCGCAGGAACGCCCGGTCGAGGTTCCCGATGATTCCGGCCCCGCCGACGTCCGGTCCGAAGGCCAGCGTGTAGCCGAGCGCCCACCAGACCAGGCTGCCGAAGGCGAGCGCCGCGAAGCTCATCTTCAGCATCATCAGGACGTGTTTGAGCCGGACCAGGCCTCCGTAGAAGAACGCCAGTCCGGGTGTCATCAGCAGGACCATCGCGGTGGAGGCCAGCAGCCAGGCCGTGTCGCCGGCGTTGTAGGCCGGGGGCATCGGCGGGGACACGGAGAGCACGGGGTTACCTCCGGGGCAGTCGGGTTGGCGGGCGGGTCGGAGCGTGTGCGGCCGGGCCGGGCGGTCAGGTCTTGCGCAGCGCGGGAGCGGGCTGTCCGGTGAGCAGCAGCCGGACGGCCCGCCAGGCGGCGTCGAGCGCGGCGGCGGTTCGGACGGGGTTGTCCGCCAGCATGCGCAGCCAGGCGCCGCTGTCCTCGGGCAGGGTGGAGACGCCGTAGAGCAGGCCGCTGCCGTCGAGGGCGCGGTGCAGGGTGTCGGCGATCTCGGCGGCGGGGCGCAGGTCGCTGACGGCGTACAGGGTGGCGAGGTGGTCGTGGCCGGCGAAGACGGCGGGCCCGGTGACGGCAGCGCGGTCGCCGCCGGGGGTGAGCCGCAAGGTGTCGACGGCGAGCGGAGTGCCGTCGGGGCGGGTGATCTCCAGGTCGGTGGCGAGCACCTGGTAGTCGTGCCGTTCGCCGCGGGCGAGCCGTCCGGCGGTGATGGTCTCGCCGAGTACGACGGTGGCGCCGGGCGCGGCGGTGACGGTGGTGCGCTGGTGGAACCGGGAGCCGCCGAACGGGATCAGCGGGTCGGGCAGGTACTCCAGGTAGGCGTCTTCGTCGGCGGTGAGGTGGACGAGCTGGCTGGCGTAGTCCTGTTCCATCCGGAACACCTTGGTGGCGGCCTGGGTGGTGAGGTGGACCCGGGTGCCGGAGCCGCAGCGGGCGTCGATCCGGTAGCGGTCGGCCTGGGCGACGCCGCCGCCGGTGGCCATCAGGTAGACGTAGGCGGCGTCGGGCTGGGCGGGGTCGATCCAGAGCGGGCGCGTGATCTGCAGCGGGGTCTTCTGGTATCGCTCGACGAGTTCGGTGCGGCCGCCGCGGACGGCGAAGGCGAGGTCGAGGATGCCGACCTTGGCGGGCGAGCCGGGGGCGAGGGTGTCGGGGCGGGCGGCCAGGCAGGCCACCTCGGCGGGGAGGTGGCCGGTGGCCCAGTGCGCCGGGTCGAGCCGGTCGACGGAGCGGACGGCGGACTCGGAGCCGGCGGGCGTACTGCCGGACGGGGGGTCGGACTCGCGGCCCGGTTCCCGGCGGGCGGGCCGGTCAGCGGGTTGCCCGTGTGCTGTCATCGTCGGCCGTGGAGGGGCGGAGGTCATGGTCAGATCAGCGCCTTGCGGCGGGCGCTGAGGAACGCGGCGAGCTCGTCGATGCCGGTGCCGTCGAGCGAGTTGGTGAGGATGACGGGCTTGCCGTCGCGGACCTTGTGGGCGTCGGACTCCATCACCGCGATGTCGGTGCGGACGTACCGGGCGATGTCGATCTTGTTGATGACGAGCAGGTCGGACTCGGTGATGCCGGGGCCGCGCTTGCGGGGCATCTTCTCGCCCTCGGCGGTGTCCAGCACGAAGACGAACACGTCGGCCAGCACCGGGCTGAAGGTCAGTGTCAGGTTGTCGCCGCCGGACTCGTACAGCAGGGTGTCGACCTCGGGGAAGCGTTCCAGCAGTTCGGCGCCGGCGGCAAGGTTCATCGTCGGGTCGTCGCGGACAGCGGTGTGCGGGCAGGCACCGGTCTCCACGCCGACCACCAGTTCGGGGTCGAGGACGCCGGCCAGGGTGCGGCGGACGTGCTGGGCGTCCTCCTGCGTGTAGATGTCGTTGGTGATCACGGCGGGGCGGTGGCCGCGGGCGATCAGCACCGGCACCAGCGCCTCGATCAGCGCGGTCTTGCCGGATCCCACCGGGCCGCCGATGCCGATCCGCAGGACGTTGTCATCCACAGGTGTTCCTTCTCTCTGGTTGCCGATCGGTTGGGAGGTCGGTTCCGGGTCCGTACCTGCCCGGCCGGTGGTGGGACGGGTACGGTCCGGGCGCGGCGTGCCGTCAGCTGGCGAACAGCCTGGCGTCGGCGCGCTCGTGGCGGCCGGACATGATGTCGGAGGCGGGCGCACCGGCGCCGAGGTCGGCCTCCGGACGGGCGAGGGCCGCGCGGACGGTCTCCTCGATGACGGGGGCGGCGCCGTGCAGCAGCACCTGGGCCTTGCGGTGGTCGGTCAGCCGCAGCCGCAGCGCGGCGCCGGCGAAGCTGGCACTGAAAGCGAACAGGTCGGCCGCGACGGCCTGTTCGACCGGGACGCCGGCGGCGGCCTGGACGATTCCGGCGGCGACGGCCTGGCAGCCGGGGGCCCGGCGGTCGGTGACCAGCCGCAGGTAGTCGGCGATCGGCGGCCGGCCGAAGACCTCGGCGGCGAGGTCGAGCAGCTGCCGCCCGGTGCGGGTGGCGGCCTGCCGGTTCTCGCGGCCCAGCTTGGCCGCGTGCAGCCGCCGGTCGACCCGCAGGGCGTCCGACAGCACTCCTGTGGTGACGGCCCGGTGGGCGAGTGCGAGGGCGGTGGCGTCGGACGGGCCGACGCCGTGCCTGAGCAGGTCGGCGAGCAGCGCGGGCAGGGTGTCGGGGGTGACGGCCCCGGCCTGGGCGTAGCCCTCCAGGCTGTGCGAGAGGGTGTAGAAGCCGCTGGGGAAGGCGGAGTCGGTGAGTTGCAGGCTGACCAGCAGGGCGGCCAGTCCCCCGGGCCGGGACTCGGGGGACCCGCTGCCCGGATGAGCGTCCGGGCCGTGGAACATCCGCTACACCGCGAAGTAGAGCTGGTTGAGCGGCAGGGTCTGGGCGGGTTCGATGGTGGCGACCTCACCGTCCAGGGTGACCTTGAAGGTCTCCGGGTCGACCTTGACCTTCGGCAGCGCGTTGTTGCGGACCATGTTGTGCTTGCCGATCACCCGGGTACCGCGCACCGGCAGGACCCGGCGCTGGAGGCCGAGTTCCCCGGGGACGCCGGCGGCGATCCCGGCCTGTGACATGAAGGTGACGTGGGTGGCCTGCTGGGCGCGGCCGAACTGGCCGAACATCGGCCGGTAGAGCACCGGTTGGGGGGTGGGAAGGGAGGCGTTCGGGTCGCCCATCCGGGACCAGGAGATGATCCCCCCCTTGATGATCATCGTGGGTTTGGCGGCGAAGGAGTGGATCGGCCAGAGCACGATGTCGGCGAGCTTGCCGGCCTCCAGCGAGCCGATGTGGTCGGAGATGCCGGTGGCGATGGCCGGGTTGATGGTGACCTTGGCCAGGTAGCGCAGCACCCGCTGGTTGTCGTTGCGGGTGCTGTCGCCGTCCAGCGGGCCGCGCTTGTCCTTGCAGTGGTGGGCGATCTGGAAGCAGCGGGTGACGGACTCGCCGACCCGGCCCATCGCCTGCGAGTCGGAGGAGATGATGCTGATCACGCCGAGGTCGTGCAGCACGGTCTCGGCGGCGATGGTCTCGGCCCGGACCCGGGAGTCGGCGAAGGAGACGTCCTCCGGGATGCCGGGGTTGAGGTGGTGGCAGACCATCACCATGTCCAGCAGCTCGTCCACCGAGTTGACGGTGTAGGGCAGCGTCGGGTTGGTGGAGGACGGCAGGATGTTGGGCTCGCCGGTGACCCGCAGGATGTCGGGGGCGTGGCCGCCGCCCGCGCCCTCGGAGTGAAAGGTGTGGATGGTGCGGCCGTCGATCGCGGAACGGGTGTCCTCGAAGAACCCGGACTCGTTGAGGCTGTCGGTGTGGATCGCGATCTGCACGTCGTGCCGGTCGGCGACGTTCAGCGCGTTGTCGATGACGGCGGGGGTGGCGCCCCAGTCCTCGTGCACCTTCAGTGCGCAGGCGCCGGCCGCGATCTGTTCGTCCAGCGCGGCGGGCAGGCTGCCGTTGCCCTTGCCCATGATGCCGATGTTGACCGGTACCTCCTCGCACGCCTGGAGGAGACGGGCGATGTTGAACGGGCCGGGGGTGCAGGTGGTGCCGTTGGTGCCGTCGGAGGGGCCGGTGCCGCCGCCGATCAGGGTGGTGATGCCGTTGGTCAGCGCATGCTGGGCCTGCTGCGGGGAGATCAGGTGGACGTGGGTGTCGATCGCGCCGGCGGTGGCGATCAGGTGCTCGCCGGAGATCGCCTCGGTACCGGGGCCGACCACCAGGTCCGGGTGCACGTTGTTCTGGGTCTGCGGGTTGCCGGACTTGCCGATGCCTGCGATGAAGCCGCCCTTGATCCCGATGTCGCACTTGACGATGCCGATCACCGGGTCGATCACCACCACGTTGGTGATCACGGTGTCCAGCGCGCCCTGGGCGGCGGTGGCCTGCGGGTCGGAGCCCATGCCGTCGCGCATGGTCTTGCCGCCCCCGTAGACGACCTCGTCGCCGTACAGGCCCTCGCTGTAGTCCTTCTCCACCTCCACGACCAGGTTGGTGTCGGCGAGCTGGAACCGGTCGCCGACGGTCGGGCCGAACATGTCGGTGTACTGCTTGCGGGACAGGATCGGCATGTCAGTTGGCACCCTTCTGCTTCGCGTTCCCCGCGGAATCCTCGGTGGCGGAGCTTTCCTCGGCTCCCTGGAAACCGTCGGCGTAGGCCTTGCGGAAGGCCTCCACCCGGGCGGTGGTGGAGACCACCGAGCCGTTCAGCAGGCCGCTGAAGCCGACCAGCCGGCCGGTGCCGCCGTACTCGCACAGCTCGACCTCGCGGGTGCCGCCGGGCTCGATCCGCACCGAGGTGCCGGCCGGGATGTTCAGGTGCATGCCGAGCGTCTTGTCGCGGTCGAACCGCAGCGCCGAGTTGACCTCGAAGAAGTGGTAGTGCGAACCGACCTGGACCGCGCGGTCGCCGGTGTTGACCACCTCGACCTTGACGGTGCGCCGGCCCGCGTTGATCTCGATGTCGCCGTCACCGTACAGATATGTACCGAATGTCACTGGGGACTCCTTGCGCACGCCGCCACGAGGGGGCGGATCGGCGGGGGCGAGTGGGTGTGATGCGCTTGGGGGGTGTGATCGTGGGAGTGACTGCCTCCCGGGCCGTGGTGATGGTCCGCACCAGGCCCGTGGCTGTGGTCGTGCCCGTGGTCGTGGTCGCCTCCGGGCCCGTGGCTGTGGCTCAGCCCGTGCCGCCCGGCAGCGGTCAGCGCGGCGGCCAGGCCGTCCTCACCGCTCTCGTGCAGCCGCCGGACGGCGGTCGTGGCCCGGGCGGAGAGCACGGCGGCGAGCGCGGCGGGGCTGAGCAGCGGCCCGGTGTCCAGCACGGTGGTGCGGGCGGGGGCGGGCGGCGGGACGGGCGGCAGGAAGGACGCGGAGAGCACCGCGACCTGCCCGGTGCCGAGCAGCACGCAGCGCCGCAGACCCTCCGCCGGGTCGGGGTCGCCGCCGAGCAGCGCGCACTCCACCACCCGGTGCCGCCCGTACCGCCGCACCAGGTGGGCAACCCGGTACAGCTCGGCGTCCTGGTAAGGGTCGCCACCGGGGGCGGTGAGCAGCAGTGCGGCCTCGGCGTGGACGGTCGAGGCGGCGGCGCGCAGCCAGCCGACCAGGTGCCCGGCGTCGCCGAAGGGTTCGGCGACGGCCACGGGGGCGTCGCGGCGCCCCTCGGACGGCAGGGCGCGGACGGTGCGAGCGGCGTCGGCGACCAGTTCGGGGTCGCGGCCGAGTGTCATCGGAACGACGACGGTCTCCTGTCCGGAGGGCCGGGCCGCCAACGCCCGGTAGAGTTCGCGGCCGCCGGTGACCACGGTGGTGTCCGGCCCGGCGAGCTGTCGCAGCGCCGTCCCGTCGCCCGCTTCGTGGCCGCGGACCGCGAGGATGTGGACCCGGGTGCCAGGCACCCTCAGCCGCCGATGGGGTCGTGCACGGAGACCAGCTTGGTGCCGTCGACGAACGAGGCCTCGACCTGGAGCAGCGGCAGCATCTGCCGCACCCCGTCCATGCAGGCGTCGGGGCCGAGGACGTGTCGGCCGAGCTCCATGCAGTCGGCGACCGACTTGCCGTCCCGGGCGGCTTCCAGGATGGCTTCGGTGATCAGGGCGACCGCTTCGCTGTAGTTCAGCTTGAGGCCGCGGCCCTGGCGTTTGCGGGCCAGGTCCGCGACCACGTAGACGACCAGTTTGTCGATCTCGCGGGGCGCGAGGTTCATTGGCGGGTGCCTTCCTCAAGTGGGGACGTGAAGGGGAAGAGGGAGGGGGCTGTGGGCCGGCCGTGGTCAGGCGGCTCGGCGCAGGCGCGGAAGCAGCGGGACCGCGGCCATCAGCGCCCAGGTGGTGAGGATGAACGGCCAGGTGAAGGTGTGGCCGTGGAAGGGTTTGAAGAGCGAGGTGATCCCTGCGGTCAGCCCGGTGGAGAGCATCGCGCCGAACAGCGCGTAGCCCGCGTTCCAGGCCGTGTCGGCGAGGAACACGGCGCCGACCGCGATGCCGACCAGGACGGCGTTGTAGCCGTAGATGCCGTTGGCGATCTGCTCGGTGGGCGCGCCGAGCGCCCAGGCCGCGACGATGCCGGCGATCGACCCGGACACGGCGCCGAGCAGCACCCGCACGCCCGCGCAGGCCAGGCCGACCAGCATGATCAGGCCGACGTACCAGCTGTTCACCAGGAAGACCTGCGAGACGTTGGTGAAGAAGGCGTGCCACAGGTCCGACCAGGTGACAGCGGTGTCGCCGACGGTGGGCTCGACCTGCCCGGGAGGTCCGTGCCAGATCCGGGCGAAGGAGGGGGCTCCCAGCACCATCACCCCGGAGACCACACAGAACGGCGCGGTCAGGGCCGTCAGTCCGTAGGGCTTGGCCAGGACGGCGATCGCCGAGGTCAGAATGGTGCACACCACTCCGCCGACCACGGTGAGGACGTACGTGGCGGGATGGTGGCCGAGCGAGCCGACCAGCGCGATGCCGGTGAGGCAGCCCGAATAGCCCTGCAGGCCCTTGGCGATGGAGCCGCGGTCGACGCCGAACGCGTACGCGGCGGCGGTGGAGACGAGCGTCCCGAGGGTGGCGAACAGGCCGACCTTCCAGCCGGCCGCCCAGAGCGCGGCCAGGATGAACGCGCCGGTGAGCAGCTGGGGCTGCAGGTCGACCTGGCCGACACCGCGCAACGAGGCGACCAGGTAGGCCAGCGGTTCTCGGTCCCAGTGACGGCTGGTCGTGCCCCGCGCGGCGTCAGCATTGTCACCATCTGTCACGTTTTCTCCTGAATATCACAGGAACGCCGGATGATGTGAAATACGCTGTTGCGCATGGTTTTTCCCGGCAGTCATGTTTAGCCGAGCCGGTTACCCACGGGCACACCGTGATCCTCCGTATGCAGCAGGTTTCGCCTGAACAGCTCACGTCCGTCCACGAAGGAAAGGTGTGCTTCCGGTGACCAACCCCTACTTCGACCCACAGCACCATCCGGCCCGCCCGCCGGGCCACGCCCATTCCGAGCACGCCCCGGGCCGGCAGCCGCCGGTGGTGCTGGCAGTGGCGGTGGGCGGCGCGTTCGGCGCCGGCGCCCGCTACGGGATCGAGCGGCTCTGGCCGACCTCCGGGACGGAGTTCCCGTGGCCGATCCTGTGCATCAACGCGGTGGGCTGCCTGGCGATGGGCGCCCTGATGACGGTGCTGGCGGACCGCTTCCCCCGGCAGAAGAGGATCGTCGGCGCGCTGCTCGGCACCGGCTTCCTCGGCGGGTTCACCACCTTCTCCCACTACACGGACAACATCCGGCTCCTGGTCCGCGGCGACGCCTACGGCACCGCGGTCGGCTACCTGCTGCTGACCGTGGCGGCGGCGCTGTCCGGCGTCACCTTCGGCGTGCTCGCCGCCCGCGCGGCGGTCGGCGTCCCGGCGCACCAGCGGGAGGCCGCCGGTGCTCACTGACTGGCTGCTCGTGCTGGCCGGCGGCCTGATCGGCGCGCCGACCCGCTACCTGACCGGGGTGGCGGTCAAGTCCCGGGTGCACAGCCCGTTCCCGTACGGGACGCTGGCCGCCAACGCCGCTGCCTGCCTGCTGCTCGGCTTCCTCTCCGAGACGGCCCTTCGCGGCCACCTGGGCGCCCACGCGGAACTGCTGCTGGCGACCGGCTTCTGCGGGGCGCTGTCCACTTGGTCGACCTTCTCCTACGAGGCGTTCACCCTGGCCTCCACCCGGCGGATCGCCCTCTCCGGCCTCTACGTGACCGTCTCGGTGCTGCTCGGCACGGCGCTGTCCTTCGCGGGCGCGGGCATCGCGGGCGCGATCCAGTGACCGCTCGATCGACGTGGCCGGGCGTGGTCGGCGGCAACATCGCCCGCCGGTAACGCACCGTGTCCGTACTGCCTCGGCGCACGATCCGCTGTAACTGCTGACCCTCCTGGTCCGTGAGCCTGCGAGCCCTGGCCGGCTCCGCCACCGGGCCCCCTCCCGAGCTGGACGTCTCGCGACATCCAGCCGGCCGAGGGCCCTGCGGCGCCGACCCGGTGAACCTATGCGGTCACAGCACCAGGACATGTCGTCCAAGGAGTCATGCCCACATGAGAAGTGCGGCGAGGGTGGTCGCCGGCGGGCTGCCCGTCCTGGTGATGGGCGAGCGAATCGCGCTGGTCACGGTCTGCGCGCTCGCCGCCGCGATGCCTGGCACAGTGCCGAACGAGGTGGAGCGCGAGTTGCCCGCCCTGGCCGCCACGATGGAGGCCGCCACCGATGCAGGCACCGCGGCGGGCCCGCCCTAGGTTCGCTCCGACTACGGCTGCGCCGCCTCGGGGTCCGGGTGCGGATCGCCGCGGGGTCAGTTCCGGTCGTCCGGTACTGCGGGGGCGGCCAGGCCGCCGGGCCCGAGCCGACGGCGGGCGGCCGGCACTGCGGGCGCCTCGGCGGCGGGCGGCTCCAGGAACGGGGCCCGCTCGACCGCGAGCAGCCGGGCCCCGCCGGACGGCTGGACGGGGATGTCGGTGGCGGGCTCGGAGAAGGGCTGCCACATCGGGCGGCGGTGGTCGGAGTTCATGATCAGCAGTCTCGCATCCCCAGCCCGGCTCAGGGCCCGATCCGGCGATCGCTCGTCCGGACCGTTCAGCGAGGGCCGCAGAAGACGGCGTCGAGGAACTTGAGGCCCGCCGTGTTCTGCGCCGTCTGCTCGGCGTCGTCGCCCCGCGGGGTGTAGGACAGCGCGACCTGGCGGTCGGCGGTACCCCACAGCTGGGTGGTGAAGCCGAACGTCCCGCCGTTGTGGCCCAGCACGGTGGTGCAGGAGAGCTGGGCCCGCGCCAGCCCCATCCCGTAGTCGAGTTCGTGCGAGCCCGGCACGGTTTCGAGCATCGTGGTCATCTCGCGCTGCTCCGCCGGACGCAGCAGCTTCCCGTGGAGCAGCGCCTGGTCGAACCTGATCAGGTCATCGGTGGTGGAGATCATCTCTCCGGCGGCGCCGGCCCAGGTGGGGTTCTGGTCGGTGACGTCGATGTCGGTCTTCGTGACGTTCCCGGTGCCGGCGCCGTCCACGGTGGTCCAGTAGCTGTGGGCGTGCGGGCCGGGGATCGTGGTGGAGAGGCCGGGAACGGTGGTCTTGGTCATCCCGAGCGGGCGCAGGATGCGCCGGCTGACCTCCTGTCCGTAGGGGTGGCCGGTGACCTGCTCGATGATCAGGCCGAGGATGTCGAAGTTGGTGTTGGAGTAGCCCCACTGGGTGCCGGGCGCGAAGTACGGGGCGTTGGAGACGGACGCGGTGACCAGTTGGCGCGCGGTGAACGTACGGTTCAGGCCGCCTTGAGCCAGCCAGCTCCGGAAGACGGCCGGGTCGTTGAGGTCGGGAAAGATGTCGGTGCCGTCGTTGGTGGCGTCGAACAGGCCCGTACGCTGGTTGAGCAGTTGGCGGACGGTGATGTTCTGCCCGTTGGGAACCAGCCCCGGCAGGTGGCTCGACACCGGGTCCTCCAGGCCGATCCGGCGCTCGCCGACCAGTTGCAGCACCGTGGTGGCGGTGAACGTCTTGGTGACACTGCCGATGCGGAACCGGCCGTCACCACGGACGGGTGTCCGGCCGACCAGGTCGGTCACCCCCGTGACGCCCCGCCACCGCCGGTCGCCGTCGTTCACCTCGGCGATCGCGGACACCGCCTTGGCGTCGGTCAGTCCCTTGAGGGCGAGTTGCAGCGGACCGCCGTGCGAGCGGGCCGACGAGGCTTCGGAGTCCTCGGCTCCGGCCGCGACGGCGGAGGCCGGTGACACGGACACCGCCAGACAGAAGGATGCGATCAGGGCACAGGCCAGACGACGAGACATGGGTCTTCCTTTCACTCGGGCGAACAGGAGTCCGCCACAAGTCAGCCTGTCAGCACCGCCACTGAGGGAGCGTCACTCCGGATGAGGACCCGTCGATCCCTCGACAGGCTTACGGAATCGCCACATCAGGGCACCTGAGAGGTACGCGGGAGGTCGGCTCGACGGCCGTACCCCGCCGACATGGCATGGCACGGGCGCCAACAGAGCCGCCGAGGCGCCGCCCGGTTCAGGGGTTCCGTCCGCCGCTGCCGTCCGACGGCTCACCGCCCCGCGAGCGGTGCCGCCGCAGGAACCGGACCAGCAGGGCGACGGCGAGGCATCGTCACCGACACCGACGGCCAGGCCCTCACCTTCCCCAGCACCGTCACCCACACCATCCCCGCCCGCTGGCTGCGCCCGCCCGGCGAGCAGTTGGAACTCCACCCGGAGTCCGAACGCTTCCACCGGGCGGCGGTGTGCCGGGAGGCGGACGGGATGACGCCGGCCGAGATCGGCCTGGCGGCCGGGCGGGCGCTGGAGCAGCTCCAGCCGGTTGTAGTGCAGGCGCAGGATCGCCTCCCGTTCGGCTGCGGCCTCTTCGAGGGGCCGCGGCGCGGGCTGGGCCCGCCGGGCGCGGTCGACCATGGCCGGGAGAGGTCGGGCCCGAAGGCGTCCAGCCCCCAAGTCGTGCAGCATGGCTGTCAGATGACCGGGTCCGTGCCCGACGTCGGCTACCCGCAGGTTCCCCGTGTCACGCACGAGCTCGGCGAGGGTGCAGATCATGTTCCGTGCGAACGGCCGCGTCTCCAACCGACTGGCTTGATCTTTAACGTCGGGGTTCGGCCGATGGCTTCGGGTCAGGTCCGCTTGCGGCTCGCGATCTCGTCAGAGAGGTGCTGCACGTGGGCGGGGTCCGCGTCCCGGGCAAGGGCGACGTAGTGGTCCATGACGGCCGGCCGGTAGCGCACGGGGAACGTCTGTCCCGGGGCGAGTCGGGTGAGCTCGGTGATCGTGAGGTCTTCGTCGGCGATACCGCGGAACGAGATGCCGTCGGCGGTCTCCACGTCGAACATCAGGACCACGCGTGGATTGCTGTTGACCTCCCGCCAGTCGACGAGAACGCCGAGCGCAAGCGCCCCCGTACGCAGTTCCGCGTTGCGCTTCCGTGCGTCACTGCTCAGGAGCGGGTTCGGGGCGACGCCCGGGAAGTCGGGCCCGACGCCGAGCGATTCCCGACTCAGGTCGGGCCTGAGTTGCGCCATCAGATCGTTGAGCTTCTTCTTCGAACCGAACATCCTGGCCCCTCCCTCACACCGGTGCCGGGATCTCGGCCTGGCGCTTCGCCTTCACCGCGATTGTACGTCGCGGCCAGAGCGGCGCGGTGGCGTTCGCGGTGCTGCCGGGCGTGGTCGGCGGCGCTGGTCGCCGGCGCACTGCTGTCCGGCACGGTGCCGCCCCCGTTCCTCGCGACCGCCCGCCAGGAACTCACCGCGCTCACCGTCGCCGCCCCGGACCCGATGACCGGCTACTCCCGGGCCGCCTTCTCCATCTGGGCCACCCCAGCCCGACCACTGCACCACCCGCCAGGACGTCCTCGCCCACGACGGCCAGAACGTCGTCGACGGGGTAGGCCCAGGGGGCGGGCAGGACGATGGCGAGGATGAGGCCATATGTCCGGGTGCTCTCAGGCCGGGTCCACATCAGGATCGCGACGCACCAGGTGGGCCTTCTTCCCCCGGGCCCACTGGCGCTGGTCGTGGGCGACGCGGGTGTCCGGGTTGCCCAGCGCCGCACAGGAAGTCGACCCGCCGGCTTCCTGCGAGCTCGGCGGCGGAGTGCGGGTCCGGGGTCGACCGGCGGGAAGCGGCGACGCTCGTGAGCCGTCTGCGAAGTGACGATGACTCAATTCGGGATGCAGGATGGGCTGTTGACTTGAAGCACCTCTGGCACCTGACCAGAACCAGTCAAAGCATGGCCGGTTGTGACCGCCGAGCGGGGAAAAACGGAATATGACACTCCCTTCGTGATTGAGCTGTGTAGATTCCTGCTCGGTTCGGGCGACGGTGCAAGCCGCCACCCGCCCACGGGAGTTCCTTCACAACCGGCGCGGACGGCGCCTCGCAAGCCGCACCCGCCTCCCGTACGCCCTACCGCGAACGGAACCGTGCACCGACCATGGGCACGCGAACCGTGACCGACAGCGGCCGAACGCCCGCATCCGTATCGATGCCCGGTCGCGGTCGGCGGCCTCACCGAGAGGACCTCGATGGCCATACCCCTGCGCACCCGCCTGACCCGACGGCTCGCCGCCCTCGGCACGACGCTGCTCGCCGTGCTCGCCGTCGTCCCGCTCGCGGCGGCCCCCGCCTCGGCGGTCGCCGCGAGCCCGATCTGTCTGAGCGGCACCTTCCAGTACGACTACCAGAACGCGGAGGAGGGCCCGGCCAAGCCCACCCGGACGAAGCCCGTCCGCAACGCCAACGTCGAGCTGTGGGGCAGCGAGAAGGCCGGCGACACCCCGCACGCACTCGGCGGCTACGACCTCACCGCGGTGTCCGACGGCGGCTTCAACCTCTGTTACACCCCCACGACCACCACGACGATGAACAGCATGTGGGTGCGGTTCTACTCCGAGAGCACCAGCATGTGGAGGGTCCTGTCCATGGACGTGCCCTCCTACCGGTACACCGTCGACTCGCCGGTCCGGCAGAACCTCTCCGCGAGCACCTCCCTCGGCGTCATCAAGCCCCCGGCCCAGACCTCCCGGGCCTGGCACGTCCTCGACACCCTCAACCTCCTGTGGTGGGGCCGCAGCAACCCGGTCAGCGACTGCTGGAGCGCCCGCGAGCCGAACAGCAACTCCTGCACCGAGCTCACCGTCTTCTGGAACCCCGACTCGACCAGCGGGCCGGTGTACAACCTCGACAACAGCATCAGCCTCTCCGCCGCCGACCCCGACTCCGAACACATCGTCCTGCACGAGGGCGGCCACTTCCTGATGGACCGCCTCTACGGCGGCATACCGCCCGAGGGCATCTGCACCCCGACGTACATCTGGGCGGCCAGCAACCGCTCCTGCGCCTGGGTCGAGGGCTTCGCCAGCGCCGTCGCCGCCTACCTGCTCGGCGACAACCGCTACGTGTGGTCGAACGGGAGCAGCACCGAATTCACCTACGGCAGCGGCTGGGACATCGGCGACGCGGTCTCCGGCAACGTCGCCGGTTCGCTGCTCGACCTGTGGCGGAAGGTCGACCAGGGCTGGCAGGGGACCGCCAAGGTGATGCTCGACCACACGTCGTCCACGTTCGCCGACCACTACAAGACCGTCCGCCCCGCCGCCGTCCCGCCCCTCGCCACCACCGGCGCGGCGCTCGACCTGCTGGCCAAACACACCATCTACTACGGGCCCCTGCCCGTCGGCGACGGCCGGCCCCACTTCCTCTCCAACGGTGGCAACCTCGTGCTGTCGCACCAGGGCGGCGGTTGCACGGTGCTCCCCAACAGCTACGCCTCCATCTACGACAAGAGCCCGTCCGACCTCGGGCAGCAGTGGCGGCTGGACGCCAACGCGGACGGCACAGTGCGCATCCACGACGGCTGCAACCCCTCCCTCTCCCTGACGTCCAGCGGCTACCCGAGCTACCGGGTCACGGTGAGGCCGTCCGACCCGCAGTCCGCGTCCCAGAAATGGCGGGTCGCCCGGAACGACGACGGCAGCCTGAAGATCACCGACCCGAACACCGGCTACGTCCTCGACACTCCCAGCAACCAGTCCGGCATGGGCGCGACGCTCACGGCGCCCTCCGCGACCAGCGCCACCCAGCGCTGGACCACCCGCGACTGACCCGACGTCCACCGCTCGCGGAGCGGACCGGGAAACGCTCCCTGCCAGTCGGAGCAGCGGTGTGGAGCGCGGCCGAGCGCCAGGCCTACGCCAACGACCTCGACGAACCGCGTTCCCTCCTCGCGGTCCACGACAGCGCCAATCAGTCCACAGCGGACCGGGACCCGGCCCAGTGGATGCCCCCGGCTGCCCGCGCGACCTGCCGCTACATCTCCGACTGGGGCACCGTGAAGACCCGGTGGGGCCTGAGCACCGACCCCGCCGAACACGCCGCGATCCAGCGCATCGCCGCCACCTGTGAAAACCCGTGATCACCGTCACCCACGCCCGCTGACCACAGCACCGGGGACTGGCCCCGCTGCGCGCCCAGTCGCTCCTGCACTGACCCACCGCCCCGGGTGGTTCCGCGGCGCCGCCAGGAGCCTCACCGCCCCGGCGGCGCCGGGCCCGAGCGGCGATCCACCGCGTCAGGGGGTGTCGCCGGCCCAGCCCCAACGGGACGGGTCGACGGGGCACAGCCTCGCGCCGCTGGGAAGACTGGCCTGCCCCGGTGCCCTAATGGCCGAGTCGGCCTCCGCGTAGTCCCTTTTCTGGCCACGTGGCCCCGAGCACTGGCCCGGCGCGTTCGGTGGTCCCACGATCTCCCCATGTCAGAACGGCCGACAGGTGGCCTTCGGTCGACGTTCCGGCCACCCGGCCCCGGAACCTCTCGGGCCACACCAGAACAAAGCACCCCACGCCTTGCGGAAATCCCGCATGGAAATGGCCTGGAACACGTTGGGTCAAGGCGTGTTTGATTGACCCTCATAAAAGTAGCCTGGATACTGATTGGGCACGACGCAACAGAAATCCGTTGCACAGCTGAATTCGATTCATAATTTCATCTGACTGGGGAGGATACATGTTCTCGAGCGCGAAGAAGGTCGTGGGTTCGATGGCCGTGGCCTTCGCCGCGGCGGCCACGCTCACCGTGGCCGTGCCGTCCGGCAGTGCCTTCGCCATCGACCACATCCCGTGTGACGGAAGCCGCAATGACTTCCTCAAGATCTGGTCGCACCTCGACGGCCGTGACAGCGTCGACTGCTACGCGAACGGCGGGACGATCGGCTTCGGCGGGTGGTGGGTCGACCGGATCTCCACGGGAAACAACGACCTGGTCTACTCCGACGACAACGGCGACTCGGTGAGGGTCAACCGCTGGACCGACATCTCGTACCCGAACCGCCCGCCGAAGGTCAACTCCATCCGGATCCTCTGAAGAACCGGCGGAGCGGGCCCCGCACGGAATTCTCCCGGCCACGTCGCCACAAGTCCCGTCGCCTGGGTCGCCGTCGAATTTTTCCGTGACGTGAATTCGCTCCAGCCCGGCTCATCGGTGCCGGCCATGCCCCCCTGGCATGGCCGGCACCGGTCTGTGGCGCCGCGGCCTGCCAGACCTGGTGCCTGCCGCCTCTTGGCGGAGGTGCCCGGCATCTCGGCGGCCTCGCGCAGGGCGGTGGCCGGTCCGGCCTGGCCCCAGGGGCCGACCGAGTCCCTGAGTCGGCGGCAGCCGCCGACTCAGGCGCTCACAGACGCTTGTCCTCGGGCGGGCTCTGGGGCAGGTGCATCTCGTCATGGCGTGCCTGTATGCGAGCGATCACGCGCTCCTGTCCCAGCTTCTTCGCTTGGCGGAGCTTGGCTTCGGCGACGAACACGGGAGCCCAGAACAACCAGCCCCACAGGCTGAAGTCCAGCAGTCCACTCCACACCAGCGCCTTGTTCGTGCCGAACGATGCCACGAACGTCAGCACGTACGCTTCGACCCGGTGCGCGAGGAGCAGGCGTAGTGGTGCGTTCCGGGCCCCCTGCAACAGCTCCACCGCCGCGGCGAGTTCAGCGGCCCGGAGGTCTTCACCTGTCTCCTCGCCGGACTCGCCGGACTCGCCACGAGCGGCTCGCCGTAGCGCGTCAGTCACCAGCACGCTCTGCTCCGCTTTGACCGCCTGCTGAGCCTGCCCTTGAGCGGCGGCTACGTTCAGGTCGTCCCAATAGCCCCGTCCGGCCCAGCCCGTCGCATCATCGACCCGCTCGCGCTCGGCTGACCCGGGCGGGGCCAGCTCTTCGATCTTTTCCCGCAGAGCCACAACACGGCGCGCCCGCCCCGGGTATTCGAAAGAGTCCGAGCGAAGGCACAGCTCCAGGTACGACATCAGGAGTCCGAGATCGTCCGCTGCCAGCGCGAGGCCAGCACGATATGCGGCCTCAGCCTCGCGATCATGGTCGTCCTCGTCCGCTGCGGCGTGTGCCTGTCCGAGCCAGCGGAAGAGGACCGGATCGGGTCCGCACTCCTTGAGCCCCGCCTGTGCCGCGGCTCTCACAGCCTCATAGCCACCCACGGCGAAGAGCTCCGAGCATCTCTCCACGTACTGCTGCCGTTCCACGTTCCCACCCCAGCCGTCCGAAGCAAGCACCTCGGCACCGCTCTCAACCACCGCTTGATCACGAACGCCACGTCAATTGTGCACCCGGCAGCCGAAGCCACTTCTCGACGCCTGCCCCACCCCGCTCACCTGCTGTGACCCAGCACGCTGCTCGTCGCCGACAGAGCTACTCGACGTGCGGTTCTCCGGCCGGGCCGGCGCGGCAACTGTCGCTGAATCGGCGAGGTGTCCGACGGAAGGGCGATCGTCGAGCGCGCACGTTGTCGACGGCTCCCGTCTCCTCGACGACCGGCAGAGGAGCGATCGCCTTCAGCAACCACACCGAGGTCGTCTCCCCACCGCCCGGTGCGCGCCGGGGGTGGTGTGGGGGCGGGCGAGACAACCTGGCCCTGCCCCGTCGGCCGCCGACGCTCGGCGATGTCGGGCAGCGACTGCCGGAAGTCCGCCACCGATGGCGACCGGGGTCAGCAGCCGAAAGCTCTCGGGACGCACTGGTAGGCCGGGCCGGTTGTGGGACATGACATGGTGTCCCATGAAGGCATCAGCCCCATCCCACCAGGAGGTCCTGTATGAGCAGCGACGCAGCGTCACCCGAGAACCCCGAGAACTCCGAGAACTCCGAGAACTCCGAGGGGCCGGAGGCCGGCCCGGCCGTCGAGGCTCCCGCGGAGGCCGCCCAGGGCGACGTCAAGGCCCGGTTCCTCGCCGCGCTGGAGCGCAAGCACGGCGCCAAGGGCGGGGGCACGGCCGGCGGCCCGAACGGCGATTCGAAGATCCACGGCGCGCACGCCGCGGCAGGGGGTAAGCGCAGCTTCCGCCGCAAGAGCGGCGGCTGACCGCACTGGTGCGCAACGAAGCGGCCGGGCCTCGGCGGGGCGGGCGGCCGCGGGCCGGCGGGACGGACGGGTTCCGGTTCTGCCGTTGCCCGGTGGCTGCGGTGCCAGGAGCGGTGGTGGTGACGCTGCCACCTCCGGTGGGCGGCCACGGCCCGGCGGTGCGGGGGTGGTGCGGGCCGCGCGTCGGGTGGCACGGGCTTCGGCTTGGTGGTCGGTGAGCTGCACCCGGTTGCCGCCCCGTCCGGTACGTCGCGGTCGTCGAAGTAGCGGAGACCGTGCGCGGGGTCTACGCACCGCCGGGTGGGTCCCCTTCGGGGCTGTCGTCCCGGCCGGTGGGGTGTGGGCCTGTGGGCGGGGGGTTCCCGCCTGCGGTGACCAGGCCCGTCTCATAGGCGATGACGACCATCTGGGCCCGGTCGTGGGCGTGGAGCTTGGCCAGCAGCCGCCGGACGTGTGTCTTGACGGTCGCGATGCTCAGCCCCAGGTGCTCGGCGATCGCGTGGTTGGGCAGTCCCCTGGCCACCAGGCGGAGGACTTCCCGTTCCCGTGGGGTCACGCCCGCCAGCTCCGGGGTGAGTCGCGGGCTCTGCTCGTGGCGTCCGGCGAACTCGCGGATCAGGCGGCGGGTGACCGCGGGCGCGAGCAGGGCGTCGCCGGAGGCGACCACCCGCAGGGCTGTCAGCAGGTCGGCGGGGAGGATGTCCTTCAGGAGGAATCCGCTGGCTCCGCCGCGCAGTGCCGCGTACACGTACTCGTCCAGGTCGAACGTGGTGAGGACCAGCACGCGGGTGCCGACGGCGTCCGGATCCGCGCAGATGCGCCGGGTGGCCTCCAGACCGTCCATGCCCGGCATCCGGATGTCCATCAGCACGACGTCGGGCCGCAGCCGCAGGGCGAGTTCGACGGCCTGCTCGCCGCCGGCGGCCTCGCCCGCGACGGTGAGGTCCGGCACGCTCTCGATGAGCAGGCGGAAGCCCGCCCGCAACAGCGCCTGGTTGTCGGCGATGAGGACCCGGACCGGCCGGTTCACCGTGCCGTCTCCGGTCCGCAGGGCAGCCGCGCATGCACCCGGAACCCGCCCGTCGCCAGGGGGCCGGCGGAGAGGGTCCCGCCGCACATGGCCGCTCGCTCCCGCATCCCGACGAGTCCGTGCCCGCCGCCAGGACGCCGGGACGGGAGCCGCGACGGCGCGTCGTTGACGACCTCGATCTCGACCGCCTCGGGACCCGTCCGGGACAGGTTCACCCGGCAGTCCGCCGATCCCGCGTGCCTGACGACGTTGGTGAGGGCTTCCTGAACGATCCGGTAGACCACCAGTTCCACACCCGGGGGCAGCGGTGGATCCGGGTCGACGGACAGCTCCACGCGCGGGCCCGCGCCGGCCGCGAGCGCGGGCAGGTCCGCCAGACCGGGGGCGGGCCCCGACTCGGTTCCGTCACCGGGTGACCGCAGAACGCCGAGCATGCGGCGCATCTCGGTGAGCGCCGTCCGGCCCGCCGTCCCGACCAGTGCGAGGGTGCGCTCGGCCTCCTGCGGGTTGGTGGAGGCCACCGCACGGGCCACCTCGGCCCGTACCGCGATGACCGTCAGATGATGGGCCACCACGTCGTGGAGCTCGCGGGCGATCCGCAGGCGCTCGTCCGTCACGGCCTGTCGGGCGGCGAGTTCCGCGTACGACCGCTGCTCTCTCAGCGCGGTGCCCACCAGCCAGGGCAGGGTCATCATCAACGACGCGAAGACGACGCCACCCGCGGCCCCGGAGGCCGGGACCGGTCGCGGTGCGAGGGTCATGGCCGCCGTGACGGCGCCCAGCGAGCAGCCGAGCGCCGTCGCGGACCGGCGCCGCGGTTCCCGCGCCGCGACCGTGTACAGGGCGGCCCCGACCGGGACCCAGGACTCCTCCCATCCGGTGAACGCCATGGCGAGGACCGCTCCGGCCAGGACCGTGTACAGGACCCGGACGGGTCGTCTGCGCCGCACCGCGATCGGCAGCCAGACCACCGCCGCCACGGCTCCCGCGAACCAGCCACCGCTCCGCGTCTCGCTCGCGCCGAACGCCAGGGCGAGGAGCACGGCCGCGACCGTGTCCACGCCGTGCCACTGTCCGTCCCGCAGACGTCCGGCCACCAGCGGCCGTGACTCCCCATCGCCCATGCCGGCCACGCTATCGAAGCGGGCCCCGGGGCCTGTCAGCCCGGAGGACGTCATCTCTCAGGCTGAGTCATCCGCGTGGCTGATGCCCGTCGTACCCTCCTGGGCTGACACCGGGTTCCTCCCCGGGGGCGAAGCCGTCGGGCTCGTCGGACGGAACAGTGGAACGCATGAATCGGAGAACACTGCTGTCCTCGTGCGCCGGACTGACCGCCGCCATGGCCCTGGGTCCGCTCGCGCCGCCGGCCGTCGCGCTCCCGGGGCAGGAGGAACCCGTGCGGTTCCAGTTGCCCGCCCCGAACGGGCCGTACCCGGTGGGTACGGTCGCGCTGCACCTGGCCGACACCGCGCGGCCGGACCCCTGGGTGCCCTCCCGCCCCTGCCGTGAGCTGATGATCAGCATCTGGTACCCCGCCCGCGGCGGCGCGGCCCGCCCCGCTGCTCCCTGGATGCCTCCGGCGGCGGCCGACCGGTACCTGAGCCTCCTCGGCCTGCCTCCCGGCCGGGTACAACTGGGAGACACCCACGGCCACGAGGGCGCTCCCGTCGGCGGCCCACCGGGCCTCCTGCCGGTCGTGCTCTACTCCCCCGGCGCCAACGCGTCACGGTCGTTCGGCACCGGCGTCGTGGAAGACCTCGCCAGTCACGGCTTCCTGGTGGTCACCGTCGACCACACCTACGACGCCGTCGTCGTCGAGTTCCCCGGTGGACGCGTCGAGACGAACCCGCTGGGCAGGATCAGCGACTACGCCAAGGCCCTCGCCGTCCGCACCGCCGACATCCGCTTCGTCCTGGACCGGCTCGCCGTCCTCCACGCTGGTGGCCACCCCGGCGTCTGCCGCACCCCGCTGCCCACAGGCCTGCGCGGGGCGCTCGACCTGCGGCGCGTCGGGATGCTCGGCCACTCCCTGGGCGGCGCCACCACCGCCGCGACGATGCTCACCGACGGGCGGATCACCGCGGGAGCGAGCCTGGACGGGGGCGCGGCGGGCCCGGTGGTGGACGCCGGGCTCGACCGTCCGTTCCTGGTCGTGGACACCCCGGGCAAGGGCGGCATGGAGAGCAACCCCGCCCTGCGCGCGTTCTGGTCGCACCTGCGCGGCTGGCGCCTGCATCTGACCGTACGGGGAGCCGCGCACGAGTCGTTCGGCGACGATGCGCTGATCCTGCCGCTGATCGCCCCTCTCCTGGGCATGTCGGCGCCCGATCTGGAGGACGAGGTCGGGACGATTCCCGGGCACCGGGCACAGGCGTTCCAACGTGCCTACCCGCGGGCCTTCTTCGACCTCCACCTCCGCGACCGGGGGCGGCTGCTCGACAGTCCCTCCCCCGACTTCCCCGAGGTCGACTACGCCCGGTGAACGCCTCGGCGGCGGCCCGGCCGGCGTCGCGGTCGCCGACCGAGGCCGCGGTGACCGCCGCCCGCACCGCCACACCGCCGCACCGTCCAGGGCCGGCACGGCGACCACCGGTTCCAGGGTGGAGGGCGACCGGGGGCACCTCCGAACGGTGTGATCGTACGTCAGACATATCGGCCAACAGCCCAGCGAGGCTGGCCCGTTGCGACCTCGCCAGCCGTCACCAGATCGGTGGATACCTCTGAAGAAGCTCAGCAATGAGGCGAAAGCACCGGCGGCTCCGGGAGCAGCGGCTACCCTCCGGATATGGGGTCATGGGAAGTGGCGATCGCCGTCTCCGGCGCGGCCGCCGCCTTGTTCACAGCCGGGGCCACCGTGCTCTCGACCGGAATCGACGTGCGTGAGCGGCTGTCACGGTTACGTCGTCCTCCGGATGCCCCGCCGGCGGTGGAGCCCGCCGCCGAACCCGGCGACACGTACGACGCGTTCGTCTCCTACGCCGAGGCGGACACCGAGGCGGCGCAGACCCTGGCCACCCGGTTGCGGGGCGAAGGGCTGCGGGTCTTTCTGGCCGAGTGGATCGGCCCGGGGCTGGTGGAGAGCCTGGAGAAGGAAGCGGCCCTGCGCGTCACGGCCAACGGGATCCTGCTCTTCAGCAGCGCGACGATGAACGACGCCGCGATCCGCGACGAGTACGCGGTGCTGCTCCAGCGTGTGCACAGCGGTGGACAGCGGTTCATCCCTGTGCTCGTGGAGGACGTGGAACTGCCGCCCTTCGCCAGGATCCGCCGGCCCGCGGACCTGCGGAATCCCGGCAGCGCACCCTACGACGTGAGCCTCGCCGCGCTGGTGCGAGCGGTACGGCCACGGGGCGAAGCCGTATGACCCGCGTGTTCCTCTGCTACGCCAGGGAGGACGCCGGCTGGGCGAGAACGCTGGCGGCCCGTCTCGGACAGAGTGCCCTGACCGTCCTCTTCGACGAGTGGGACGTGCTGCCCGGTGACGTGGGCGTGCACCGCACCGAGGCCGCCATCGAGGACGCCGGGTGCGCCCTGGTCGTCATCGGCCCGGCCTCCCACACCTCGTCCTGGGCCCGCGAGGAGTACGCGGCCCTGGTCACGGCCGGAGCGTCGCGGCAGCTGCGGCTCATTCCGCTGCTGATCGGGGACGCCCCTCTCCCGCCCCTGGCCGCGAGCCGGGTCTGGCGCGACTTCAGGACCCTGGACGGCGCCGACTACGAGCGGAAGGTCGACGAACTCGTCGCCGCCATCCGCGGCGAGACCGTCCGCCACGGTCCCGGCGGATCCGTCGCACCGGGACACCCGGAGAACATCGCGGCGGCCCAGCCGTCGCCGCCCCGGCCCCTCGTGCCGCCCGACCGGCCCGCCGTCGTCCTCTGCTACGACAAGGCCGACACGTCGTACGCCCACGCGCTCGCCGACCAGGTGAGAGGAGCCGGACTGCGGGTCTGGTCGGTCGCGGACCTGAAGGCCGGGGACTCGCATGTCTGGGTGAGGCGCCAGCAGTTGGGCTTCGCGACGGCCGTGATCGTCCTGATGTCACCGCATTCCCAGGACTCCGACGACATCACGGACATGATCCTGGAAGCGATGCACCACCAGCGCCCCTTCTTCCCGGTCCTGCTGGACGGGCAGCGCAACTACCTTCTGGCACACTCCTGGTACATCGACGCCCGGGACGGCCGGCTGCTGAGCCCGGAGGAACTCGTCCGGCTGCGGGACATCGACTCCGCTTCCCGCGACGGCAGTTCGCCGGACGAGATGTCCTCCCTGTTCCCGGCTCCGCTCCAGCACCCTGCGGTGCGGACGGTGCGGGTGCCGGCGGCCGTCTCCCTCGGACGCCTCGACGGCTATCTCGCCGAACGCAACTTCGCACACGCGGATCTCCAGACCACCACCATCGTGCTGGAGGCGGCCGGCCGCCTCGACGAGGGCTGGCTGGGCACCCGCCACGCGCGCCGGATCCCCACCGAGGTCCTGGCCCGCGTCGACGGCATATGGGCCGACCACACGCATGGACGGCAGGGCTGGAGCGCCCAGGCGGCACGGGCCGCCGTACGCGGCAACCGGCACGCGGACTTCCTCGCGCTGTCGGTGGCCTGTGGCTGGCGGAGCTCCGCCGACGCGCTGGTGCCGCGGTTCTACCCCGAATTGACGGAGCGGGCGGGGCACGGTCCCCGCGCCGCGTACTACCCGACGCTGCGCAATCCGCAGAACGAGCCGTTCAACCACTGGTACGACGAGTGGACCTCCACGGTTCTGGCCGTGCATCTGCGCAGAGGGGACAGGAGGTGAGCCGGTGAAGTGGGCGAACCGGGCGGATCTGGCGATCTACCTGGTCGGGTCCCTGGCGGCGCTGTGCTCGCTGGCCGTCTGCGCCCGGCTGGCGCTCTACATCCACGCGTCGGTGAACGTCTTCGGCATCGTCGCTTTCGCCCCCCGCGTCAAACGGAAGATGGACGCGCTCAACAGGGACGGGAAAGAGCCCTCCACCTGGGGCTGTCTCCCCCTCTTCCTCCTGATCAACATCACCGCCACGGAGGTCTGGCACATGGGTACCGTGATCGTCGTTCTCCTGCTCCTGGCGGTCGCCGGTGTCGTCGGCCGGCTCGTTCTCCATCACGTGCCGCCCGGCCACATCGGCATCGTGCGGCGCCGGTCCGGCCCGGCTCATCCGGATTTCCCGCAGGTCACCCCGTACTCCACCCACGGGGTGCTCGCCCGCACGCTCCTGCCCGGGCGCCACTGGATGTCACCGTTCGTCTACGAGGTCCGGGTCGTTCCCCGGACGCAGGTGCCGGAGAACAAGATCGGCCTGGTCACGGCGAAGGAGGGCCGGACGCGGTCGGGGAACCGGGCGCTGGCACGGCCGGTGCCCTGCGACGACTTCCAGGACGGTGTGCACTTCCTGCTGAACGGCGGGGAACAGGGCACACAGGTCGGCGTGCTGGCCGGCGGACAGTCCTACTCCATCAACACGGAGCTGTTCCAGGTGAGGCTGGTGGACCGGGTCCACGTTCCGACGGGCACCATCGGCCTGGTCGACGCGAGGGCCGGCGGGAACCGGCGGCCCGGGGCGCTGTTCGGCCCTCATGTGGAGTGCGACGACTTCCAGGACGGCGAACGGTTCCTCGCCGGCGGCGGCCAGCAGGGCAAGCAGCTCGCCATCCTCCAGGGCGGCGCCTACTACGACATCAACCCGGCCCTGTTCGACGTCATCACCACGCACAACGTGGGGATGCGCGGCGGACCGCTGGAAGAACGGCACCTGCAACAGATCGCCATTCCCGCCGACCAGACCGGCGTGGTGATCACGCTCGACGGCGCGGGCCCGGGCGAGGACGACCAGGTGGGACCACAGGTGCCGGGCCATGAGGGGTTCCACCTGCCATGGGTGTTCCTGCGCAACGGCGGCCGCCGGGGGGTGCAGGACGAAACCCTGCCCGGGGGAACGGTCTCCGCGCTCAACCCGTACTTCGTCCGCGTCATGCTGGTCCCGACGCACCTCCTCGCCCTGGAATGGGATGAGAAGACGCCCGCGGAGCAACAGAACTACGACGTGCATCTGGGGAGGATCACGGCCACCGTGCAGGGCTACCGGCTGTTCGTGGACGTGAAGCAGCTCATCCGGATTCCCGCCCAGTCCGCTCCCGGGCTGGTCAGGAGGAACGGCGGAGCCCAGATCTCGGACATCGGCGGCCTCGACTGCAACCGGCTGCCCGTCCAGCGGTTCGTGCAACGTGTGCTGGGCGCCATCGTCACCACGTACTTCAGCCAGATCGCCACCGCGTCGACCGTGCTGGAGTTCCTGAAGAACTACCGTGACACCCGGCTCGAACTCGCCACCCTGGTGGAGAACGAACTCCGTGACTGGGGAGTGGAGCCCAAGGGCACCCACCTGGGCATGTTCCGGGCGGAGGACGAGAGGCTCAACGAGATGCTCAAGCGGACGGCCGACGAGGAGATGGAGAGCGAGAAGCTCGCGCTGCAACTGGAGAACGCGGAACGCGAGGACGCGATCGACCAGGTGCGGGTGGAAGCGCAGAGGCGGCGTGTGCAGCTGGAACTGGAGGCCGAGATCCAGCTCCTCGGCCTGGAGAACGTCATGGTGCTCAAGATGCTCCGGGAGATCGCCCAGGCGCCCGTTCCGCAGATCGTCAGCGGGGGCGACCTCTCCGCGTTCCTCGAAACACTGCCGATCACCCGCCTCGACGGGCTGATGGACCGGATGCGCACCCTGCACACGGGAACCCGGACCGCGAGCGCGGAGCGGCCCTCGCTCCCCGAAGCGCAGGACGGCGAGGCCGGGAAGAAGGAATGAGACGCGCCGCCGGCGAGACCGACACCGAGGCGTCCGGCAGGCGCCACCTGAACGAGCGTCACAGGCGACGGGCGACCGCCCGGTCAGCGCCACCTGCCCGACCGGCAGGCGGCAGCACGACGGGGAACGGGCATGGTCACGATACGAATACCCCCCTGCCCACCGGCGCCCCGGCCCGCCATCATGATCAACCGTGTCCACCTACCCCAAGCCGCCCGCCGCGGCGTCCGCCCACAGGCCCGTCCACAGGCCCGTCCACGGTTCGCCGTGCCCGCGCTGCGTCGCCCCCCTGACCGACGACCCGCGCTTCCTCGTCTGGTGCCCGGCCTGCGACTGGAACCTCGTGCCCGGCGAGAACGACGCCCCCGAGCCCACCCGGCGCGAGCGGGCCGCGGTCGCCCGCACCGACCGGCTCTACGAGGAACAGGCCGCCGGGGGCGACTCCCCCACCGCCCGCCGGGACTGGCTGCTGGCCTCCGCCGCGGCCGGGGTGGTCCACCTCGTCACCGTCGGCACCTTCGCCCTGGCGCTCTGGCTGCTGATCACCGGGACCGTCGTGCAGCGCTGTGTCGGTGCGGTGGTGCTGGTGATCGCGGTGACCCTGCGGCCGCGGCTCGGCCGGCTGCCGAAGGGCGCGGGCGTGCTCGACCGTGCCGGGGCGCCGGCCCTGTACGGGCTGGCCGACCGGGTGGCCGCCGAGGTCGGCGCCCGCCCGGTGGACGTCATCCAGGTCACCGACGAGTTCAACGCCTCGTACGGGCTGGTCGGGCTGCGCCGCCGGTCGGTGCTGCGGCTCGGCCTGCCGCTCTGGGAGGTACTGGACGACCGGGAGCGGACAGCCCTGCTCGGCCACGAGTTCGGCCACCGGGTCAACGGCGACCGCCGGCGCTCGTTCTGGCTGTACAGCGCCGTCTCGGCGCTCTGGGCCTGGTACGACATGGCCCGCCCGGGCCACGACGGGCCGGTCGTGGGCCGGGACGAGGTCTCGATGCTGGTGCGGCTCGGCGCGGTGTTCGGCCGGCTGGTGCTGCGGGGCGTCGCCTGGGTGCTGTACCAGGGGCTGGTGCTGTTCGACCGGATCACTTCCCGGGCCGGCCAGCAGGCCGAGTACCACTCGGACGTGCTCGCCGCCCGGGTGGCGGGCAGCGAGGCGGCCCGGGGCATGCTCGCGGCGCTGCTGCTGCCCGGCTCGGTGGACACCGCGATCCACCAGATCCGGGCCGAGGAGCGCGGACGGCCCCGGGTCGGCCGCGCCCGGAGCCGCCGGACCGAGGACGCGCCCGCGCCGCCCGCGCCGGACCTGCTCTGGGAACGGGTGCGTGAGCGCCTCGCCTCCGTCCCCGCCGACGAGCGGGAGCGCCTACTGCGGCTCAGTGCTCGTGACCGGTCCGCCGTGGACGGCTCCCACCCGCCGACCCACCTGCGGATCGCCCTGGCCGCCCGCGTCGGGGACAGGGACGCCGCCGTCACCGTCACCCCCGCCGTGGGCGCCTCGATCGCCGCCGAGCTGGCGCCGCACCGCGCCCGGATCGCCGCCGAGCTGCTGGCCGGCTGACAAGGCGGGCCGACGACGCAGCGCCGTGCCACCGTGGTGCGGTTCGAGGGCCGCGACAGCGACGAGGTGGCCGCCAGCCCTCGCCGCCGCGCTCACCCTCAAAGGGCACCGGGTCCTGACCATCCACGCTGCCCGGCCCCGCATGCCGCTCGTCCGCAGCAGTCGGCCCCGCCCGGACCAGCCCGCACCTGAGGTCTCCACGGTCGAGCGCCGGCCACCGAAGGCGGGGCCTCGGCGGCGGTGGCCAGGATTTCGGTGGCGTGAGCGTCGAGCGCGTCGCCGCATTCCCACTGGGCGTACCAGGAGACCCTGAGCGACTGGATGGCAGGTGTGGTCATTCGTCTCCTCCGGGAAGTGAGCCCGTCCCGGCCTGGGTGGGCCGGGACGGCGGGGAACGGGTTGGTCAGCCGGCGGCGCATCCAGGCGCCCACCGCGTAGTCGTCCAGCTTGGCGGTGGCGGGGATGGCGAGGTGGCCGTGCCGGAGGTGGAACACCGCGGCGACCGCGTGCATCCGCTGCCACACGACCGCGCGCGGGTTGAACGCCCGCAGCTTGACGGTCTGGAGGATCAGCGCCGCGTGCCGGCGAGCGTTGATCTTGAGCCACTCGACCGGCGACTCGACCAGGGCCGGCTGCTGCTCGCCCTCGGCCGACTGGGCCGCGGTGGTGTGCGCGGTGCCCTGGGAGCGCTGGGCGCGCAGTTCGGTGATCCGGCCGACCACCCGGGCGCGTGCGCCGCGAGCGCCCGCAGGACGCGCCAGATCGTGCGGGAGGAGGAGGCTTCGATCTCGGTGTCGGCCTCTCTGCCGCCTGAATCTCGGCGAACGTGGCGTACGCAGTGGAGCGGTCGACCGGGGCCAGGGCCATCTCCCCGGCGGTGAAGCAGCTGCCCGTAACGCGGCGCGGCGCACGCCCGGTGACGGATAGCCGGCACGAGCCGGTATGCCGGGGACTGCGGGCCTGGTGCTCGGTGCGCGGGGCGGCGAACGCGCTGCGCTGGTCTCCGGCGAGGGCGGCGGTCCAGGCCTGGCGGGCGGAGGTGAGGGAGCGGGCGCGCGGGGAGTCGCCGAGGGCGGCCTGCTGCCCGCCCGCCCCTGCGGCGCGGCAAGCGGCCTCGCCGGTACGGGCCGTGGGCTCCTTCGCCCGCTCGGCGCCGGGCTCGGGAAGGTCGGCGGGTTCACCGAACGCGACGCCTCCGGCCGGCGCCGGCGTCAGTGACGCCTGTTCAGCAGCCCGCGTTCGAGGGCTACGACCACCGCGTGGGTGCGGTCCCTGACGTCGAGCTTGGCGAAGACCCGCAGCAGGTGGGTCTTCACCGTGGCCTCCGCGATGACCAGCCGCCGGCCGATCTCCGCGTTGGACAACCCGTCGGCGACCGCGCTCAGTACGTCCGCCTCCCGCGTGGTCAGAGCCACCGGAGCGGGCTGCCGCATGCGCGCGACCAGCCGCTCCGCGACCCTCGGGGCCAGGACGGTCTCGCCGCGGGACGCGGACCGGATGGCGTCGACGAGCTGGTCACGCGTGGTGTCCTTGAGCAGGTAGCCGATCGCACCGGCCTCGACCGCGCGCTCGATCTCCGCGTCGGTGTCGTACGTGGTGAGGATCAGTACCCGGGTCCCCGGGTGGCGGGCGACGATCTCGGCGGTGGCACTCGCCCCGTCGAGGACCGGCATCCGCAGATCGATCAGTGCCACATCGGGCTTCAGGAGTTCGACGAGTTCGACGGCCGCGCGGCCGTCGCCGCCCTCGCCGACGATGTCGATGGTGGGTTCCGAAGCCAGCAGGGCGACGACCCCGGCGCGCATGACCGTGTGGTCGTCGACCACGATGATGCGCAGGCCTTCCGGTTCCGTTCGGGCTGTCATGTCGTCACACCTGACTGTTCGTGGGAATCACGGCGAGAACGCGGGTGCCGTCGCCGGGGGAACTGGTGACGGTGAGTTCGCCGCCGAGTTCGGCGAGGCGGTTGCGCATGCCGTTGAGCCCGAAGCCGGCGGAGTCCTCGACCACGAAGCCCCTGCCGTCGTCGGTTATCTCCAGTTCGACGCCGTACGCGGACGCGGTGAGGACGATCTCCACCGCGGAGGCGGCCGCGTGCTTGCGGACGTTGGCCAGGGACTCCTGGGTGCAGCGCAGGAGCGCGATCCGGGTCGGCTGGTCGCACTCGACGTCCGGCAGGTCCGCGGTGACGGTGAGCCCCGTGTCCTCGGTGAACCGGTCCAGGGTCCGGCGCAGGGCCCCCGCGACCGAGCCGAGGGCGGGACCGCTCTGCGGGGCGGAGCCGACGAGTACCCGCGCCTCGGCGAAGTTCTCGCGTGCGGTGTTCTCGATCGAGAGCAGTTGCCGGGCGCTCCTTCCCGGGTCCGTGTCGAGGCCGGAACGGGCCGCCTCCGCCAGCACGATGATGGAGGCGAAGCCCTGGGCGAGGGTGTCGTGGATCTCCCGTGCGAGCCGCTCGCGCTCCTCCGTGGCCCCCCGGCGCTTGTGCGCCTCGGCCAGGCTCCGTTGGGCGCTCTCCAACTCGCAGGCCAGGCGGCGGGCGCGCTCGTCGCTCTGCTCGACGATTCGGACCACCCCCAGTCCGAGCAGCACGCTCACCGTGTAGCCGATGAGGGTGAAGACGATGTTGCCGGTGGAGAAGTCCTCCACGTGCCGGCTCTGATGGCGGATGATGCCGGCGACGGTGGCCGCGGCGGCGGCGCCGCTGAACGCGATCGAGTACCGCGGGCTCCTGGCGAAGAGCCAGAACTGCGGGAGCGAGACGATGAACAGCGCCGCTCCGTCGCCACGCAGGAGGGACAGCGCGCCCAGACCGAGCACGAGCAGGCCCAGGAAGATGTGGGGGCGCAGCACGGGATTGCGAGGGAAGGCCGCCACGGTCGCGTAGCCGAGGGCGATCACGGCCGCCAGCGCGAACGACCAGTACTTCGTCGTCCCGTCGTCGTTCAGCGCGGAGACGACCGGGGGGCACACGCCCAGGATCACCCAGGCAGCTGCGTACCACCGGCGGAGGATCCGTATGCGGAACCGGTCGCCCGGCTGCGGCCGTTGAATCATGATCGTCAGCCTACGTTCTGCGGCAGTCCGTCCGCGGGGACGGCGGCATGGGCCCGCCGCGCCGGACGCAGCGGCCACCACGCCCGCTCACCGAGGAGGATCAGGAGCGAGGGCAGGACCATGAGCCGGATGACGACGGCGTCCAGCAGGACGGCCACCGCCAGGCAGAAGCCCATCTGCTTCATCTCGGTGAGGTGCAGGGCGACGAAGGCACCGAACACCGTCACCATCACGATCGCCGCGCTGGTCACCACCTTGGCCGACCGGCTGATGCCGTCCAGTACCGCCGCGCGGGCCGGCATGCCGTTGCGCATGGCCTCCTGTATCCGGCTGACC
Source organism: Streptomyces sp. CBMA156 (assembly GCF_014596515.1). GTDB lineage: Bacteria > Actinomycetota > Actinomycetes > Streptomycetales > Streptomycetaceae > Kitasatospora. Next base: position 54,866 of record NZ_MSJQ01000277.1, read on the forward strand.
ACGAAGACCTGGTAGTCCATCGACAGGCCGAAGAGGATCACGAAGAGGAACAGCGGTACCCGGGACGCGATGGCACCGAGGGAGTGGAAGGCCAGGAGGTCCTCTGCCCATGTCCCCTGGAAGAACGCGACCAGCAGGCCGAGCGAGGCCCCGGCGGACAGCAGGTTGAGTGCCACGCCGATCAGGCCGATGACGACCGAGCGGAACGCCCACACGGTCATCGCGAAGGTCGCCAGCAGCAGGAACCCGATGACCAGCGGCAGCTTGCCGTTCTCGTGGTCCACGTAGTCGCGGCCCCGGGCCACGTCACCGCTCACCCCCGTCTCCACGCCGGACAGCCTGCCGACCGTGGCGGGCAGGTAGTCGTCACGGATGTGGTCGAGGGACTGGATCGCCTGGGCGGAGGGCGCGGGGAACGGGACGGCCAGCTCCAGCACGCTGACCCGGCCGTCGGCCGACGTGCGCACCGTGGGCTCGGTGTCCCCGGCGAACAGCGGGTCGGCCCGCGTCCGTCGGCCGAGGTCCGCCAGGGCATGCCGCACCTGGGCGGCCCGGTCCGGAGTGGAGCGGGCGACGACCGCGTGCTTGACCAGGAGTTCCGGGAAGGCCGTGGTCAGCCGGTCGTGGACCTGCATGGCCGGGATGTCGCGGGAGAAGGTGTCCTTGCCCGGGTCGACGAGCTTCAGGCCGAGCGCGGGCGCCGCCAGGGCGAGCATGATCAGCGTTGATGCGCACAGTGTGAGGGCGGGGTGCTTGTGCGCGGGTCGCAGCAGGGCGCCGAACACCCGGCCCGTCTCGGCTGCCGCACGCTCGGTACGGACCGGCTTGCCGCGGGCCGCGCGGCGGGCCGTACGGAGTTCGGTCCGGTGGCCGATCTTCACCAGGAGTGCGGGAAGTACGGTCAGGGAGCTGACCACGGCAACCGCCACGACCAGGATCGTGCCCGTCGCGAGCGAGGAGAAGATGACGTCCGTGGCCAGGTACAGGGTCGCGGTGGAGACGATCACGGCGAGACCGGAGACCACGATGGCCCGGCCGGCGGTCGCCGCCGCCAGCTCCACCAGGGCCTCGGAACCGAGCCGCCCCCCGGCGCGGGCCCGTTCCTCGCGTTCGCGCTTGAGGTAGAAGAGCGTGTAGTCGACGCCCACGGCCAGGCCGATGAGCAGGATCATGTTGGTCCCGACACCGGGGTCGGGCAGGACATGGGACGCGATCATGGACAGCCCCAGGGCGGCGGCGATCGAGGAGAGCGCGAGCAGCAGCGGCACACCGGCCATGACCACCGATCCGAAGACGATCAGCAGTGTGATGAGCGTGACCGGCAGGGTGATGCGCTCGGAGAGCGCGAGGTCCTTCCCTCGCTGGTCGTTGACGCCCTTGCTGATCGATGGGGAGCCGGTCTCCTCCACGATCAGGTCCGGGTGGCCGTCGCGAACCTTCGCCGTCTGCGCGAGGAGCGGGATGACGTTCTTCTTGCCGTCCAGCTCGGGGCCGTTCAGGACCACCGGGACCCTGACGACCTGGCCGTCCCTGGAGCGGACCGGCGCCGCCACGCTGTCCACCTCGGGAAGCTTCCGCATCCGCTCGGTGAGTTCCTGCGCCGCCGAGGCGGCGGCGGCCGTGTCCAGCGGCCCGGACCTGGCGTGGATGATGATCTGCTCGGTCGGCCGCTGCTGCATGCCGCCCGCGGTCGCGATCGCCTCGGCCCGCCCCGCCTCACCGACCCGGTAGTCCTCGGTCGTGGCTTCGTGGGAGCCGACCGTGACGCCGGCAGCGAGGCACAGGATGACGAACGCGAACCAGCCGGCGATCGCGCGCCACGCGTGCCGGGCGCTCCATCGGGCCATCCGCACAGGGAGTTGACTCATACCCGAGATCCTGGTCGGCCGGGGGCGGAGCCCGACACGCCCGGCCGGTTGAACCTTGGGTCCACCGTTCGGTGGACAGCGGGGAGCGGGGAGCGGCGCAGCGGCGCAGCGGCGACGGCCCGCCGGGGGCGGTACGGCAGGACGTTCCGTCAGCGGTGCGGGATCGGTACGCCCGCGGCCCGGAGCTTGGCCTCGGTGAGCGCGGTCAGCCGGGCCGCGACCGGCGCCTGGTCCCCGCGGTGGTTGTTGATCAGCCTGTACTGGGCGGAAGCCCTGGACCATGCCCGCAGGCCGGCGCGGTCTCCCTGCAACGCGGGGTTGGCGAGGTAGCGCTCGGCCATGGCGGTCGCGAGTTCTTCGATTCTCGGGTCGTCCGGCTCCCAGTTCTCCGCCTCCCGGCCGCGCTTGATCAGGTCGACGTGCTCGGGGTCGTCCAGTCCGTGTTCGAGTCGGGTCAGGAAGCCGTCGAAGCCCTCCGGAACCAGCGCCCTGGCCAGCACCAGTGCCTCGCGTTGTGCGGCCACGTAGTCGGGGCTGAAGCCGAGGCCGGGCATCCGGTCCAGGATCGCGCAGGCACGGTCGGGCAACAGGGCCCGGTCGCCGTCGGCGAGCCGGTGCAGTGTGTCGCGGCGGGCGATCAACTCGTCGATGCGCCAGGTGAGTTGCCGCCCGACGTCGGCGAGAGCGGCGCCGAACTGCTCGACGCCGGCGCCGAGCATGGGGCCGACCTCGGCCAGCGGCACACCCGCGGCAGCCAGCGTCCGTACCTGCACCAGCCGCAACAACTCGCCGGACCCGTACCGCCGGTAGCCGGAGCTGTCACGTTCCGGCTCCGCGACCAGGCCGAGCTTGTGATAGTGCCGCACCGTCTTCACCGTGACGCCGACGAACGCCGCCGCCTGCCCGATCGTGACCCCGTTCCTCATCCGCCCAGCCTGCCGCAGAACACCTCGTCGAGGAAGCGCTGCTGGGCACTCCGGAAGGCCGGTGCCACGGCCATGTCGGCGTCGTCCACCCAGGTCAGCCCGGCGGTCAGTGTCCTGCCACCGTCGGCCGTGCCGTACATCAGCGCCGCCGAGCCCATGACGGCGCCGTGGTGGTGGAAGACGGTGCCGCCGTCCGTCTCCTGTGCGAACACCCCCAGGCCGTAGCCGGCCGTCGGCTCCGGTGTGCGCATCTCGGCCAGCAGGGCGGCCGGCAGGAGCTTGCCTCCCATCAGTGCGGAGAAGTAGGTGTGGAGATCCTTGGTGGTCGAGATCATGTCGCCGCCGGCCCCCACCCAGGACGGGTTCTGGCGGGTGACGTCGACGGTCCGCTGCTGCCCGGCGTCCTCGTAGCGGTAGTAGCCGTGGTTGTGCGGCTCGGGGATCTCCGGCGAGGTGCCCGGCGCCACGGTGCCGGTCATCTCCAGCGGCCCGAGGACCAGCCGCCGCAACTCCTCGGCGAACGAACGACCGGTGACCTTCTCGACCACCAGCCGGGCCAGCACGTAGTTGGTGTTCGCGTAGCTCCAGCCCGCACCCGGCGCGAACCGCGCCGGCCTGGACAACGACAGCCGCACCAGCTCTTCGGGCCGGTAGGTCCTGAAGCGGGCGTCCACCCACTCCTTGCCCCGCCAGGGCACCCCCGGCACGATCGTCCCGTCCTCGTAGAGCTCGCCGGTGTGGTTGAAGATCCCGCTGGTGTGCTGCAGCAGCATCCGCACCGTGATCCGCCGGTCCGGCCCGAACTCCGGCAGGTAGTCGGCGACCGGGGCGTCCAGCCCGATCCTGCCCTCGGCCACCAGCATGAGCACCGAGGTGGCGACGAAGTTCTTGGTGGTGCTGCCGATGCGGAAGTGACCGTCGGTCAGCGGCCTGGTGCTCCCGCCCAGCTCGCGCGCGCCGGCGCTGCCGACCCACTCGCCCCGCTCGTCGTTCACCCGTAGCTGGATTCCGGTGAAACCGGCCTCGACCAGCTCCTCGATCGCCTTCCGCAGCTCCGGACGGTCCTGCTCCTGGCCGGAAACAGCAGTGTGCATGGTGGCTCGCTCCTTCGTGTCGCCGTGTCGGTCCCGGCGTCCTGCCGGTGTGCTGAGCCTCCACCCTGACCCAGGGTCAACCTCAACTGTGGCCTGGACCACAGCGGAAGCCTGCCGCGGCGGATAACGCTTGCGTCACGACCGGAGATCGCGTGCAGCAGTCGCGAGTCGGGCTCCGTCTGGTTGGGCGGGGGAGCCAAGGGGGCTTCGGGAGAGGCGAAGATGCTCAAGGGACACGAGCCGGGTGACCATGCGGACCGCTGACGTCCCCGCCTTCACGGCATTCGTGCACGCGCGGTCGCCGGCCCTCTTCAGGACCGCGCTACTGCTCACCGGCGAGCGTCATGTGGCCGACGATCTGGTGCAGTCCACGCTGGAGCAGGTCTGTCGGCACTGGCGCCGGATTCGCTCGGCCGACGCACCGGAGGCCTATGCGCGCCGGATCCTGGTGAACCTCGTCAACGACCGCTGGCGCAAGCTGCGCGGGCGTGTGGAAGTGCCTCTGGACGACGGAATCGGGGACGGGTACGTCGATCCGTACAAGGGGCTCGTGGTCCGCGACGAGTTGATGCGCGAGCTGCAGTGCCTGCCGGTCGGCATGCGCACCGTCCTGGTGCTGCGGTACTTCGAAGACCTCGACGACGCGGAGATCGGCCACTTGATGAACATCTCGGCCGGCTCGGTCCGGTCCCAGGCGGCCCGGGGCCTGTCGAAACTCCGGTCGGCCGTCGATGCACGGGCACTGCCCACACCGTCGGGAGGGGTGGCGTGAAGGACTACGACCTGGAGGAGGAGCTGGCCGCGGCCATGCTCGACCGTTCACGGCAGGAACCGCCGCGCGGCTACGACGTCGACGACCTCATCGGGTCGATACGGCGGCGCCGTCGGCGCCTGCGGGCAGGTGCGGCGGCGGCCGTGGTGATCGTGGCCCTGGGCGCCGGCTTCGCGTCCCGAGCGGATCACGACCGCGCCTCGGTGCCCGTACAGGCGTCGACCGCGTCGCGTGCCGGCACGCCTCCTTCGTCACCGCCCGTCGGGCCGCCCACGGCTTCGGCCTCGGCCTCGAAGCCGGCCTCCCCTGCCGCCCCGGCCCGGACGGCGAACGCCCTGTTCCTCGCTGCCCTGCGCTACCAGAATCCGGCCACCCGCTCCGAGGTGGATCCGGCAGAGGTGGCGGCGTTGTTCGCCGACGAGTCCACGTACCAAAGGATTTGGGGCGCCGACTCCCGCGGTGTGACCTGCGGCGCCTTGGCCGACGGCGTGCTGGCGGCGGGTGCGGTCCTGCTGTACCGGGGAACCGAACGGCTCGACCGGGCCCCTTCCCTGGGCTTCGACGGGGCCACGGGGAAAGTGACCGACCTGACCTGTGCAACGGTCGCCGGAGACAGCAAGGGGGACGACCCCACGGTCTCCGGCTTCTACGGCGGGCTGGTAGCAGCTGCCAAGTCCGGTGACTCCACGGCGATGGCCAGGCTCGGGAAGCAGTTCGTGACCGAAGACCTTCGATCCGACCAGGGCCAGGGCCCGACCGCCGGCACCTGCTCCTTCACCACTCCCCCTTTCTGGCTCGCCGACAACCCCTCGTCCGGAACTCTCACCCACGGATGGACCGTGAACCTCGGCGGCCACCACGGCTTCCCGATCGAGATCGACGAGGAAGCGAAGATCTCCGGATCCTGCGGCGGGTGAGCCGGCGGTGAGCCGCACCGGCCGCCGCTGAGGCGGACGACACCGGACCGGGCGCGCACGGAGGCCCGCCCGGAAACCCCCGCACGCCCTGACATGACAACAGGCGATGTCCGCGTGCCCGGACGTCGGAAAGCGAGTGCCCGTATGAAGCACCGGACAGCCTTCGTCATACCCCTGCTCGTGGGCGCCGCCATGGCGGCCCACCTCCTGACTCCGGCCCCGGGCCTCGCCGAGGGCGCCCCTCCCGGCCCACCACCGGCGTCGACCCCGTCGGCACCGGACACCCTCTCCGGGCAAGAGCCCGCCACCGCGGGTGCGACAACGCCGGAGCAGGCCGTGCGCCTCGCGCTCGACAGGCTCGGGGTGCACCACGGCCGGTACGCTCTCGCCGTCGAGGACCTCACCTCGGGACGCTCGGCCGCCTACGGTTCGTCCACCGGGACCTTCACCTCCGCGAGCATCATCAAAGTCGACATCCTGGCCGCCCTGCTGCTGCAGACACAGGACCGCGGGGGCCGACTCAGCTCCGCTCAGCGACAGCTGGCCTCCGACATGATCCGCGTCAGCGACAACGACGCGGCGCAGAAGCTCTGGATCGACATCGGCAGACGCCGAGGTCTGGACGCGGCCAACGCCCGGCTCGGACTCACCCCGGCCCACGCCGGCCAGAGCGGACCCTGGGGACTGACCCGGACCACGGCCGGTGACCAGATCTCCCTCCTGAAGGCCGTGTTCACACAGGACTCCCCCTTGGACGCCGCCTCCCGGTCGTACCTGCGGACCCTCATGAGCGCCATCACCGACGGACAGAACTGGGGCGTCGGCGCGGCGGGAACGCCCGGCGACCTGCCCGTACTCAAGAACGGCTGGCTCCCGGACGGGACGCCTCAGCCATGGGTCGTCAACAGCATGGGCATCGTCGAACGCGCGGGACACACGCTGCTCGTCGTCGTGCTCACCGACGGTCAGCCCACGCGGGAGGCCGGCATCGCGCTCATCGAGCAGGCCGCGGCGACCGCGGTCGAGACGCTGGTACGCACCCCCTGACAACCGGGCTTCGGAGGCGGGGATCGACATCGGCGCGGACGGCTCGGTGTCGGTGGGGGACGGCTTCCGGGAGCTGGAGGACGCCTGGATGGCGGGGATCGCGGCCATGGTCCGCGCCGGGGCCCGGGTGATCGTGGACGAGGTCTTCCCCGGCGGGTCCGCCTCCCAGCAGCGATGGCAGCGGGCCCTGGCGGGCATCGAGGTGCTCTGGGTCGGTGTGCGGTGCGAGGCGGAGATCGCGGCGTGGCGCGAGGTCACCCGGGGCGATCGGGTCACGGGGATGGCCGAGGCCCAGGCCGAGGCCGTCCACCAGGGGGTGCGCTACGACCTGGAGGTGGACGCGGCCGGTGCCGAGTCCGTGGAGTGCGCGCGGTCGATCGCGGCGCGGCGCGGCTGACCCGCACGGCCCTCCCCTGGGCCGCCGGAAGGACCTGCCACGGCCGCCCCGGCAGGTGATCGCGCTCCGGCCGGCCGCGCACCACGATGACGGACGGAGGCCGGGTGGACGGAGACCGGGTGGACGGCGGGCACCACGTGCGGGACCGCGCTCAGGCAGAGCTCGGCCGCAGTGCCCGGATCCGGTGCGGCGCAGGGCCTCCCCGAGGGCGGGCAGATCGGCCGTCACGCAGTCGTCGACCGCCGCGTCCGACATCTCGGATCTGGTGAACTCGCCTGATCCGCACGGTCCTTGAGGTCCCCTTTGATGGTCAGGGGCGGGCGCGGGCCCGGGGCGGTGGTGCGCCCCGGGCCCGGCCGCCGGCGGGTCAGGACGCCGAGGTGTACGCGGTGAAGAAGCGGGACGGGAGCGGCGAACCGGAGGCGTTGAAGCAGATCGGGTACAGGTTCACCGTGCCGGCGCTGCGGTTCCACGGGGCGGCCAGGGTGCAGTGGTCCGGACCGGGGCCGAAGGCCGTCACCTGCGCGGTGTCCGGGGGCACGGCGATGTTCGGCAGGTTGACGGTGTAGGGGACGGAGCCGGCGAGCGTGTTGGCCGCGCCGGAGGAGTTGAAGCTGGTCGCGGCGGGCACCCCGCCGTTGAACCACAGGTAGCCGTAGGACTTGGGCGGCAGGGCCGGCCCGTGCACGGCCCGCTTCTCCGAGTAGCTCAGCGTCCAGCGGGTGTCGTACAGGACGTTGCCCGCGTTGTAGCAGTTGACGATGACGGTCTGGCCGGTCGGGGACGGCGACCAGTCGGCGACCTTGCAGCGCGCGCCGTTGACCGCGTCGACGGCGGTGACCTCCAGGTTGCCAGCCGGGGTGGACTGGCCCAGGCCCGGCAGCCAGACCTTCCAGACGCCGGTGCCGCCGGAGCCGACGGCGTTGGTGCCACCGGTCGAGTTGTACTGGGCGGCCACCGATCCGGTCGGGTTGGCGAAGACGTAGCCGTAGCCGCCGACGGCCGGGGACGGCACTCCGCTGCTGGTGGTGTAGAGGACGGTGAAGCGGTTGTCCTCGGGCGCCCCGCCCGTGCGGTAGCAGCCGACGGCGACGTCCTGGCCGGAGCCCGCGGTGGCCCAGCCCCTGACCTGGCACCAGGAGCCGGTGCGGGCGACGGCGGTGACGTGCGCGATGCCGCCGGGACCCGCGATCAGCGGGAAGTGCACGACGTAGGAGCCGGTGCCGACCTTGTCGACCTTCACCGGGTTGGAGGCCGGCGAGGGCCAGCTGCCCCACTGGCGGGTGGTGTCGGGGACGTACCCCGGCGACGGCGTCGGGTTGTCGAGGTAGGCGAAGCCCCAGCGGTCGGGGACGGCGGCGTACGCCGGGCCGGTGGCCGGGAGGCCGACGCCCACGAGGGCGGCCAGCACGGCGAGGACGAGCGGCAGGGCGCGGACGGCGCGGAACGCGCGGTCCGCGGGGACGGGTCTGACCGGTGGAACGTCGGTGCCGGCGTGCATGGGCGTACCCCTCGGGTGTGGGTGGTCACGGGCGGCCTGCGCGGTGGTGCCCGCCCTGCTGCTGCGCTCGTGCCCGGGGTGAGCCGGGCACGCGGCGGCCGGCGGGGCGACCGGTCCGTCAGGGAGGGGACCGGTGCCGCCCGGTGCCGGCCGGCAGGGGCGGGGTCGGGGGTCAG
>NZ_MSJQ01000278.1 GCF_014596515.1 Streptomyces sp. CBMA156
CCACGCGGGCCGGCCGGGGCTGGCGGCCGGGGTGGTGCCCGCGGCCGTCCGGGCGATGGTCGAGCTGGGCGCGGAGCCAGGGCGGATCACCGCCGCGACCGGCCCCGCGGTCTGCGGCCGCTGCTACGAGGTGCCGGCCGCACTGCGTGCCGAAGTCGCCGCGGTGGTGCCGGAGGCCTTCGCCGAGACCTCCTGGGGGACCCCGGCCCTGGACGTGCCCGGGGGAGTCGCGGCCCAGCTGGCGGCGGCGGGGGTCGGCGAGGTGGTGCGATCAGCGGTCTGCACCCTCGAATCCGCCGATCACTACTCCTATCGTCGCGAGCAGCGCACGGGCAGGCTCGCGAGCTACGTCTGGTTGGGCTCTGATCACTGATGACGAACGACATCTACGGACCGTTCCCCGGTGGCGCCGAGTTCGTGGCGGCCCTGACGGACGGCCAGCGGGCGCGCTACGAGGAGCTCGGGACCAACCTCGACGTGGTCGAGCGCCGGATCGCGGACGCCTGTGCGGCCGCCGGACGCGCCCGGGACGAGGTCACCCTGATCGTCGTCACCAAGACCTACCCCGCCGAGGACAGCGCGCTGCTGGCCGGGTTGGGCGTGACGGACGTCGCGGAGAACCGCGACCAGGACGCCGCGCCGAAGGCGGAGCAGTGCAGAAACCTTCCTCTTGACTGGCACTTCGTCGGACAGTTGCAGACCAACAAGGTCCGCTCGGTCGTCCGGTACGCGAACCACGTGCACTCGGTGGACCGGCCGCGGCTGGTCGAGTCGCTCTCCGCGGCGGTGCTGAAGTCGGAGCGCCCCGAGCTGGGCTGCCTGGTGCAGGTGGCGCTGGACAAGGAGCACGGGGAGGGCGAGCACCGGGCCGGGGTCGCGCCGGAGGACGTCGTGCGACTGGCCGACGCGATCGCCGACACGCCCGGGCTCCGACTGGACGGTGTGATGACCGTCGCTCCGCTGGCCGGCCCGCTGGCCGGTGACCCGGCCCGCGCCTTCGATCGGCTGGCGGAAATCGCAACCGCCGTACGGGCGGACCATCCGGCTGCCACCATGGTCTCCGCAGGGATGAGCGGCGACCTTGAGCAGGCGATTGCCGCCGGGGCGACACATGTGCGCGTCGGAACGGCGGTACTCGGAGTGAGGTCACCCCTCAGGTAACGTCACCGGGTAAGTAGATCAGACAGCAGGACAAAATAGGACAGAATCTAGCAGCTCCCCGGAGCGCTAGCGAACCGTGGATCGCAGCTCCGCGGCCCCCACACCACGAATCCGACCGGCCGTCGGGCTGACGTTCCGTCGTGGAGGGGCCGCGGAATCCGCAGGCAGGGCCGTCACGCGCCCGGGCTGCCGGGACGGAGCGCCGGTCCGCACGGAGCGAGCGAAGCGAGCGACCATCAGAAGGTGCGCGCATCGCGAAGCTGCCACCGAGCGTCAGCGAGGTGGCTATGAGCGGAGGAGACAGGAGCATGGCCGGCGCAATGCGCAAGATGGCGGTCTACCTCGGCCTCGTGGAGGACGAGACGTACGACGGCCAGGGGTACGACCCCGACGACGACTACGACGCGGATCCCGAGCCGATCCGGACGGGACAGCGGACCGAGGACATTCCCCGTCCGGCCCCGGCCGCGGCGGCCGCCGCACCGGCCCCGGTCTCCTCGATCACCCCGCAGCCGGTGCCCGCGGCGGTGCCGATCCGACAGGAGACTCCGAGGATGGCCCCCGTGTCGTCCATCACACCCGAACGTCGCCACAACCTGGAGAAGAGCGCACCGGTGATCATGCCCAAGGTAGTGAACGAACGAGAGCCCTACCGCATCACCACGCTGCACCCCCGAACCTACAACGAGGCCCGTACCATCGGGGAACAGTTCCGTGGCGGGACTCCCGTGATCATGAATCTGACCGAGATGGACGACACCGACGCGAAGCGCCTCGTAGACTTCGCGGCTGGACTCGTCTTCGGTCTGCACGGCAGTATCGAGCGCGTGACACAGAAGGTGTTCCTGCTGTCGCCTGCTAACGTCGATGTCACGGCGGAGGACAAGGCTCGGATCGCCGAGGGTGGGTTCTTCAACCAGAGCTGACCCGGCCACGACTTTACGTGTGGATCTGATCAACAGTGGGTTAGCGACAGGTGACGAGCGGCAGGCCCGAGGGATCGGGACCGGGGAGAGGGAAACGGGATGGACATCGTATGGGCGGTGCTCTACTACGCCCTGACCGTCTTTCTGGTGTTCCTGCTCGTACGGCTGGTCATGGACTGGGTCTTCCAGTTCGCGCGTTCGTGGCGGCCCGGCAAGGCCATGGTCCTGGTCCTGGAGGCCACGTACACTGTCACGGATCCGCCGCTCAAGCTTCTTCGGCGGCTCATTCCGCCGTTGCGTTTCGGGGGCGTGGCGCTCGACCTGTCCTTCTTCGTACTGATGATCATTGTGTATGTCCTGATCTCGCTTGTGCACCCCTAGTCGTAGGTGAGCGATGCGACAGGATGCCGGTGTGCCGACGATCACGTTGAGGTGAAGAGATGCCATTGACCCCCGAGGACGTTCGGAACAAGCAGTTCACGACCGTCCGCCTGCGTGAAGGCTACGACGAGGACGAGGTCGATGCCTTCCTCGACGAGGTCGAGGGGGAGCTGACCCGCCTCCTCCGGGAGAACGAGGACCTGCGTGCCAAGCTGGCCGCCGCGACTCGTGCCGCCGCGCAGAACCAGGCCAACCTGCGCAAGGAGCCGCAGCAGGACGCCCCCCGACAGGGTGGTGCTCCGGTGCCCGCCGCCATATCCGGCCCGCCGGTCCCCGGCCAGCAGGGTCCCGGCGGTCCGCAGCAGATGGGCCCCGGTGGTCCGCAGCAGATGGGTCCGGGTGGTCCGCAGCAGATGGGCCCCGGCGGCCCGCAGCAGCAGATGGGCAACCAGCCGCTCGGCCTGCCCGCCGGCTCCCAGCCGCAGCTTCCGGCTGCCGGCGGCCAGCAGCAGCAGCAGATGAACCAGACCATGGGCGGCCAGCAGCAGCTGGTCCAGCCGATGGGCGGTCAGATGCTCCAGCCCATGGGCGGTCCCGGTGGCCCGCAGCAGATGGGCAACCCGATGGGCCAGGGCATGGGCCAGCAGCAGATGCAGCCGATGGGTGGCCCGATGGGCGGCCCGCAGCAGATGGGTGGCCCCATGGGCGGCCCGATGCAGCAGCAGAGCCCCGGCGGAGACAGCGCCGCCCGCGTGCTGGCGCTCGCTCAGCAGACCGCCGACCAGGCGATCTCGGAGGCCCGTTCCGAGGCCAACAAGATCGTCGGCGAGGCGCGCAGCCGGGCCGAGGGCCTGGAGCGCGACGCCCGTGCCAAGGCCGACGCGCTGGAGCGGGACGCGCAGGAGAAGCACCGCGTCGCGATGGGCTCGCTGGAGTCCGCGCGGGCCACGCTGGAGCGCAAGGTCGAGGACCTGCGGGCGTTCGAGCGTGAGTACCGCACGCGTCTGAAGTCGTACCTGGAGACCCAGCTGCGCCAGCTGGAGTCGCAGGCGGACGACTCGCTCGCCCCGCCGCGGATCCCCGCCACCGCGTCGCTGCCGCCGGCGGCCTCGTCGATGGCTCCGGCCGGTGCCGGTGCGATGAGCGGCGGCGCGCCGAGCTTCGGTGGCAACCAGCCGTCCTTCGGTGGCAACTCGCCGTCCTTCGGCGGGAGCAGCTCCTTCGGTGGCGGCTCCTCGACGCCGGGCTTCGGCGGGCAGTCGGCCGGTGGCAACAGCGGTGCTCCGCAGATGCAGCCGGCCGGGATGACCCAGCCGATGGCGGCGGTCCGTCCGCAGCCGCCGCAGCCGATGCAGCAGGCTCCGGCGCCGATGCGGGGCTTCCTGATCGACGAGGACGGCGACAACTGAGGTTGTAGCAGGGCCTTTCGGAGGCGCCCCCTTTCCGACCCACGGGTCGGGGAGGGGGCGCCTCTTTGCGTGGGGAGGGGCGTGCGGGTGTGCCGGGGGGCGCGTGGGAGTGCTGCGGGGTGCGGGGAACTCGACGGGGGCGTGCGGGAGTTGGGGTGGGTGTGGGATGTGGGGCAGGTATGGCGAAGCCGCCGTCACGTGGGGGTGACGGCGGCTTCGTCGTGCGGGTCAGGCCTTGCGGAGCTGGAAGGCGAGGCCGAGCGACTCGTCGGTGAAGCTCTCGGACTCCCAGTCGGCCGCACCGGCGGCGAAGTCGGTCGCGAGGACCTCCTCGGCGACCAGCGGACCGTGCTCGGCGATGGCCTCGGCGGTCTCCTCCGAGGTGGCGCGCCAGCGCAGGACGATGCGGTCGGCGACGTCCAGACCGGAGTTCTTGCGGGCCTCCTGGATCTGGCGGATGGCGTCGCGGGCGATGCCGAGGCGCTTGAGCTCCGGGGTGATGGCCAGGTCGAGGGCGACGGTGGCGCCGGACTCGTTGGCGACGGCCCAGCCCTCGCGCGGGGTCTCGGTGATGATCACCTCGTCCGGAGAGAGGGTGATCGTCTCGCCGTCGAGCTCGACCGAGGTCTCGCCGCCGGCGCGCAGTTCGGCGGCCAGCCGGGCGGCGTCGGTGGCGGCGACCGCCTTGGCGACGTCCTGCACGCCCTTGCCGAAACGCTTGCCCAGCGCGCGGAAGTTGGCCTTGGCGCTGGTGTCGACCAGCGAGCCGCCCACCGCCGCCAGCGACTCCAGGGTGGAGACGTTGAGCTCCTCGGCGATCTGCGCGCGCAGGTCGGCGGGCAGGTCCTCCCAGCCCTGGGCGGCGACCAGCGCGCGGGACAGCGGCTGACGGGTCTTCACGCCGGACTCGGCGCGGGTGGCCCGGCCCAGCTCGACCAGGCGGCGGACCAGCGCCATGTGCCGGGACAGCTCGGTGTCGATCAGCGACTCGTCGGCCTCCGGCCAGGTGGCCAGGTGCACCGAGGACGGGGCGTCCGGGGCGACCGGGACGACCAGGTCCTGCCAGACCCGCTCGGTGATGAACGGGGTGAGCGGGGCCATCAGACGGGTGACCGTCTCCAGCGCCTCGTGCAGGGTGGCGAGCGCGGCGGCGTCACCCTGCCAGAAGCGGCGGCGGCCGCGGCGGACGTACCAGTTGGACAGGTCGTCGACGAAGCCGGACAGCAGCTTGCCGGCGCGCTGGGTGTCGTACGCCTCGAAGGCCGCGTCGACGTCGCGGACCAGGGTGTTCAGCTCGGACAGCACCCAGCGGTCCAGCTGCGGGCGGTCGGCCGGGGCCGGGTCGCCCGCGGAGGGGGCCCAGTCCGAGGTGCGCGCGTACAGCGCCTGGAAGGCGACGGTGTTCCAGTAGGTGAGGAGGGTCTTGCGGACCACCTCCTGGATGGTGCCGTGGCCGACCCGGCGGGCCGACCAGGGCGAGCCGCCGGCCGCCATGAACCAGCGGACGGCGTCGGCGCCGTGCTGGTCCATCAGCGGGATCGGCTGGAGGATGTTGCCCAGGTGCTTGGACATCTTGCGGCCGTCCTCGGCCAGGATGTGGCCCAGGCAGACGACGTTCTCGTAGCTGCTCCTGTCGAACACCAGGGTGCCGATCGCCATCAGCGTGTAGAACCAGCCGCGGGTCTGGTCGATCGCCTCGGAGATGAACTGCGCCGGGTAGCGCTTCTCGAACAGCTCCTTGTTCCGGTACGGGTAGCCGTACTGGGCGAAGGGCATCGAGCCCGAGTCGTACCAGGCGTCGATGACCTCGGGCACGCGCGTGGCGGTCCCGCCGCAGTCGCGGCAGGCGAAGGTCACCTCGTCGATGTACGGGCGGTGCGGGTCGAGGTCGCTCCGGTCGGTGCCGGTGAGCTCGGACAGCTCGGCCAGCGAGCCGACGCAGGTGAGGTGGCCCTCCTCGCAGCGCCAGATCGGCAGCGGGGTGCCCCAGTAGCGGTTGCGGCTGAGCGCCCAGTCGATGTTGTTGTTCAGCCAGTCGCCGAAGCGGCCGTGCTTGACCGTGTCGGGGAACCAGTTGGTGGCCTCGTTCTCACGGATCATCGCGTCCTTGACGGCGGTGGTCCGGATGTACCAGGACGGCTGCGCGTAGTAGAGCAGCGCGGTGTGGCAGCGCCAGCAGTGCGGGTAGCTGTGCTCGTACGGCAGGTGGCGGAAGAGCAGGCCGCGCTCCTTGAGGTCCGCGACCAGGGCCTCGTCGGCCTTCTTGAAGAACTGGCCGCCGACCAGCGGGACCTCGGGGGCGAAGGTGCCGTCGCCGAGCACCGGGTTGACCACCGGCAGGCCGTAGCGGCGGCAGACCGCGAGGTCGTCCGCGCCGAAGGCGGGGGACTGGTGGACGATGCCGGTGCCGTCGTCGGTGGTGACGTAGTCGGCGTTGACGACGTAGTGGGCGTCCTCGATCGCGACCAGGTCGAAGGGGCGGCGGTAGGCCCAGCGCTCCATCTCGGCGCCGGTGAAGGACTCGCCGGTGGTCTCCCAGCCCTCGCCGAGAGCCTTGGCGAGCAGCGGCTCGGCGACGACGAGCTTCTCCGCGCCGTCGGTGGCCACCACGTAGGTGACCTCGGGGTGGACGGCGGCGGCGGTGTTGGAGACCAGGGTCCACGGGGTGGTGGTCCAGACCAGCAGGGCGGCCTGGCCGGCCAGCGGGCCGCTGGTCAGCGGGAAGCGGACGAAGACCGAGGGGTCGACCACGGTCTCGTAGCCCTGGGCCAGCTCGTGGTCCGAGAGGCCGGTGCCGCAGCGCGGGCACCAGGGGGCGACCCGGTGGTCCTGGACCAGCAGGCCCTTGTCGAAGATCTGCTTGAGCGACCACCAGACGGACTGGACGTACGACGGGTCCATCGTCCGGTAGGCCTCGTCCAGGTCGACCCAGTACCCCATGCGGGTGGTCAGCTCGGTGAAGGCGTCGGTGTGGCGGGTCACCGACTCGCGGCACCTGGCGTTGAACTCGGCGATGCCGTACGCCTCGATGTCCTGCTTGCCGGAGAAGCCCAGCTCCTTCTCGACGGCGAGCTCGACCGGCAGGCCGTGGCAGTCCCAGCCGGCCTTGCGGGCGACGTGGTAGCCCTTCATGGTCCGGTAGCGAGGGAAGACGTCCTTGAAGACGCGGGCCTCGATGTGGTGCGCGCCGGGCATGCCGTTGGCGGTGGGCGGGCCCTCGTAGAACACCCACTCGGGGCGGCCCTCGGACTGCTCCAGGCTGCGCTGGAAGATCTTGTTGTCCTGCCAGAACGACAGGATCTGGTGCTCCAGGGCAGGCAGGTCCACCTGCGCGGGGACGGGGTTGTAGGAGCTGCTCATCGCGGGCGTCGACCTCCGGCGGATACTGGGACTGGATCCTCCGGAGGGACGAGACGGCCTGGCCGCCCCGCGGTACCACCCTCCTTGGCCGCGGTGCTGCGTTCGCGGCCCTCTTGTTTGGGCTTGCTGCCGGGTCTAGTGGGCCGCCGTGGTCGGTGGCCGTTCTTCCGGCGGCTCCGGGGTGATCTTCCCGCCGTGCACACCCCCGGGCTCGCACCGTCCCCGGGTCGCTGGTGGCTGCGTACGTCGGTACTCGTCCCATCTGCGCCTCGCAGGGCCAGTGTATCGGCCGGGTGAGTCGGTTTGTCCAAACCGTTTCCGGCGGGCGGTCCCCGGGGCGGTTCCCCGGGGGCTCTCCGGGGCGCCCCGCGGAGGCGCGTCCGGCGCTGTCCGGTGCCGTTCGGTGCCGTTCGGTGGCGCTCCGTGGCGTTCGACGGCGGAGATTAGCCGGAGTCGATCTGGGCACAAATCTCTGAGCGTACGGGGCGTGACGGTTGGGGCGGCTGCCTGGGTGGGATCGTTATGGGGCGTCGGTATGTCATGTTGTGACCGGTTTTGATCGGGATTATCGTTCCGGCACTGGAAGCCGCCGGGAACCGGCGGCTCGATTCGTTCGTAGATGGGGTCGAAAGCCATGGCTGAGAAGGGAACCGGCGCGGGTACCGCCACCAAGCGGGCACGCAAGGCCGTGGCGGTCGACCCAGGGGAGGGGACCGTGACCACTACCGCACCGAAGACCAGCAAGGACACCGTCACCGGGCCGCACGGCGCCGAGTCGGTGGACCCGGCCACGCTGCCGGTCCGGCCCGGCGAGGAACCGTGGACCAGGGCGGAGGTCCACGAGCTGCACGACGAGCTGATCAGCGAGCTGGACCGGCTCCGGAGCGAGATCGACGCCGCCGAGGCGGCCATCTCGGGACTGATGCGCGACTCCAACGACGGAGCCGGCGACGACCAGGTGGACGCCGGTACGAAGAACATCTCGCGGGAGAGCGAGCTGGCGCTGGCCAACAACGCGCGGGACAGCCTGGCCCAGACCGAACGCGCGCTGGGGCGGCTGGAGGGCGTCGGCTTCGGCACCTGCGAGTCCTGCGGGCAGGCCATCGGCAAGGCCCGGATGCAGGCCTTCCCCAGGGCGACGCTCTGCGTACAGTGCAAGGCCAAGCAGGAGCGCCGCTGAACCGGGCGACCGGAGCGACGTGGGGGGTCGGGCTTGCCGTACGCTCGACCCCGTATCGTCGCCTGAATAAACGTCGCCTGACGCGTTCGTGAACGCGGGCAGGCCGTCATCGGCCCACCACCCTCCCCCTCCTGCGGACCGGGGGAGCTCCATCGGCAGCGGAGCGGATCATCAGTACGCAAGGTTCCCCCCAGACCCGGGACGACGCCGTCCCGTCCCCCGCCGATGCCGTGGAGGTGCCCGTGGCCGAGCCGGTCGAGGCCTCGCCCGTGGACGACGCGACGGCCGAGAAGCCCAGGGGCCCGCGCCGGATCGGCGTGCTGCTGGTCATCGCCGTCCTCGCGTTCCTGATCGACCTCGCCAGCAAGTCGCTGGTGGTCGCCCGGCTGGAGAACCACTCGGCGATCAAGGTGATCGGAGACGTGGTCACCTTCCAGGTGATCCGCAACTCGGGCGCGGCCTTCGGGATGGGGCAGGCGCTGACCGTCGTCTTCACGATGATCGCCTCCTCCGTCATCGTGGTGATCTGGCGGATCGCCCGCCGGCTGTACAGCCTGCCCTGGGCGATCGCGCTCGGGCTGCTGCTCGGCGGGGCGCTCGGCAACCTCACCGACCGGCTGTTCCGCTCGCCGAGCGTCTTCCGCGGGCACGTGGTGGACTTCATCTCCGTCCAGCACTTCGCGGTCTTCAACCTCGCGGACTCGGCGATCGTCTGCGGCGGGATCCTGGTGGTGCTGCTCTCCTTCCGCGGCAGCAACCCGGACGGGACCGTCCACCAGCAGCCCGAGAAGGACGGGAAGGGCGAGAAGGGCGAGAAGCCGGAGCAGGCCGGGAAGTAGCCCCCGGATCACCGGCGGGCGGGGGCGGGTCGCGTTTCCGGCATACTCGTACGGGTGAGTACCGCAGCGCAGATCCGAAGCCTCCCCGTACCCGACGGCCTGGAGGGCGAACGCCTCGACGCCGCCCTGGCCCGGATGTTCGGCTTCTCCCGGACCAAGGCCGCCGAGCTGGCCGCCGACGGCAAGGTGACGCTCGACGGCGCCGTGGCCGGGAAGTCGGACCGGGTGACCGCCGGCTCCTGGCTGGAGGTCGAGATCCCCGCGCCGGCCGCCCCGGTGCGGATCGTCGCCGAGCCGGTCGAGGGCATGCGGATCGTCCACGAGGACGAGGACATCGTGCTGGTCGACAAGCCGGTCGGCGTCGCCGCGCACCCCAGCCCGGGCTGGACCGGCCCCACCGTGATCGGCGGACTGGCCGCGGCCGGGTTCCGCATCTCCACCTCGGGCGCCGCCGAGCGCCAGGGCGTCGTGCACCGGCTGGACGTCGGCACCTCGGGGCTGATGGTGGTCGCCAAGTCCGAGCGCGCGTACACCGACCTCAAGCGGCAGTTCCACGACCGGATCACCGAGAAGCGGTACCACACGCTGGTGCAGGGCCACCCGGACCCGCTGAGCGGGACGGTGGACGCGCCGATCGGACGGCACCCCAGCTCGGACTGGAAGTGGGCCGTCACCAAGGACGGCAAGGCGTCCATCACCCACTACGACCTGATCGAGGCGTACCGCGCCGCGTCGCTGCTGACGATCAAGCTGGAGACCGGCCGCACCCACCAGATCCGCGTCCACATGTCCGCGCTGCGGCACCCCTGCGTGGGCGACCTGACGTACGGCGCCGACCCGACGCTGGCCAAGCGGCTGGGGCTGACCCGGCAGTGGCTGCACGCGGTGTCGCTCGGCTTCGAGCACCCGGCGGACGGCCAGTGGGTCGAGTTCTCCAGCGAGTACCCGGAGGACCTGACGAAGGCGCTGGACATCATCGCGGCGGAGAGCTGACATGCCGGCCACTGCCGTCCGGGTCGCCGAGGGCGAGGCGGACCTGGAGCTGGTGCGGGCCGTCCGGCGTGAGGTGTTCATCGATGAGCAGGGCGTGCCGGAGGAGCTGGAGTACGACGAGTACGACGCGACCTCGGTGCACCTGCTGGCGGTGGGGGCCGACGGGGCCGGGCTGGGGACCGCGAGGCTGATCTTCGGGGACCACGCCCGGGAGCTGACCGGTGGCGTCGAGGGGCGGGTGCTGCTCGGGCGGCTCGCGGTCGTCGCGGCGGCCCGGGGCACGGGTCTGGGCGCGGAGCTGGTCCGGGCGGTCGAGGCCGCGGGTGCCGGGCGCGGTGGCGCGGAGGTCGAGCTGCACGCGCAGGTGCAGGCGCTCGGGTTCTACGAGCGGCTGGGGTACGTGGCCGAGGGGCCCGTGTACGACGATGCGGGGATCCCGCACCGGACGATGACGCGGGTGCTGTAGGCCTTCCTCGCACGGTTCCGCCCCCGGTCCCTTCGGCCGGGGGCGGCACGTGTTTCCGGGGCCGGCGGGGGTCAGGTGCCGGTGGTGCGGAGGCGGGGGAGGGCGTCGGGGTGCTCGTCGCGCAGGTAGGCGATGAGCTGTTCGCGGACGTCGAAGCGGAGCTGGGCGGCGTCGTCGGGGGTGCGGGCGGTCATGGTGGCGCGGACGACCATCGTGCTGGGCGTGGTGTCGGTGACCTGGAGGGCCCATTCGGCGCCGTCCCAGAGCGGGTTCCGGTCGAGGCGGGCGCGCAGGGCGGCGCGCAGCTCGTCCACCGGGGTGGTGTGGTCGAGATGGAGCAGGACGGCGGCGAGCAGGCCGGGGTCCCTGCGGGTCCAGTTCTCGAAGGGCTTGTTGACGAAGTACGAGACCGGGACGACCAGCCGGCGGTAGTCCCAGAGCCGGACGACCAGGTAGCTGAGGGTGATCTCCTCGACCGTGCCCTGCTGGCCGTCCACCACCACCGTGTCGCCGATCCGGACGGTGTCGCCGAAGGCGATCTGGAGGCCGGCGAAGAAGTTACCCAGGGTGCTCTGGGCGGCGATGCCGGCCACGATGCCGATGATGCCCGCCGAGGCGAGCAGGCTGGCGCCGATGGTGCGCATGGCGGAGAAGGTCAGCAGCATCACGGCCACCGTGACCACGACGATCACCGCGCTGACCACCCGGCGCAGCATGCTGATCTGGGTGTTCACCCGCTGGACCCGGGCCGGGTCGTCGACGCGGGTCTCGTACCGGCTGAGCAGGGCCTCCAGGACGGCGGCCACCACGCGGACGGTGAGCCAGCCCAGCGAGGCGAGCAGGAGCAGCAGGAGCAGGTGGTGCGCGCCGTCGTCCCCGGTCGCGTGGAGGGTCCGCCGGAGCGGCTTGGCGGCGAGCAACAGGGCTGACACGACGGTGAGTTGGAGCGGGATCCGGCAGCGGCGGAGCAGCGGCCAGACCGGTGCCCCCGGTTGCCGGGCGGCGATCCGCTGGAGGGCCTGGTCGACGATCCAGCCGATCGCCAGGGTGGCGGCGACGGTGGCGAGCAGCGAGATCAGCGGCCAGGGCATGGGCCGTACGATACCCGGGCACAGCGGGGCGAACCGGGCGAAAGCGTGTGGCGGCTTTATCGGCGGCCTACCCGGACGGCGGATACGATCAGCGCCCATGGAGTTCGGTGGGGCATGGCGTCGCTGGCGCGCCCGGGGAACATCGGTCAGACGCAGGCTGCTGGCCGGGGCGGTGGCCCTGGTGGCGGTGGCCGGAGCGGGCACCGTGACGGTGGCCTCCGGCGGTGAGCAGGCGGTCCGTCAAGAGGACCGGTTCCTCGCCATGCCCGAGACGCCCGGCAGCGACCAGCAGGTCCGGCTGGACACCTCGTTCTTCACCACCGGCAGCGGTCCGCGCCCCGCGGTGCTGCTGGCCCACGGCTTCGGCGGCTCCAAGGAGGGCCAGCGCGCCCGCGCCGAGCAGCTGGCCCGGCAGGGGTACGCGGTGCTGACCTGGTCGGCGCGCGGCTTCGGGCACTCGGGCGGCAGGATCGGCCTGAACGCGCCCGACCGCGAGGTCGAGGACGTCAGGCACCTGGTGGACTGGCTGGCCCAGCGGCCCGAGGTGCAGCTGGACGGGCCAGGCGACCCGAACGTCGGCATCACCGGTGCCTCGTACGGCGGGGCGGTCTCGCTGCTGGCCTCCGCCTACGACCACCGGATCGACGCGGTGGCCACCCAGATCACCTGGTGGAACCTGGCCGACGCGCTGTTCCCGCAGGGCGTGCAGGGCTCGGGCGCGGCGGACGGCGTGTTCAAGAAGCTGTGGGCCGGGATCTTCTTCACCACCGGCGCGGCCGGGGACCTCGGCCCCTCGGGCGAGGCGCCGCGGGAGAGCGGCGGCGGCGCGGGGGCGCCGACGGGCGGCGGCGCACAGCCGCAGGCGGACGGCGGTGCACAGCAGCAGACGGACGGGCCGGTCGGCTGCGGGCGGTTCCTGGAGTCGCTCTGCGCGATGTACGACCGGGTCGCCACCGCCGGGCACGCCGATCCGGAGGCCGTCGCGCTGCTGGAGCGCTCCAGCCCGTCCTCGGTGGCGGCGCAGCTCAAGGCGCCCACGCTGGTGGTGCAGGGGCAGCAGGACTCGCTGTTCCCGCTGGACCAGGGCGACCGCATCGCCAAGGCGGTGGCCGCCAACGGCGCACCGGTGGCGGTGGACTGGTTCGCGGGCGGCCACGACGGCGGGACGGACACCAGCGCCCGGGTGGACGACCGGGTGACCGCCTGGTTCGACCGTTATCTGAAGGATCACGGCCAGAAGGGCGGCGGCACCGACACCGGTGCCGCGTTCCGGGTCACCCGCACCGGCGGGGTGGACTCGACCGGCTTCCAGGCCGTGCTGCGCGGGGCCACCGCCGACCGCTACCCGGGGCTGGGCGGGACGGGCTCGCGGACCGTCGAGCTGGCGGGCGGCGAGAAGACCCTCGCCAACCCGCCCGGCGGCGCGCCGCCCGGGATCTCGACGCTGCCCGGCGTCGGCGCGCTCAGCCAGGCGGCCTCGCTGGGCGCCGGACTGTCGCTGGACTTCCCCGGGCAGAACGCCGCCTTCGACTCGGCGCCGCTGGACTCGGCGCTGCACCTGACCGGGCAGCCGACCGTGCCGGTGCGGGTCAAGGCCGACCGGCCGGACGCGGTGCTGTTCGCGAAGCTGTACGACGTCGGCCCGGACGGCAAGGCGGTGCTGCCGCAGCAGCTCGCCGCCCCACTGCGGGTGACCGGCGCGGACGCCGGGAAGACCGTCACGGTGGCGCTGCCGACCGTCGACCACACCTTCCCGGCCGGGCACCGGGTGCGGCTGGTGCTGGCGAGCACCGACCTCGCGTACGCCTCACCGGTCGAGCCGGCCACCTACCAGGTGGCGCCGGCCGGGGCGCTCACCGCGCCGACCGTCGAGGAACTGGTCACCGAGGCGGCGCCGCTGCCCTCGCGCACCTGGCTGCTGCCGGTGGTCGCGGTCGTGGTGGCCGCCGGGCTGGTGCTGGTGCCGCGGCTGCGACGCCGCAGGGCGGCCGCCGGGCCCGGCTTCGACCCGGAGCTGGCCGCGGTGCCGCTGCTGATCAGCGGGCTGAGCAAGCGCTACAAGGGCTCCCAGGACCGCTACGCCGTACGGGACCTCGGCTTCCGGGTGGAGCAGGGGCAGGTGCTCGGACTGCTCGGGCCGAACGGCGCGGGCAAGACCACCACGCTGCGGATGCTGATGGGCCTGATCCGCCCGGACGCCGGCGAGATCCGGATCTTCGGGCACCTGGTACGGCCCGGCGCCCCGGTGCTGTCCCGGGTCGGGGCGTTCGTGGAGGGCGCCGGCTTCCTGCCGCACCTCACCGGGCGGGCCAACCTGCGGCTGTACTGGCAGGCGACCGGCCGGCCGGAGGCCGACGCGCGCTTCGACGAGGCGCTGGCCATCGCCGGGCTCGGCGAGGCGCTGGACCGCGCGGTGCGGACGTACTCGCAGGGCATGCGGCAGCGGCTGGCGATCGCGCAGGCGATGCTCGGGATGCCGGACCTGCTGATCCTGGACGAGCCGACCAACGGGCTGGACCCGCCGCAGATCCGCGAGATGCGCGAGGTCATGATCCGGTACGCGGCCGGCGGGCGGACCGTGATCGTGTCGAGCCACCTGCTGTCCGAGGTGGAGCAGAGCTGCACCGACCTGGTGGTGATGGACCGCGGGCGGCTCGTCACGGCCGGGCCGGTCGGGGACATCGTGGGCGCCGGCGAGCTGCTGATGGTCGGCATCGCCGGCCCGTACGACCCGGTGCCGGTGGCCGAGAAGGTCGCCGCCCTGGCCGGGGTCGGCTCGGCGGAGGCCGTCGAGGGCGGACTGCTGGTGCGCCTGGACGGGCTGGCGGCGAGCGCGCTGCTGGCCGAGCTGGTGCGGCTGGAGGTGCCGGTGGAGAGCGCCGGACCGCAGCGTCGGCTGGAGGACGCGTTCCTGTCGTTGATCGGAGGTGGAGAGTGAGCGTCGTTCCGACGGACCGCGCCGACTCGGCGGACCGTGCCGAGCCGACCGGCCACGTGTCGATGGACCACGCCGAGGGGTACCGGGCGAGCCGGACGCTGCCGCTGCGGGTGGAGGCCATGCGCCAGCTGCGCCGGCGCCGCACGCTGGTGATCGGCGCGGTGCTGGCCGCCATGCCGTTCGTCATCCTGGCCGCGTTCCAGATCGGCGGCACCCCGGGGCGTCCGGGTCGGACCACCTTCATCGAGCTGGCCACCGCCTCGGGGGCCAACTTCGCGGTCACCATGCTGTTCGTCGGCACCGGCTTCATGCTGGTGATCCCGGTCGCGCTGTTCTGCGGCGACACCGTCGCCTCGGAGGCGAGCTGGTCCTCGCTGCGCTACCTGCTGGCCGCGCCGGTGCCCAGGGCCAGGCTGCTGGCCCGCAAGTTCGCGGTCGGGCTGGCGTTCTCGGCGGTGGCGGTGGTGATGCTGCCCGCGATCGGACTGGTCGTCGGCACGGCGGCGTACGGCTGGGGGGACCTCAAGCTGCCCGCCGGGGTCAGCCTGCCGGCCGGGGAGGCGCTGCCCCGGATCGCCGTCGCGGTGGCCTTCGTGTTCCTCAGCGAGATCGTGATCGCGGCGCTGGCGTTCTGGCTCTCCACGGCGACCGACGCGCCGCTGGGCGCGGTGGGCGGCGCGGTGTTCGCGTCGATCATCACCGGGGTGCTGGACGCCGTCACCGCGCTGGGCGACCTGCGGGAGTGGCTGCCGGCGCACTGGCAGTACTCCTGGGCGGACGCCCTGCAGCCGCAGCTGGAGTGGGGCGGCATGGTGCAGGGCGTCTCGCTGTCGCTCTCGTACGCGGTGGTGCTGCTGGCGCTGGCGTTCCGGGGGTTCGCTCGCAAGGACGTGGTGTCGTAGCCGGGCTTGGGGGCGCAGCCGGATGTGGGGTCGTGGTGACCGGTGGGGGATGCGGGATCATGGGTGGGTAGCCGACTCCCCTGATGAAGGACCCGAACCGTGGCCCAGATCGTCCTCTTCCACTCCGCCTACGGGCTGCGGCCCGCCGTGCGGGCCGCCGCCGAGCGGCTCCGCGCCGCCGGGCACACCGTGCACATCCCGGACCTGTTCGACGGGCGGACCTTCGACTCCGTCGAGGAGGCGCAGGAGTTCCAGGAGGAGCTCGGCGGCAGCGAGGAGCTGCTGCGGCGGGGCGTGATGGCGGCCGCGCCGCTGTCCGAGGGCGGGCTGGTGTACGCCGGCTTCTCGCTGGGCGGCGCGCTGGCGCAGAACCTGGCGCTGGCCGACGAGAAGGCGCGCGGGCTGCTGCTCCTGCACGGCACCTCGGACCTGCGGGAGGACGCGGCCACCGAGATCCCGGTGCAGCTGCACATCGCGGAGCCGGACCCGTTCGAGCCGGAGGACTGGCTGAACGCCTGGTACCTGCGGATGGTGCGGGCCGGGGCGGACGTCGAGGTGCACCGGTACCGGGGTGCCGGGCACCTGTTCACCGACCCGGAGCTGCCGGACTACGACGCGCAGGCGGCGGAGTGGGCCTGGGCGGCGGCGCTGGCCTTCCTGGCGGAACTGGACTGAGCGGTGCCCGGGCCGTGCGTGGGAAGTCGGGCCGGCCGACTTCCTGTTCCCGCGCGCGGGGTCCGGTGGGGGTGGGACGCAGGCCGCCCGCCCGGGTGGGGGTCCGGGCGGGCGGGGCGGCGGTTCGTGGGGGTGGGGTGGGTCAGAGCGGGGTGGGCCTGATCATGGCGAAGGGGGCGCCCTGCGGGTCGGCGACCACGGTCATCCGGCCGGCGACCATGTCGAAGGGCGGGGCGAAGACCGTCCCGTTGCGCTTGACCAGGGCGTCCACGGTGGAGTCGACGTCGTCGACCGAGAAGTACGTCAGCCAGTGTGCCGGGGTGCCGGGCGGGTCGTTGGCGAGCAGGGTGACGCCGCCGACCGCCCGGCCGCCGACCCGCAGCTCCCAGTACGCGTCCGCGCCGTCCAGCGGCTCGATCTCGATGCCGAACGCCTCGCCGTAGAAGGCGGTGGCGGCCGGGACGTCGCTGGTGTGCAGCTCGTTCCAGGTCAGCGCGCCGGCCTCGTTGACGACCTTGGCGCCGGAGAACTCGCCCGGCTGCCAGGAGCCGAACACGGCGCCCTGCGGGTCGGCGGCGATCAGCATCCGGCCCAGGCTGCCGACGTCCATGACCGGCGCGAGCAGGGTGCCGCCGGCGGCGACGATCGCGTCCTGGGTGGCCTGGGCGTCGGTGGTGGCCAGGTAGCTGGTCCAGACGGTGGGCGGCTCCGGCGCTCCTTCGGGGGCCATCGCCGGACCGATGCCGGCCACGGCCTTGCCGTCCAGCTCGCAGACGGCGTACCCGCCGAACTCGGCCGGGCCGGGCCGGCCCTGCCAGCCGAAGAGGTCGCGGTAGAAGTCCAGTGCGGCCTGCTGGTCCTTGGCCATCAGATCGACCCAGCACGGGGTGCCGGTCGCGTACGGGGAGGTGACCTCGGGCATGATCGCCCTTTCTGGTGAGGGGTCTCTGCCGGTCACCATCTCCTCGCGCACCATGGTTCGCCACTCGACAACCCGCCCCGGCCGCCGGGTCGGGCGGGGACGGCGGGGTGGGGCCTGCCTGACGGCCGTACGGGTGCGGGTGCGTCCGTTCGAGTGAGGGGTGGTTCGACGTCGCGCGGAGCGGTGGGCGGGTCGGTCACGGCTCCGGACGGCCGGTCGCCCGGGTGCGGGGACGAAGCGTGGACAGCCGAGGGGGCGGAGGCCGTGAAGCGGTCGCGCGCGAAGATCGCCGCGACGCGCTTGAGGCCGGTGCGGACCGGGACCGCCGGACGTTCCTCGGCGGCTCGGGTGGTGGGCCGGGCGTCCCGCGCGGTGCTACCGGCGGGGCGGGATGACGGCGGTGCCTCCGTCGAGGTCGACGCCGGTGCGGGGCGGGGCGCCGGCGTGGTCGTCGTCCCGCAGGACGAGCCGGGCTTGGCGCTGCTCGATCTGCACGCGCTTGTTGGCGTTGAGGAAGGCGTGGAACTCCTCGGTCGCGGTGGCACCGAGGCCGAGTTCGCCGGATCGGGACCGGGCGGACAGCCGTCGGGACAGCCATGCGGGGTGGCCCGAGCGCGCGACGACGTGCCGGGCGGAGGCGAGCGTGAAGGGCACGATCACCAGTACCGCCATGAAGAGCAGACCCGCCATCATCGCCATGTCGGTTCCAACGCGCTGTGGCGGCAGGCCAGTTCCGTTCCGGGTGGGGGAGTGTGCGAGCGCAGGAAGTCGGGTGGGCCGACTTCTGGCGCGTTCTCGTGGTCGGGCCGTCTGCTGGGAGGTGTCGGAGCAGGCCGGTACGGTCGCCGATGGTTGTGACGGCGGAGACCTGTGGGGGCCGGGGATGTTCCTGAGTGTGGTGATCGGTGACGACCGGCACGAGGTGGAGTCGCGGGAGGACGCGGACCGGCTGATCTCCTGGGTGATGGAGAACGCGGGGAGCGGCCGGAACGCGTGGTTCGCGCTCAACGAGGTGCGCTTCGACAAGGCCCGACCCTCGGACGAGAGCGTCCTGATGGTGGCGATGGACCGGGAGGCCGGGTACGGCGGTCTGGTCTGGTCCGTCAGTCTGAGCTTCTCCCGGCGCGAGGGGATCGACGGATGCACGTGGGTGACCGACAACCCGTCGCCGCCGGCCGGCGATCCGAAGGTGATCTCGGACATGTGGACCCCGGTGTTCATGGAGCCCGCGACCGTCCTTCCGTTGCCCGAGGTGCGGAAGGTCCTTGAGGAGTTCTGTCGTGCGCGGACCGGGGACAGGCCGAGCTGTGTCGGCTGGGTCAAGGGTCATATGAACGGCAGCTGCGTGGAGTTGGGACCCGGGGCGATCCCGGTCCCGACGTCCTCCACGGAGTGGGACGCCGTACTGGGCGCCGTGGTGGAGCAGTTCGGGCCAGGGGGCGTCGCTCGGGAGTAGGGGGGCGAGGGGGGAAGGGTGCGTGCACAGGAAGTCGGGCGGGCCGACTTCCGGTGCGGGGCGGGGCGCGGGTCAGACGTCGATCTTCTCGAAGGTGAAGGCGGTGGAGCCTTCGAGGACGGGGATGACCTCGATCCTGCTCTGTTTGTTGGGTTCGAGGACGGTCCACGAGGAGCCCTGGGGGGACTTGATCTGGTAGGTGTCCGGGGCGCCCCCGGGGACGGGAATCAGTTCCCACTCGGGGGCGTCGCCCTGGTCGAGGAGGAGGGAGACCAGCGGGCCGGCGGGCTTGAGGTCCTCCACGGCGGTCGGGGCGCCCTTGGCGTAGAGCCGGTAGTGGTTGTTGGGGTAGGCCTCGACGACCCAGACCGCGTCCTGGTCGTCGGTGTTGGCGAAGACGGCTTTGGGGGAGAGGTCCAGGGCTTCGTGACGGGCTCGGCCGATCTTGGCGTCGCCGTTCTGGATGGTGTAGAGGCCGGACTCCAGCTGTGCCATGGCTGTCATTCCTTCGCGGTGCGGGCGAGGTGCACGACAGTTGTACGTGGTCGGATGAAGCCGGGGGAGGAGCCTCAACTCGCCTTCACCTGAACGAGCTACGCCCCCTCGCTCGGGGAGAGCGAGGGGGCGCGAGGGCGTGGGGTGTCAGGCGTGGTGGTCGAATTCGCCGGCCTTGACGCCGTGGAGGAGGGCGGCGAGGGCGGCGGGAGTGGTGTGGATGACCTGGTGGCCCTCGTCGGACTCGCGAAGTTCGACCGCCCCGGCGGCCGTGCGGATCTCCACGCAGTCGTTACCGGAACCACTGAAGGAAGACTTCTGCCACTCGAAGCTGGTCATGTTGGGCCTTTCAAAGCGTTCGTGCGATCTTGCGGACCAGGTCACGGGAGTCATCTTCATCGAGTGCCATCGATTCGGTGCGCTTGAAGATGGAGCGGTAGCTGGTCAGCTGGCTGGCGGCATCGAGGTGTATCGACCCCTGGGATGACTCAACTTCGACGGTGTCCAGCTCGGGCACCGCGCCGAACGCGTACGTGAGGTTCTCTACGGCCCCGGGAAAGGTGTCGATATCGAACGGCACAACTCGGATGGTCATCCAGGATTGCTCGGATTCCTCTATGAGGGACATGAGCTGTTCTCGGAGGATCGGGGTGCCGCCAAAGCGAGTCCACAACACCGACTCGTAGAGGAAGCATGTGATCGGCGTCCGGTCGCGGCGTAGGGCGGCTTTGCGCTGCATCCTGAAGGTCGTGCGGGCCTCCAACTCATGCCGGGGGAGCGGAGGGATCAGGCGTCCGAAAACTGAAGAGGCATAGCTGATGGTCTGGCAGGGGCCGGGCATGTGAGTGACAACCCAAAGCATGAGGCTGTGGGCGCTCTTCTCCAATTCGGCGACTTCGAGGAATCCGTCGGAGATGGTTCCTCGGTACTCCTCCCACCAGCCCTTGGAGCGGTCCATGACCATGGATTCCAGAGCGTCGATCAAGGGCTCGTTCATGCACTTGCAGGCGGCGGCGAAGGATCGGAGCCGCTCGGGGCTGACGCCGACCTTGGCCGCCTCGATCTGGCTGACCTGAGTCCTGTCGATGCCGAGGGCCCTGCTGAGGTTGGACGTCGACAGCCCGGCTGCCTCGCGCATCTTCCGAAGTTCCGTCCCGACGCGGCGTTGACGGAGCGTCGGGTTGACTCGTGGCGGCATGGGTTCCTTCCTCGCCGGGGTGGCCCAAGTCTGCCGCGCTGCCGTGCGCGAGGTCCACTTGAGGATGAATCTATCCGGATTTGGGATCACATGTGATTCGGGTCGGGTATGGTCAAATTCACGTCGATCCGATGGATCGTCAGCTCTGGCTGTTGTCACGCCACTTCTTCGCATCCCCGGAGAACTTCCATGCGTCTCGTCAACACCCCCACCATCGCCATCGCCCGTCAGACCCTCTGCAACACCATGACGCGCGTCGGCTGGGCCCCCGCCACGATCTCCGACGCGCAGCTCGCCCTCTGCGAGCTGCTCGTCAACGCGTGGCGCCACACCGACACCCCCGCGCCGCTGGTCGAGATCATCTCCGTCAACGACTCCCTCCGGGTCTCCGTCACGGACGAGAGCCCGGTCCTCCCCTCCGCCCCGCCGTTGTCCCTGCTCGCAGAGTCGGGGCGGGGCCTCCAGCTGGTCGAGGCCCTCACCCACCGCTGGGGCGTCGACCCCCACGAGCGTGCCAAATCCGTGTGGTTCGAGCTGCTGAAGGACGCCGGCTGATGATCTACCGCCCCGGCCGCCACCCGATGCTGCCGACCGACCCCCGGATCCGGTACTACACCGAGGACCACATCCGCGCCCTGATGGACGAAGTCCAGGAGCGCGGGCGCGAGTTCGGTCTCATCTTCCCCTCGATCGACACCGACAGGACCATGGACGGCCGCGTCCTCGTCCGCTTCAACACCGCGCCGGCGTCGCAATGCCGCGGAGTTAGGCGCTGTCCGTGTCCGTCAATGCGGTCTGTTTCCATGCGTCGGCGAGGATGTAGGTCCCGTAGGCGATCTTCTTGAGAAGGCCTTCGTTGGCCCACATGGTCATCTGGCT
>NZ_MSJQ01000279.1 GCF_014596515.1 Streptomyces sp. CBMA156
GTCCAGACCGCCGCCCCGGCCCCGACGCCCGTCGTCGCCCCCGCTGCCGAGGCGCCCGCCGCCGCTGAGGCCCCGGCCGCCCCGCAGGTGCACGGCCCCCGGGTGACGGTCTCCCGCGAGTCCGGCATGGCCTCCGGCGGCCTGACCGACCAGCAGCGCACCCACGTGGACGAGCTGGTCGCCCGCTTCACCGCCCGCACCTCCGCCTCCAAGGCGATCACCCGCCGCCACCGCCGCACCCTCGCGGACAGCCGCGCCGTGGTCGGCTTCCGCTCCGGCACCAAGGAGATGCTCTACCCGCTGGCCGCCCGCCAGGCCAGGGGCTCCCGGCTGGAGGACGTCGACGGCAACCCGTACGTCGACATCACCATGGGCTTCGGCGTGCTGCTCTTCGGCCACGAGCCCGAGTTCGTCAACGAGGCCGTCCGCGAGCACCTGTCCTCCGGCCTGCGGCTGGGCCCGCGCGGCCCGGAGACCGGCGAGGCCGCCGAGCTGCTGGCCGAGCTGACCGGCACCGAGCGGGTCGCCTTCGCCAACTCCGGCACCGAGGCGAACGCCGGGGCGATCCGGCTGGCCCGCGCGTACACCGGCCGGGACAAGATCGTCATGTTCGAGGGCTCCTACCACGGCCACTTCGACCACACCCTGGGCCGCACCCTGGGCCGCGGCGCCGACCGGGAGACCGTCCCGGTGTCGATCGGCATCCCCGGCAGCGCCGTCGCCGACCTGCTGGTGCTGCGGTACGGCGATCCGGAGAGCCTCAAGGTCATCGAGGAGCACGGCGACCGGATCGCCGCCGTCCTGGTCGAGCCGGTGCAGAGCCGCCACCCCGGCCGCCAGCCGGCCGACTTCGTCCGCTCGCTGCGCGAACTCACCGCCAAGCTCGGCATCGTGCTGGTCTTCGACCAGATGCTCACCGGCTTCCGCCCCCACCTGCGCGGCGCCGAGGGATTCTGGGGCGTCACCCCGGACATGTCCACCTACGGCAAGGTGCTGGGCGGCGGCTACCCGATCGGCGCGATCGCCGGCCGGGCCGACATCCTGGACGGGATCGACGGCGGGCACTGGGACTACGGGGACGACAGCTACCCGCCCAAGGACACCACCTTCTTCGGCGGCACCTACATCCAGCACCCGCTGGCGATGACCGCCGCGGGCGCGGTGCTGCGCCACCTCAAGGCGGCGGGCCCCGGCCTCCAGGAGCGGCTGAACGCCCGCACCGACATGCTGGCCACCACCCTGAACGGCTTCTTCGAGGAGGAGGAGTTCCCGCTGCGGCTGGCCCACTTCGGCTCGCTCTTCCGGTTCGAGCCCAGGGCCGACATGGAGCTGCTCTTCCCGCACCTGCTGACCCGCGGGGTCTACGTGTGGGAGTGGCGCAACTTCTTCCTCTCCACCGCCCACACCGACGGCGACGTGGAGTTCGTGATCGACGCGGTCCGCGAGTCGCTGCGCGACCTGCGGCGCGGCGGCTTCTTCCCGGCCTCCCCCGGCGTGCGGCTGCCCGCCCCGCGCCCGGCCGCCGAACTCCCGGCGACCGCCGAAGCCGTCCGCACCGAGACCGTCGCGACCACGTACCAGCCGGTCAGCGACCCGCAGCGGCCGGTCGACTTCAGCCTCTACTTCTTCGGCGACTACCCGCTGGACTCCCCCGAGGACGAGAAGTACCGCATCGTCCTGGAGAGCGCCCGGTTCGCCGACCGGCACGACTTCCACTCCGTCTGGCTGCCCGAACGCCACTTCCACTCCTTCGGCGGCATCTTCCCCAACCCCTCGGTGCTGGCCGCCGCGCTCGCCCGGGAGACCAGCCGGATCCGGCTGAACGCGGGCTGCGCCGTGCTCCCGCTGCACCACCCGGTGCGGGTCGCCGAGGAGTGGTCGGTGGTCGACAACCTGTCCGGCGGCCGGGTCGGTCTGGGCTGCGCCAGCGGCTGGCACCCCAACGACTTCCTGTTCTTCCCCGACCGCTACGGCAGCCACAAGGAGCTGATGCACCGGCAGATCGACACCGTCCGGGCGCTGTGGCGCGGCGAGCCGTACCAGGGCCGCAACGGCAACGGCGAGCCGATCGAGGTGACCCTGCACCCCCGCCCGCTGCAGGACCTGCCGCCGATGTTCACCGCGATCGTCGGCAACCCGGACAGCTTCCGCGAGGCGGCCAGGCACGACCTCGGCGTCATCACCAACCTGATGACCCAGGACATCGCGCAGCTGGCCGAGAACGTCGCGATCTACCGGCGCACCCGGGCCGAGCACGGGCTCGACCCGGAGGCGGGCCGGGTGGTCGTCCTGGTCCACACCTACCTGGGCACCGACCTGGCCACCGCGCGCGAGCAGGCGTACCGGCCGTTCTGCCACTACCTGCGCTCCTCGCTGTCACTGTTCGGGCAGATGGCCAACAGCCTCGGCCTGACCCTGGACTTCGAGAACGCCCGTGAGGACGACCTGGAGTTCGTGCTGGAGCGCGCGTACGAGCGCTACTGCGCCTCCCGCGCGCTGATCGGCACGCCCGAGAGCGTCCAGGGCGTGCTGTCCGAGCTGCGGGCGGCCGGCGCCGACGAGATCGCCGCCTTCGTGGACTTCGGGCTCTCCCCGGACCTGGTGGCGTCCGGCCTGCCGCAGCTCGACACCCTGCGCCGGGACACCCTGCGCGGCGCGCAGCTGTCCTACGCCCAGCAGCGGATGTGGTTCCTGCACCGGATGCTGCCCGACGGCGGACAGTACAACGAGATCAAGGCGATCGCCCTGGACGGTCCGCTCGACCCGCAGGCCCTGGACACCGCGCTGCGCGGGCTGATCCAGCGCCACGTCGCGCTGCGCACCGTCTTCCGGGAGCAGGACGGCCAGCCGTTCCAGCAGGTGCTGGCGCCGCCCGCGGGGCCGGTGCTGGAGCGGGTCACAGCCGACGGCGCCTCGCCGGACCCGGTGGCCGACCTGGTCACCGCCGAGGGCGAGCACCGCTTCGACCTGGCCGAGGGCCCGCTGTTCCGGGCCCTGCTGCTGGAGCGGGCGGCCGACCGGCACGTCCTGGTCCTGTCGATGCACCACATCGTGATCGACACCCTGTCCACCGAGGTGATCACCCGCGAGCTGGGCGAGCTGTACCAGGCCGCCAGGGAGGACCGCGCCGCCCGGCTGCCGGTGCTGGCCACCGGACCGGCCGCCGAGGCCGCCAGGGAGCGGGCCAGGGTGGCCGCCGGCGAGTACGACGAGAGCCTCGCGTACTGGCGCAAGGTGTTCACCGGCGACCTGCCGGCGCTGACCCTGCCCACCGACCGGCCGCGCCCCTCGGTGCCGGACGGCCGGGGCCGCGCCTACGTCCACCACCTTCCCGCCGAACTCGCCGACGGACTGCGGCAGTTGGCCCGCTCCCGGCGCTCCACCCTGTTCATGGTGCTGCTGACCGCCTTCGCCGGCGTGCTCCAGCGGTACGCCGGCCAGGACGAGGTCGTGGTGGGCACCCCGGTGGCCAACCGGGCCGAGGGCACCGAGGACCTGATCGGGTTCTTCGTCAACACGCTGGCGCTGCGCCTGGACCTGTCCGGCGAACCGGACTTCGCCGAGGCCCTGGGCCGGGTCCGCTCCACCGCGCTGGACGCCTACGAGCACCAGCAGCTGCCCTTCGAGGTCCTGGTGCAGGAACTCAACCCGCAGCGCGACACCAGCCGCAACCCGCTCTTCCAGGTCATGGTCGAGTTCGAGAACCACGCGGTCTTCGAGCTGGACCTGCCCGGGGTGACGGCCCGCCCGCTGGACCACGTCGCGGACCGCTCCGCGTTCGACCTGACGCTCTTCCTGACCAGCCTGCCCGACGGCATCCGCTGCCACGTCGAGTACGCCGAGGCGCTGTTCGACCGGACCACCGTCGACCGGCTGGTCGGCGCCTTCGAGCGGCTGCTGACCGCCGCCGTCGCCGACCCCGAGCGCCCGCTCGCCGAACTCACCGCCGTACCCGCCGACCAGGCCGACGAGGCCCTGGAGAGCGAACCGGTCCTGACCGAGACCCCCGAGCACCCGCTGGCCATCGTCGCCGCGACCGCGGCCGAGCGGCTCGACCAGACCGCGGTGGTCGCCGCCGACGGCACCGAGACCGACTACCGGACGGTGCTGGCCAGGGCCGAGGAGCTGGCCGGCCGGCTGCTGTCGGCCGGCGTCCGGGAGGGCGACCTGGTGGCCGTGCTGCTTCCCCGCTCGGTTGACCTGGTGGCCTCGCTGCTCGCCATCCTGCGGCTCGGCGCCGTCCACGTGCCGATCGACGTCCTCCAGGGCCCCGAGCGCTGCCGGCTGATCGCCGCCGACAGCGACCCCGTCGTCGTGCTCACCACCTCGGAGGCCGACCCGGCGCAGTTCGGCCTGACCGCCCCGACGGTGCTCACCGACGTCCCGTCCACGGACGCCGGCCCCGTCGCCCTGCCCCCGCTGCCCGTCCCCTCGGCGCAGGCGCCCGCGTACCTGCTGTACACCTCCGGGTCCACCGGCCGGCCCAAGGGCGTGCTGATGCACTCGCTCGGCCTGGCCCACTTCGTGGCCTGGAACATCGCCGGGCACTCCGCGGCCCGCACCCTCCAGTACGCCTCCTGCGGCTTCGACGTCAGCGTCCAGGAGATCCTGACCACACTGGCCACCGGCGGCACCCTGCTGCTGATCGAGGAGGAGACCCGCTACGACGTGACCGCCCTGGCCGCCGTGGTCCGGGCCACCAGGGCCGAACGGGTCCACATGCCGTACACCCCGCTGAACGCCCTGGTCGACGCGCTCGGCGAGGAGCCGGCGCCCCACCTGCGGGAGCTCATCTCGGGCGGCGAGCAGGTGCTGGTCAACCCCGGCATCCGGGCGTTCCTGCGCCGCAACCCCGGCTCCCGGCTGTTCAACCACTACGGCCCGACCGAGACCCACGCGATGACGGCCTGCGAGATCGACCCGGAGTCCACCGACTACGCGCCGATCGGCCGCCCCACCCCGGGCAGCCGGGTCGTCATCCTGGACGCCGCCGGGCGCCGGGTGCCGCCGGGCGCGATCGGTGAGATCCACGTCCGGGGCGTCCAGGTCGGCATCGGCTACCTCAACCGCGACGAGGAGAGCGCCGCCGTCTTCACCGACACCCCCGAAGGCCGCAGCTACCGCACCGGCGACCTCGGCCGCTGGCGGCCGGACGGCGCCGTGGAGTACCTCGGCCGGGCCGACCGCCAGGTGAAGATCCGCGGCTACCGGGTCGAGCCCGGCGAGGTGGAGACCGTGCTGCGCACCGTGCCCGGCGTGCGCACCGCCGCGGTGGCGGCGCGCCGGACCCCGGCGGGCACCGTGCTCGCCGGGTACGTCGACTGCCCGGCCGCCGACCTGCCCGTGGTCCGCGACCGGCTCTCCGAACTGCTGCCCGACTACATGGTGCCCGGGCTCTGGGCCGCCGTGGACACGCTGCCGTTCACCGTGCACGGCAAGCTGGACACCGCCGCCATGCCGGAGCCCCGCCCGCTGGGCGCGGACGAGCCCGCGGCCGCCCCGCTCACCGAGCTGGAGCGCACCGTACAGCGGCTCTGGGAGGAGGAACTCGGCCGCCCCGCGGGAGTGGAGACCTCCTTCTTCGACCTCGGCGGGCACTCGCTGGCCGCCACCAAGCTGCTGAACCGGGTCCGCGAGGCGACCGGGATGCGGATCGGCGTCCTGGACTTCTTCCGCCGCCCGACCATCCGCGCGATGGCCGCGCACGTGCCGGCCGCCGCCGAGCAGCAGGCCCCGGCGTTCGAGGAGGGCACGCTGTGACCACGACCACGACCACGGACACGACCACCGGCACGACCCCGACGGACGAGGGCTGGAAGCGACTCCTCCAGCTGCTCGACGAACGCGAGATCGTGCTGCGCACCACCGGCGAGCGGCTCTCCTACCTCGCCCCCGCCGGGGCGATGGACGAGGAGGTGGCCGGCCTGGTCCGGGCCCACCGCGACCGGCTGCTGACCATCCTGACGGGCGCCGGGGCCGCCGAGTCGGCCGCGCCCGCCTCGGTGGGGCAGCGGCGGATGTCCGGGACCCACGCCCGGTCGGCCGACCCCGCGGTGTGGAACGTCAGCTACCGGGTCAACGTGGGCGGGCAGCTGGACCACCCTCGTATGGCCGCCGCGCTGACGGCGCTGATCGAACGCCACGAGAGCCTGCGGACCCGGATCCTGGACACCGAACTCGGAGTGCTCCAGCACGTGCTGCCGAGCACCCCGGTGGTCCTCCCGGTCGAGGACCTGAGCGCGCTCCCGCCCGCCGAGCGGGAGGCGGCGGTGGCCGGGGCCGTCGAAGCCGAGCTCAGCCGCCCGTTCGACCTGGCCGCACCCCCGCTGGTGCGGACCCGGCTGCTGCGGGAGTCGGCGGAAAGGTGGGTGCTGCTGCTGACGATCCATCACATCGCGATCGACGGCTGGTCGATGGCCACCGTGCTGACCGACCTGGCGGAGCTCTACCGCACCGGAAGGCCGCTGCCGGAAGAGCCTGCGCGGATGACCGACTACGCCTGCTGGCAGCTGACCGTGGTCAACCGGGCCGGCATCGAGGCGGCCACCGACCACTGGGTCGAGGCCCTCGGCGAGGACCCGCTGGCGATGGACCTGCCCACCGACCGGCCGCGCCCCGAGCAGCGCTCCGGGCGCGGCGACACCCTCGAACTGCGGCTCCCCGCGGTGCTGGCGGACGCGATCGGGCAGTACGCCGCCGCCCGCTCCACCACCGCCTCCGCCGTGATCGTGGCCGCGTGCGCCCGGCTGCTCTGCTCGATCGGCGGGGCACCGCAGGCCCTGGTCCTGCTCTCCAACGCCAACCGCACCCGGCCGGTCGACGAGGGGGTGGTCGGCCTGCTCACCGGCGGCCTGCCGATCCTGGTGCGCACCGAGGATGCCGACGGCTTCGGGGACCTGGTCGACCGGGCCGGGCGGGCGATCGCTTCCGCCCTCGACCACGCCGTCGTACCGTTCGGCCTGCTGGTCCCCTCCCTGCGCGAGCGCGGCGTGCAACTTCCCCCCACCTACCCGGAGTTCCAGCTCGCAGTGCAGAGCACCCCGCCCATCGCCCTGGACCTCCCCGGGCTGACCACCGAACTCATCGACATACCGGGCACCTCGGCCCGCGGCGACTTCGTCCTCGCCCTCACCCCCGAAGCCGACGGCTACGCGGGCCTGGTCGAGTACGACACCGACCTCTTCGACGAGAGCACGGTCCGGTCCTGGCTGGACACCCTGGCCACCGACCTGGCAGGAGAGTTGGGGGTCCCGCTGCCCTGACCCGACGGTCCCCGGCGGGCGGGTCCGCTTCTCGCGCGGCGAGGCGAAGGGCTCCGATCGCACCGTGGACCGGCCGCATGCCCCCGACCGACCCGTCGGGGGCATGCGGCCGTGCGGCCGGGACCTACGTCTTCACGGGCTCCACGGCCTCCGGATCTTCGACCTGTGGACCCTCTTCGGGCAGCGGGGCAAACCTGCCCACCCCGGGGCCCACACCACCTGACCTCCCGTCAGCCCGGCCGTCGCGGCACCGGGCCGGGAGAAATCCGGTGGTCACGCCCGGATCCCCGATGGTAGACATGTGACATGCTACAAGGCGCTCTCATCACCCTCCGGGCCCGTCACGACGCCGACCTGCCGGTGCTCCAGTCCGAGTTGTACGACGACGTGGCCACGCGCTCGCGGGCCGACTCCCGGCCCTGGCGGCCGCTCCCGCCCGGCTCCGCGCACTCCCCGTACGCGGTCGCCGGGCCGTCCGACGAGGCCGCGTGCTTCTCCGTGGTCGAAACGGCCTCCGGGGAGCTGGCCGGCGAGGCGATCCTGTGGGGCATCGACAGCCACAACCGCAGCGCCCACCTGGGCGTCGCCCTGCTGCCCGGCCACCGGGGGCGCGGGCTCGCGCCCGACGTCCTGCGGGTGCTCTGCCACTACGCCTTCCCGGTCCTCGGCCTGCACCGCGTGCAGCTGGAGACGCTCGCGGACAACGCGCCGATGCTCCGGGCCGCGGGCCGGGCCGGATTCACCGTCGAGGGCCGGTTGCGCGGTGCGGCCTGGGCCGACGGGAGCTTCGTGGACCAGGTGGTGCTCGGGCTGCTGGTCGAGGAGTGGCAGCGCTGAAGCAGATGCCGCGCTGAAGCAGATGCCGCGCTGAACCGGGTGCGGTCCGGGCCGGCGCCGGGGTCAGGCCGACGGGCGGCAGAGCAGGGCGGCCGGGGCGCCGTACTGGAGCCGCTGCCAGGTGGACGCGACGCCGGCCAGGTACTCACCGTCCGCGCACTGGCCCTTGGAGCGGCCCGGTGCCCAGTCGCTCGCCACCGAACCGCCGGTGCCGGGCCGGTTGTCGCCCCGGTCGAACCAGACGGCGCGGCCGCCCGGCGGCAGCGCGGCGGCCGCGGGTGCGCAGAGCAGGGCGGCCATGGCGTTGCCGCGCACGCTGTAGCCGACCGCGAAGGCGCGGTCGGGGCACTGGAGTTTGTCGTAGCCGGACGCCCAGTCGCCCCCGGTGACGTAGCGCTCGTCGGTGACGGTGACCCAGTCGCCGGTGCCGACGGCCGGCCGGCCCGCGTCGGTGCACAGGGCCCGGCTGTCGCCGCGGGCGAGGGCGGTCAGGCGCTGGCCGTCCGGGCAGTTGCCCTTCCGGTTGCCGGGGCTCCAGTCCGCGCGGGCGAGCATCCGCCGGGAGAGGTCCTGGTCGGCGTGGTCGAGGGCGAGCATGTTCCAGTGGTCCACCGCGGGCACGGGTCCGCTCAGCCCCGGTGCGTCGATCAGCCGGTTCCAGTCGACGGCCCGCCAGTCGCCCGGGTCGCCGAGGCCGAGCCGCCGGCCGTCGGGTCCGTAGGAGAGCAGCGCCCAGGTGTCCTGCGGGCGGCCGGCGGCGTCCGCCCAGCCGACCAGCGGCCAGGCCGCGAAGTCGGTGTCGCCCCGCACCAGGATGTCGGTGAAGGCGTGCAGCCAGGCCTGCTCCCCGGTGTCGGTCGAGCCGCGCCCGCCCGCGCCGAACTCGCTGATCCACACCGGGGCGGTGAAGTGCTGCCCGGCCCTGGTGACGAACAGCGCCTGGTCGTCCACCACCTGGGCGAGCTGCTCGGGGGTGAAGTCCTGGTAGCGCGGGTCGTCGGTGGCTCCAGGGCCGCTGCCCGCTCCGGTGTTGGCCGGGCCGGTGTACCCGTAGAAGTGCGCGGCGTAGACCAGCTTGCCGGAGTCGATCAGGGTGTGGGAGAGACTGCGGACGGGGGTGAGCATCGGGCGGCCGTGGCTGAGCCCCGCGGCGGGGATGCCGTACCAGTTGATGCCCTCCATGACGACCAGCAGGTCCGGGGCGGCCCGGAGGATGCGGTTGCCGGCCTCCTCGAAGGCGGCGTACTCGTCGTGGGCGTCGCCGAGGCCCCAGTTGGGGTCGTCCCAGGTGTCCCGGCGGACCTCGTTGCGCAGGTCCGCGCCGACCACCCGCTTGTCCGCCTTGTAGCGGTTCACCATGAACAGCCAGTCGTCCTCCCACTGCGCGGTCGACTGGCCGCTGTTCCAGCGCTCGTTGCCGTCCAGGCCGCAGCAGAAGCGGTAGCCGGTGGTGTGGTTGTTGAGGATCACCGCGAAGCCGTCGGCGGTGAGCGCGGCCACCACGGCGTCGAACACCTGGAGCGGGGTCCGGCCGCGCAGCTGCGGGTTGGCGGCGACGGCGGAGTCCGGGACGGGGGCGGTGTCGTGGACCATCGCGTTGGCGAACGGCAGCCGGATGCTGTTGATCCCCAGTCCGTGGAAGTCGGCCAGCAGCCGCGCCATCGGCACCCGGTCCAGGCCCAGCGGGATGTTGTGCGACACCTGCCCCGCCTGGTTGTTCGCCGGGTCGTCGACGCTCCCGCTGCCCTGCCAGGTGCCCTGGGCCCCGGCCCAGTTGGCGGCCTTCAGCTTGAAGCGGTCGCCGTCGGCGTCCACGACGTAGCGCCCTCGGGTGCTCAGCGGGCCCGTCCAGGACGCGGCCGGCCGCACCTCGGGTCCGCCGCCCGGTGCCGCGACGCCGGGGCCCGCCGCCAGGACGGCGAGCATTGGCAGACAGCCGGCCAGGGCGAGCAGTCGCGCCGCAGGACTCTTCATGGTCATCCCCGCTGTGGTGAGGTGGCTCGGGCCGTCACCCGGCGCACCGGCGCCGTCGGCGAGGGCCGAGCCTATGACGGATCGTCAGCTCCGGGAAGGGCGCGTACGGCCGAGGGCCCCGGAGAGGTCAGCGGTCCAGGCGCAGCAGGCGGCGCACCCGGGGCCGGTGCGAGGCGTCGATCAGGAAGCCGGCCGCCGTCAGCAGCCAGGCGGCCACCCCGATCCACAGCAGCACCCGGCCGAGCGGGTCCAGCCAGTCCACCCCCGTCGCCGTCCCGGCGACCAGGGCGGCGACGGCGGTCATGCCGAGCGGGAAGACGGTGGCCCAGCGGCGCACGTCGTAGGCCGGGCGCGGGCTGCGCAGCTCCGCCGCCAGGAGGACGGCGTAGCCGGTGAGCGCCAGGCCGAGCAGCACCCAGGTGGCGGTGCGCAGGGCGTCGTGGAGGCCGGGCGTCCAGTCCGGCAGGGCGGTGAGCTTGCCGGCGGCGAGGGCTGAGATGGACAGCGCCCCGGCGATCACCCACTGGTCGCCGGCCCCGGTGAGGATCTGGCGGAGGTCGAAGCGGACCAGGGCGCCGAGGTAGAGCACGAGGCCGAGGCAGAAGAAGGCGAGCGCGGCGGGTGCCAGCCGGTCGGGGCCGCCGGCCGCGGCGACGGTGGCGGCCAGGACGGCGAGCGCCTGGGTGGAGACGCAGACCAGGAAGACGGCCCCGGGCATGCCGCGCCGCCAGTGGCGCACCACGGAGGCCAGCAGGAACGGCCAGACCAGGACGGCCAGGGCGAGCAGCCCGAGGGCGACGCCCTGTTCGCCGAGCAGCGAGATCCGGGTGCCGAGGACGCCGGTGGAGGCGACGGCGGTGAGGGCGGGCGGGGTCGCGGCCTTGAGCGTCCAGTCGGTGCGGGTGTTCAGCAGGGTCAGGGCGAAGGCAGCCGCGAGCAGTACCCAGAGGCCGGCGGCGAGGGCCAGCAGGACGGCGGAGAGCACCTCGCGCCCGGCCAGGTGGAGGCCGACGGACAGGATTCCGGTGGCCATCACCGCCGCCCCGGCCGCGGGCGGGACGGTGGTCCACCATCCGTTCGGGGTGTCCTGCCGCGTGCCCCGGGGGCTGGTCACAGAGTTCATGTGCCCATTCGAGCGGAACTCCTGACGGGGAGCCAGGGCCGCCACGCCGGTACCGCCGTTGTGGCGATTTGTCTGCTTCGACCGCATAACTTGGTCCACGGTCGATCCGTGGTCAGCAGTGGTCAGGAGTCCGTCATGGCTGAGTCGCCGCCCGAACCGTCCGAGTCGCCTCAACCGCCCGAGTCGCCCGAACCGACGGAGCCGGGCGCGCTCCTGTTGCGGGCCGGACGGTTCTTCCACCCGGGGAGGGCCTCCGCCGACCTGCACCGGGTGGAGGTCGAGGGCGGCCGGGAGGGCGACGTCTTCTACCGCGACCGGTGGAGCCACGACAAGGTCGTGCACTCCACCCACGGGGTCAACTGCACCGGGTCGTGCCGCTGGAAGGTGTACGTCAAGGACGGCATCATCACCTGGGAGACCCAGGCGACGGACTACCCGTCGGTGGGCCCCGACCGCCCCGAGTACGAGCCGCGCGGCTGTCCGCGCGGGGCGGCGTTCTCCTGGTACACCTACTCGCCGAGCCGGGTGCGCTACCCGTACGTGCGCGGCGTGCTGCTGGAGCTGTTCCGCGAGGCGAAGGCCAGGCTCGGGGACCCGGTGCTGGCCTGGGCGGACCTCCAGGCCGATCCGGAGCGGCGCCGCCGCTACCAGCGGGCGCGCGGCAAGGGCGGCCTGGTGCGGGCGGGTTGGGACGAGGCGGTGGAGATCGTGGCCGCCGCCCAGGTGCACACCATCAAGGCGTACGGCCCCGACCGGATCGCCGGGTTCTCCCCGATCCCGGCGATGTCGATGGTCTCCCACGCGGCCGGCGCCCGCTACCACAGCCTGATCGGCGCGCCGATGCTGTCCTTCTACGACTGGTACGCGGACCTCCCGGTGGCCTCCCCGCAGGTGTTCGGCGACCAGACCGACGTGCCGGAGTCCGGCGACTGGTGGGACGCGGCGTACCTGCTGATGTGGGGGTCCAACGTGCC
Source organism: Streptomyces sp. CBMA156 (assembly GCF_014596515.1). Lineage (GTDB taxonomy): Bacteria > Actinomycetota > Actinomycetes > Streptomycetales > Streptomycetaceae > Kitasatospora. The sequence goes on from NZ_MSJQ01000279.1 coordinate 12,171, forward strand.
GGTCACCCGGACGCCGGACGCCCACTGGATGGCCGAGGCCCGCTACCGGGGGCAGAAGGTCGTGGTGGTGGCGCCCGACTACGCCGACAACGCGAAGTTCGCCGACGAGTGGCTGCACCCCCACCCGGGCACCGACGCCGCGCTGGCGATCGGCATGGGGCACGTGCTGCTCAGGGAGTTCTTCGTCGACCGCGAGGTGCCCTTCTTCACCGACTACGTCCGGCGGTTCACCGACCTGCCGTTCCTGGTCACCCTGGCCGAGCGGGACGGCGGGTACGTGCCGCACAAGTTCCTCCGGGCCGCCGACCTCGGCGACGGGGGCGAGGGCGCGGCCTGGAAGACGGTGGTGCTGGACGAGGCCACCGGCGGCCCCGCCGTGCCCGGCGGCTCGCTGGGCTTCCGCTGGACGGAGTCCGGCAAGGGCCACTGGAACCTCGACCTCGACGGCCTGCGGCCCGCCCTGTCCCTGCACGGGCGCGGGGGCGAGGCGGTCGAGGTGCTGCTGCCGCGCTTCGACACCGAGGGCGGCGAGCACGGCCAGGGGCGCGGCGAGGTGCTGCGCCGGGGCGTCCCGGCCCGCCGGCTCGGCGGTGCGGACGGCCCGCTGGTGACCACCGTCTTCGACCTGCTGCTCGCCCAGTACGGCGTCGCCCGCCCGGGCCTGCCCGGTGTCTGGCCGACCGGCTACGAGGACGCCGAGGCGCCCGGCACCCCGGCCTGGCAGCAGCGGCACACCTCGGTGCCGGCCTCGGCCTGCGCCCGGATCGCCCGCGAGTTCGCCACCACCGCGGAGAAGTCCCGGGGCCGCTGCGTGATCCTGATGGGCGCGGGCACCAACCACTGGTTCCACTCCGAGACGATCTACCGCTCCTTCCTGGCGCTGCTCCAGCTGACCGGCTGCCAGGGCCGCAACGGCGGCGGCTGGGCGCACTACGTCGGGCAGGAGAAGTGCCGGCCCTCCACCGGCTGGGCGACGCTCGCCGGGGCGGCCGACTGGTCCCGCCCGGCCCGGCAGGCGATCGGCACCGGCTGGTTCTTCCTGCACACCGACCAGTGGCGCTACGACCACTTCAGGGCCGACGTGCTCGCCTCCCCGCTGGGCTCCGGAGCCTTCCGGGGGATGACCGGCGCCGACTGCCTGGCCCAGGCCGCCCGCACCGGCTGGATGCCCTCGTACCCGACCTTCGACCGCAACCCGCTGGACCTCGGCGACGGCGCGGACCCGGTCTCCGCCGCGGTGGCCGAACTGCGGGCCGGGACGCTGAAGTTCGCGGGCGAGGACCCGGACGCCCCGGAGAACTGGCCCCGGGTGCTCACCCTGTGGCGCTCCAACCTGTTCGGCTCCTCCGCGAAGGGCGCCGAGTACTTCACCCGGCACCTGCTCGGCACCCACTCCGGCCTGCGCGCCGCCGAGGCCCCCGAGCCGGTGCGGCCGCGCGACGTGCGCTGGCGCGAGGAGGCCCCGGAGGGCAAGCTCGACCTGCTGCTCTCGCTGGACTTCCGGATGACCTCCTCCACCCTGCTGTCGGACATCACCCTCCCGGCCGCCACCTGGTACGAGAAGCACGACCTGTCCAGTACCGACATGCACCCCTTCGTCCACGCCTTCGCCCCCGCCATCGACCCGCCCTGGCAGGCCAGGACCGACTTCGACGCCTTCCACGCCATCGCCCGGCGGTTCAGCGAACTGGCCGTCACCCACCTCGGCACCCGCCGCGACCTGGTCGCCACCGCGCTCCAGCACGACACCCCCGGCGAGACCGCCCAGCCCGGCGGCACCGCCCCGGACTGGCGCGCCGGGGACTGCGAGCCCGTGCCCGGGCGCACCCTGCCCAGCCTCACCGTGGTCGAGCGCGACTACCCCGCGGTCGCCGCGAAGATGGCGGCCCTCGGCCCGCTCGCCGAACGGCTCGGCCTGCCCGCCAAGGGCATCGCGCTGCACCCGGACGACGAGATCGCCGCCCTGGCGGCGGCCAACGGCACCGCCCGCGGCGGGCCGGCGGACGGCCGCCCGCTGCTGGACACCGCCGTCAAGGCCGCCGACGCGATCCTCGCGCTGTCCGGCACCACCAACGGCCGCCTCGCCGTCCAGGGCTTCCACACCCTGGAGCAGCGCACCGGGCAGCCGATGGCGCAGCTCGCGGCCGAGCACGAGGGCAGGCGGGTCGCCTACGCGGACACCAGTGCCGCGCCCGTCCCGGTGATCACCTCGCCGGAGTGGTCGGGCAGCGAGGCGGGCGGGCGGCGGTACACCGCGTTCACGCTCAACACCGAGCACCTCAAGCCCTGGCACACCCTCACCGGCCGCCAGCACTTCTTCCTCGACCACGACTGGATCCACGAGCTGGGCGAGGCCCTGCCGGTGTACCGTCCGCCGCTGGACATGCACCGGCTGTTCGGCGAACCCGTGCTCGGCCCGGACGGGCAGCACGAGGTGACGGTCCGCTACCTGACCCCGCACAACAAGTGGTCCATCCACTCCGAGTACCAGGACAACTGGTTCATGCTCTCGCTCTCCCGCGGCGGCCAGCTGATCTGGATGAGCGACCACGACGCCGCCGCCGTCGGCGTCGCCGACAACGACTGGGTCGAGGCGGTCAACCGCAACGGCACCGTCGTCGCCCGGGCCGTGGTCTCGCACCGGATGCCGCGCGGCACGGTGTACATGCACCACGCCCAGGACCGCACCGTCAACGTCCCCAGGACAGAGAGGGAGGGCCGGCGCGGCGGCACCCACAACTCGCTCACCCGGATCCTCCTCAAGCCCACCCATCTGATCGGCGGGTACGCCCAGCTGTCCTGGGGCTTCAACTACCTGGGCCCGACCGGCAACCAGCGCGACGAGGTCACCGTGATCCGCCGCCGCTCCCAGGAGGTGCAGTACTGATGCGTGTCATGGCGCAGGTCGCGATGGTGATGAACCTCGACAAGTGCATCGGGTGCCACACCTGTTCGGTCACCTGCAAGCAGACCTGGACCACCCGCTCCGGCGTCGAGTACGTCTGGTTCAACAACGTGGAGACCCGCCCCGGCCAGGGCTACCCGCGCCGCTGGCAGGACCAGGAGCGCTGGAAGGGCGGCTGGCGGCTCAACCGCCGCGGCCGGCTCACCCTGACCTCCGGCGGCCGGGTCGAGCGGCTGGCCAGGATCTTCGCCAACCCGGTGCTGCCGACCGTCAAGGACTACTACGAGCCCTGGACGTACGACTACAACAAGCTCACCGACGCCCCGCTCGGCGACGACTACCCGGTCGCCACGCCGCGCTCGCTGCTCTCCGCCAAGCCGATGAAGATCGAGTGGAGCTCCAACTGGGACGACAACCTCGGCGGCCTGCCCGAGCACGCCGACGAGGATCCGATGGTCGCCCTGGTGCGCCGGCAGGCCGAGGAGAAGGTGCGGTTCGCCTTCGAGGAGAGCTTCATGTTCTACCTCCCGCGGATCTGCGAGCACTGCCTCAACCCCTCCTGCGTCGCCTCCTGCCCGTCCGGGGCGATGTACAAGCGCGCGGAGGACGGCATCGTCCTGGTCGACCAGGACCAGTGCCGCGGCTGGCGGCAGTGCGTCACCGCCTGCCCGTACAAGAAGGTCTACTTCAACCACCGCACCGGCAAGGCGGAGAAGTGCACCTTCTGCTACCCGCGGATCGAGGTCGGCCTGCCGACCGTCTGCTCGGAGACCTGCGTCGGCCGGCTGCGCTACCTCGGGGTGCTGCTGTACGACGCCGACAAGGTCACCGCCGCCGCCTCCGTCCACGACGAACGGGACCTCTACGAGGCCCAGTTGGACGTCTTCCTGGATCCGTCAGACCCGGCGGTGCGGGCCGCCGCCGAGCGCGACGGCATCGCCCACGACTGGATCGAGGCGGCCCGGCGCTCCCCGGTGCACGCCCTGATCTCGCGCTTCCGGGTCGCGCTGCCGCTGCACCCGGAGTTCCGCACCCTGCCGATGGTCTGGTACGTCCCGCCGCTCTCCCCGGTGGTCGAGGCGCTCACCGCGACCGGCTTCGACGGCGAGGACGCCGGCAACCTCTTCGGCGCCATCGACGCGCTGCGCATCCCGGTCGAGTACCTGGCCGGCCTGTTCACGGCGGGCGACCCGGAGCCCGTCCGGGCGGCCCTCGGCCGGCTCGCCGCCATGCGCACCCACCAGCGCGCCCGCAACCTCGGCGAGGTGCCCGACCCGGCCGGGCCCGGCGCCGTCGGGCTGACGGCGGAGGACGTCGAGGAGCTGTACCGGCTGCTGGCGATCGCCAAGTACGAGGACCGGTACGTCGTCCCGACCGCCGCCCTGCCCGACGCCCGGGCGCTGGAGGAGTCGGCCGTCCCCACCGAGTGCGCCGTCGGGCACCAGGACGCCCCGGGCGGCAGCGGACCGTTCGGCGAGAACTCCGGCCGCCGGGCCCTGCCGATGGTCTCGCTGGAGTCCTTCCACGCGCTGCGCCGCCGCCAGCGCGCCGACCACGAGGAGGACGCCCGGTGACGCTCCGGGGACGACTGACGACCGGCCGCGCCCACCGCCGCGCCGTGGTCCGCCAGGCCGCCGCGCTCTGCCTGGTCCACCCGGACGCCGAGCTGTACGAGCGGCTGCCGCTGCTGCGCGAGGCCGTCACCGGCCCCGCGGCCGACGGGCTGCGGGGCTTCCTCGACCACGCCGAGCGGGTCGGCCCGGCCGCCCTGGCCGAGCACTACGTCGAGGTCTTCGACTTCACCGACCGGCACAGCCTCTACCTGAGCTGGTGGACCGACGGCGACACCCGGCGCCGCGGCGCCGCCCTGCTCCGGTTCCGCGAGGCCTACCGGCGCCACGGCCTGGACCAGGCCGGCGGCGAACTGCCGGACTACCTCCCGGTCGTGCTGGAGTTCGCCGCCGCCACCCGCACCGACGACCTGCTGCGCGAGCACCGGCCCGGGCTGGAACTGCTGCGCCTGGCCCTGCTGGAGGCCGGCACCCCCTACGCCGGCCCGCTCGAAGCCGTCTGCGCCACCCTGCCGGGCCCCCGCCCCGCCGACCGCGCCCAGGCCCTCGCCCTCGCCCGCTCGGGCCCGCCCCGCGAGGAGGTCGGCACCGGAGCCCAACTGCCGCCGTACGGACAGCTGCCGCCGTACGGACACCTGCACCAGCTCCCCGTGATCGCCGGAGACCGCTGATGAACACCTTCCTGTGGGGCGCGCTGCCCTACCTCGCCTTCGCCTCGCTCGTCCTCGGGCTGCTCTGGCGCCACCGCTACGACCGGTTCGGCTGGACCACCCGCTCCAGCGAGGTGTACGAGTCCCGGCTGCTCAACTGGGCCTCCCCCGCCTTCCACTACGGCATCCTGTTCGTCCTCGCCGGGCACCTGCTCGGCCTGTTCGTCCCCGCGGGCTGGACGGACGCCCTCGGCGTCGACGAGCACGCCTACCACCTGCTGTCGCTGATCGGCGGGACCGTCGCCGGCGTCCTCGCGGTGGCGGGCCTGGCCACCCTGCTCTACCGCCGGCGCACCAACACGCCGGTCTTCCGGGCCACCACCCGCAACGACAAGGCGATGTACCTGCTGCTCTTCGGCGAGATCTGCCTCGGCCTGTACGCCAAGCTCAGCACCTCCGGCCTCCGCGAGGGCTACGACTACCGCGCCACCATCGCCCCCTGGGCCCGGAGCCTGTTCACCCTGCGGCCCGACACCGGCCTGTGGGACACCGTCCCGGCCGTCTTCCAGGCCCACGCGGTGCTCGGCATGCTGGTGATCGCCGTCGTCCCGTACACCCGGCTGGTGCACATGTTCAGCGCGCCGTGGTTCTACCTGTTCCGCCCGTACCTCGTCTACCGCGGCCGGCCCGCCGGGCGGCCGGCCGAACGCCCGGCGCGCCGCGGCTGGGAGGGCATCGACACCTGAGCGGCGTCCGGCCTCAGTCCTCGGTGTCCGCCGGGCCGTCCTCGGCGCGCTGGTCCTCGGTGCGCCCGGCCCGCCAGTAGCCCATGAAGCAGACCGCGCGCCGGTCGATCCCCCGCTCGCCCACCAGGTGCCGGCGCAACTCCCGGACGCAGGAAGCCTCTCCGGCGATCCAGGCGTACGGCCTCCCGGCCGGGAACCCGGCGGCGCGCACCGCCTCCGGGATGCCCGGCGCGCCGGCCCTGCGGTGGAGCCAGACGGTCTCGACGCCCGGGCGACGGGCCGGGAGGTAGGCCTCGTCCTCCGGTCCGTCCACCTCGGCGAAGATCCGGACCGGCAGGTGCCCGGGCACCTCCTCCAGGATGGCGGCGATGGCCGGCAGCGCGGACTCGTCCCCGGCGAGCAGGATCCAGCCGGCGTCGTCGGGCAGCCGGAACTCCACGCCGCCGGCCTCCTCCACGGCCGGTCCGCAGACCACCACCCGGTCGCCGGGACGGGTCCTGACGGCCCATCGGGAACCGGGGCCGAGGTCCCCGTGCACGGCGATGTCGATGTCGATCTCGTCGGGGTCGTGGCGCTGGGCGCGGACGGTGTAGGTGCGCAGCACCGGGCGCACCTCGGCGGACATCCCCCGCCAGTTCTGGTACCAGCCGAACTCGCCGTCGCCGGAGGGGATCAGCGGCTCGGTCTGGCCGGCGAGCGGCAGCAGCAGCTTGATCCGCTGGTCGAGGCCGCCGTTGACGAATCCGGCGAGGCTCTCGCCGGTGAGGGTGATCCTGACCAGGTGCGGGGTGAGGGTCGTGGTGCGGGCGACGCGCAGGGGGAAGAGCGCGAAGCGGGCGGGGGCGGTGACGGTGGACACGTCGGGCTCCTTCCGGCGGAACGGGCTGACGCCGCGGCCGTGCCGGTCCGTACACCGTCGACACACACCGTAGCTTAGGTGAGGCTAACCTAAGATCTCTATCGAGGACACCCACCCCGGCCTGCGAAAGCTTGACGACAATCACACGTGATCAGGTCTTGGAAGAACACGGTCAAGCTGAGTACGATCCATCGAAGTTACGAATCCGGGGGACTACACGGAGCTACCGGCTCAAGGTCGTCCGCCGGTCCGTGCGGCACTGTGGCACCAGGCACCGGTCCCGCACCACGACCGGCGACGACCCGGCGCCCGGGCACCTCCGTGCGCAATGGGGGATGAGTCATGGCTGAAACCTGGACCGCGATGAGCCACGGGCTCCTGCGACAGGCTGGCTTCGCACTGGACACGCTGGATCCGCTGGCACACGACCTCGCCGCCGAACTCTCGGCGATCCGGGACGCGACCGGCCGCGCCACCGGACTGGCCGATCGACTGGCGAAGACGCTGCGCCAGGGCGACGTGAGCGGCCGGCAGCGCGCGCTGTCCCGGCTCGGCCTGCTGCGCGACCTCACCGAGGAGGACACCGCCGGACTGCCCGCGGACGTCGCCGCGCCGCTGACGGAGTACCAGGACGCGGTACTGGCCCTGAAGAGAAGCGTCTCCGCCCTGGAACAGCGGCACGCGTCAGCGCTGGAGGACTCCCGGCACCACGTCGCCCGGCTGTTCCGCGAGGACCCCGCGCTGCGGCAGGTGCTCCTGCTCTCCAACGAGGCCCACTACCCGCGCTTCGAGGCCTGGCTGGACCGGGACGGCGCGATGGCGGACCGCACCGCCCGCCGGATGACCGACCTGCTCACCATGTACCTGCAACGGGTCGCCTCCAAGAACGAGACCACCTCCCACTTCGGGCCGGTCAGCGTGGCCTCCCTCGCGACCGGGGCTGCGGCCGGGGCCGGCGACCGGGGCGCGGGCGACGGCCTCGACTGGACGGACACCCCGATCGAGCGCGTCGCCTTCTTCAGCCACTGGGCGGCCGAACGCCTCGCGGAGACCTTCAGCGCCGACCCGCGGCTGCGCGGCCACGTCCGCCCCCGGCTGCGCCCGCTGGCCTTCCGGGACGGCGACCGGATCGACCTGTTCGCCTTCCGCACCCGGACCGGCATGCCCGGCGACTGGCGCTTCGTGGTCGTCGGCAGCTCCCCCGTGGACGAGGCGGCCGACTGGCTCTGGCGCCACTGCGACGCCCGGCGCACCGTCGGCGAACTCCACCGGGACTGGGCGGCGGACACCGCGCGCCCCGGCACCGAACTCGACGAGGCACTGCGCAGGGCCACGGCGGACGGCTGGCTGGTGACGGTGGCGGAGATCCCGATCGGCGCCGTCCGACCCCTGGAGACGCTTCGCGAGCTGGTCGCGGAGGCCGGCGGCGAGGCGAGCGACCTCGGCGCGGCCCTGGACCGCTTCGACCGGTTCCTCGCGGAGTTCCCGCGCGCCGCGGCCGCCGACCGGCCCGCCCTCCTCGCCTCGCTCAGGTCCGACTTCGAGACGCTCACCGGCGGCGCCGCCGAACGGCCCGGCGGCACCCACTACGCCGACCGCTCCCTCTTCTACGAGGAGGCCCACGGCCCCCAGCGCGACCTGACCGTCGGCCCCGGCCTCACCGGCTTCGTCACCGGCGAGCTGACGCCCGTCTACGGCCTCGTCCTGCTCGCCCCGCGCCTGCGGATGCGGCGCGAGCGCGCGATCCTGACGCAGTGGGCGCAGCGCCGCTTCGGCCTCGGCGCGGACGTCCCACTGCACCACTTCTACCAGGCGTTCTTCGCCGACCGCCCGGAGCTGGAGGCCGCCTGCGCCGAGGTGGACGCCGAGATCGCCGCCGTGGAAAGCGAGCTGAGGCAGGTCCTGCTCCCGGACGGGCAGCAGGACCTGCGCGAGGTGCAGGCCGACCGGGCGCGCCTCGAAGAGCTGATCGCCCGGCACTCCGGTGACGTGCCGGCCCTGTGCAGCCCCGACGTGATGCTCGCCGCGCGGGATCTCCGGGCCCTGGCCGACGGGGACTTCACGGCCGTGGTCGGCGACTGCCACGCGCTGCGCGACCCGCTGACCCACTCCAGCCTCGCCCCGCTGCTGGCCGCCCGCGCCGACGGCATCGTGGCCGAGGCGCAACAGCGCTACCAGGACCTGCTGGACCCCGACGAGGTCATCGTCGACCTGGCCCGCGCCCACCTCGACAAGACCGGTGCCCAGCTCGGCTACCCCTGCCTGGACGTCGAGGTGCACGGACGCTCCGGCAAGCCGCGCGACCGGGTCGTCCAGCCCGCGCAGCTGTCGATCACGGTGACGCCCGAGCGCCTCGAACTGCGCGCCGGCGGGGTCTCCGGCCGGCTGCGCCTCAAGTCCCCCTTCGCCGGCGGGCCCGGCATCCGGCACGATCCGCTGTCGGTGTTCGCCTTCCCGCGCCACTTCGGCGGGATCGGCATCCGCACCGACGACCTGGCGCACGTGCCGCGGATCCGCTGCGGCCGGGTGGTCCTGCGGCGCGAGAGCTGGCGGGTGCCCGTGGCCGAGCTGCGCCCGTGGTCGCCCGGCGGCCACCCGGTGGCCGCGGACGCGGCGGCGCACCTGGGGGCCGTACGGCTGCGCGAGCGGCTCGGGCTGCCCCGGCACTGCTTCGTGAAGATCCCCGGTGAGCCCAAGCCGGTCTTCCTGGACTGGGAGGCGCCGCTCCTGGTGCGTCAGCTCGTCCGGCTCGCCAAGGGGACCGAGGGGGCGCTGGAGTTCAGCGAGATGCTGCCCGGGCCCGACGAGCTCTGGCTCGACGTGGCCGGGCGCCGCCACACCAGCGAGCTGCGCTGCACGGTCTTCTCCCGGACGGACGCGCCGCCCGCGTAGTCCGGAGCCCTGCCGCGGTCCGGTCCACCCGCCGACCCGCGCCTCCCCCTGCCCCTTTCCCCGCATCTCCGTACCCGTTCGCACCCGCCCGTCGGCGGACCTGCGGCCGGTCGGTGTGCTCTGCCCGCACGGGCTCCCCACCCTCCCACGAGCCGAGAGGTTCCCCTGATGGCGACCACGGACAGCCCGGACCCGCTGGCCCGGCCCGGTTCCCTCCCAGCCCCGAGTTCACCACGGTGGTCACTGACGCCGACCGCGCTCGTCCGCCAGGCCGGGTTCCCGCTCGAACTGCTCTCCGGCCTGGTCGACGAGGGCGCCGACGCCCAGGCCCGTGCCCTGCTCGACCGGCACACCGCGCTGCTGGAGTCGGCGGCCGCGGCCAAGGAGGAGCTGAAGCGCTCCCCGGTGGCCCTCAGCGGGCCCGTCGTCAACGCGATCGGCAACTCGACCGGCATGCTGCGGCCGCTGACCGAGCCCGACCTGGCGGCGGCGCTGCGCGAACTCGGCCCCCGCAGCGGCCCGTTGGCCGCCTTCCAGGAGGCCGTCACGGAACTGCGGCGCAGCTGCCGGGAGTTCACCGAGGCCCACGCGGAGCGACTGTGGGCGGGCCGGCTGGCCGTCGCCGGGGCCTTCGCCGACGAGCGGCTCAGGGACGTCCTGCTGCTGTCGAACGACGCCGCCGCGCCCCAGTTCCTCGCCTGGCTGGACGCCTTCGACCCCACGGTGACCGGGCGCCGGCGCGCCCACGCCCAGAAGATGACCGACCTGCTGACGATGTACCTCCAGCGCGTCACCATGAAGAACGAGACCCACTCGCACTTCGGGCCGCTGAACGTCGCCCGGGTCGGCGGCGAGGGGATGCTCGACTGGACGAGCGGATCCGCCGTCCGGCGCCGCGCCTACGTCAGTCACTGGGCGGCGGCCCGGCTGGCCAGGAAGCTCGGCGAGGACCCCGCGCTGCGCGGACTCGTCCGGCCCCGGCGGCTGCCGCTCGCCCTCCTCGGCCCGGGCGGCGCCGATCCCGGCCGGGGCGACGGCGACCGAGGAGTCGTCGACCTCTACTCGTGCGGGGTGGAGGCGGCCCCGGGCGTCGACTGGCGGTTCGACCGGATCGGCGGGTTCGCCGTCGATCCGCCGCAGGAGTGGCTGCTGCGCCACTGTGACGGCGTCCGTACGGCCGAGGAACTGGCCGCCGAGTGGAACGCGCGGTTCGGGCCCTCCGGCTGCTCCACCGACGACGGCTCCGGGTTCGACAAGGCGCTGGCGGACCTCGCCGACCGCGGCCTGGTCACCGCGTGGCCCGAGGTGCCCGTCGGCGACCCGCGGCCGCTCGTCGCACTGCGCGGACAGCTCCTCGCCGCCGGCGCCGGGGACCACCCCGCGATGGAGTGGATAACCGGCCTGGAGACCGCCGTCGCCGCCTTCACCGAGGCCCCGTACCCCGAGCGGCCGGCCGCGCTCGCCGCCCTCAAGGCCCGCTTCGAGGAGCTCACCGCCGGCCCGGCGAACCGCTTCGGCGGCCACCACTACGCCGACCGCAGCGTGGTGTGGGAGGAGGCCCACGGCGAGCTCGACGGCCTGCGGATCGGCTCCGGGCTCGCCGACGTCCTCAGCGAGGAGCTGGCGTTCGTCTACGAGATCGCCCTCGCGGCCCCCCGCCTGCGGCTGCGGCTGGAGACCGGCCTCCTCACCCGCTGGTTCCGCGACCGCTTCGGCCCGGACCGGCCCGTGCCGCTGGCCGACTTCTACCGCGCGTTCGTCGAGGACCGCGAGCGACTCGCCCTGCGCTGCGCCGAGGTGACCGTCGAGGTGGACCGGCTGCGGGCCACCGTGGCCGGCCACCTGCTCGGCGCCGCCGGTCCCGGGGCCCGCGAGGTGGTCGTCCCCGACCGGGCCGTCCGCGAACTCAGGGCCGTGCTCCCCCGCGAGCCCGCCGCCTTCTGCAACCCGGACGTACTGCTCGCCGCGAGCGGGCCCGAGGCCCTGGCGGCAGGCGAACTCCAGGTCGTCGTCGGAGAGTTGCACGCCGGCCGGGACCTGCTGACGCACAGCAGCATGTCCGTCCAGGCCGCCGAGCGCTCCCCCCGGCTCGCCGAGGAGGTGTACGCCCACTACCGGACCCTGGTGGACGAGGACGAACTCCTGGTGGACGTGCTGCGCGGCCACCAGGACAAGACCGCCTCCCAGCAGCGCTTCCCCGGCCCGGATCTGGAGATCCTCGGCCGCTCGCCGAAGGACCGCGCCGACGTCCTGCACCCCTCGGACCTCCACCTGGTGCTCGACGGCGACCGGCTGGAGCTGCGCGCCGAGGGCCGGCCCGGACGGCTGCGACTGCTCGCTCCCCCGGCCGGCGGCTACACCCTCATGGACGACCCGCTGGCGCCCTTCGCGTTCCCCCGGCTGCACGGCGGCAACGGCCTGGAACTCGACGGGCTCCCGCACGTGCCGCGGATCCGCCACGGGCGCACCGTCCTGCAACGCGAGCTGTGGCGGGTGCCCGCCTCCGAGCTGCGCGGCTGGTCACCCACCGGCAGCCCGGTGAAGGCCGACGACGCGGCCGAGTACCTCACCGTCTGCCGGCTGCGGGCCCGGTACGGGTGGCCCCGCCGGGTGTTCGCGAAGCTGCCCGGCCAGCCCAAGCCCGTCTACGTGGACTGGGACGCCCCCCTGATCGTCCGGCAGTTCTTCCGGCTGGTGCGCGGGGTCGAGGGGACGGTGGTGATCTCCGAGCTGCTGCCGACCGCCGAGCAGCGCTGGCTGCGGGTGAACGGGGCCTCGTACACCAGCGAGCTGCGCTACGCCGTGTTCGCCGGGCCCGCGGCGGCCTCCGCCGCGAGCGGTGCCGGGGCAGCCGACGGGCAACCGGCATGAGCCGGCCCCCGGGGAGCGAGACCGCCTACCGGCGGCTGCTCACGGCCTCGACCGTCTCCGCGCTGGGCGACGGCGTGCGCTTCTCGGCCCTGCCGCTGCTCGCCGCCGCCCTGCTCGACTCCCCGTTCGCGGTGAGCCTGGTGACGGCCGCCTCCACCCTGCCCTGGCTGCTGCTCAGCCTCCCGGCCGGCGCCCTCGCGGACCGCTGGGACCGGCGGGCGCTGATGGTCGCGGCCGACCTGCTGCGGGCCGGCGCGCTCGCCGTCGCCGTGCTCCTGCTGCTGAGCGACGCGCTGCACCTGTGGCCCCTGGTCGCGGTCGCGCTGACGCTCGGCATCGGCGAGGTCCTGTTCGACTGCGCGTCGTTCGCCGTGCTGCCCGCGCTGGTGACGGCCGAACGCCTGCCGGCCGCGAACGGGCGGCTGTTCACCTCCCAGACGCTCAGCCGGGACATGGTCGGGCACGTCCTCGGCGGCTGGCTCTTCGGGCTCGGCCAGTTCGTACCGCTGCTGGTCAACGCCGTCTCGTTCCTGCTGTCCGCCGGCTTCCTCAGCGGCCTTCCGGCCAGCCGGTCGAGCCGTCCCGACGCCCCCCGCAAGCTGCGCCAGGAGATCGCCGAGGGCATCGCCTTCGTCGCCCGCGACCGCCTGATGCGGGCGCTCACGCTCGCCGCGGGACTCGTCAACGCCGTCTACCTCGGGCAGATCGCGATCTTCGTGCTGCTGATCAGGGAGGTGCTGCACGCCCCCGCGTCCAGCTACGGCCTGTTCGTCGCCGCCTCGGCGCTCGGCGGCGTGCTGGGCGGCGCGGTCGCCGACCGGATCACCCGCCGGCTGGGCCGCGCCCGCGCGCTCGCCGGCGCCCTCGCGGTGGTCACCGCCTGCGGCCCCGCCATCGCGGCCACCACCAGCCCGTGGGTCGTCGGCGCCGCCAACTTCGGCTCAGGGGCCGCCATCATGGTCTGGAACGTGGTGGCCGTCTCCGTACGCCAATCCCTGGTACCCGAGGAGCTGTTGGGGCGCTCCATCGGCGTCTACCGGCTCTTCGCCTGGGGCACGATGCCGCTCGGCGCCGCCCTCTACGGCCTGCTCGCCGACCTCTGGGGCACCCGCGCCGCGTTCCTCGCCGGCAGCCTCCTGGCGGTGGCCGCCCTAGTGCTCGTCGTCCCCGCCCTGCTGGCCGAGGCCCGGCTCGCCCGGGCCACCCCGGCCGCGCCCGCCGACGACCGATCGTCGAATTCCCAGTCCTGCGATGACCTGCGATGACCCGCGATGAAGGGACAGTTGTGATCCTTGTGGAGAATGAGGCCGCCCTGGTCGGCATGGCGGTGTTCCGCGCCGCCGCCGCGGTCAGGAACCGGACCGTCGTGACCGCCGGCGGGGAGCGCCATCCCGTCTCCCCGGTGTCGGGCGGGTTCGTCGCGCTGCGGCCCCGCGGATTCGAGCAGGACCTGACCGCCTCGCTCGGCGCCCTCGGCTGGGGCCGTCCGGTCGCCTTCGTCGGGGACCGGTGGGGGCTGGCCGGGTTCGCCGCCGCGGCCACCGAGTCCGCCCTGCTGGAGGCACCGCCCGGGGCCGGCCCGGCCGGGGTGTCCTTCGTGATGCCCGACGCGTTCCTCGCCCGCAGGAGGACCGCCATCGAACGCCGGCTGGAACGATGTCGCCCGAGGCCCCAGGGTTCCGTCCAGACCGTCCGGGCCATCGGCGTCGGCCCCTGGACCGTCACCGACACCCGTGACGCCGTCCGGGCCCTGGAGGACGTCGAGGACATCGTCATGTCGGACTGGACGTACGCCAACACCTTCCCGCTGCTGCCGGACCACGACCGGCTGACCGCGCACGTCCTCCCGTACGAGTTCGGCGACTTCGACGCCAACATCCACCACGTGGACGACGCGCTGCGCGGCCTCCACGAGAAGGGCGTCGACCGGGTCGGCCTGCTCATCGAGGGGAACCCGGACACCTACGACGTCCTGGACGGCCTGCCCGTCACCAACCGGGAGATCGAGGTGACCCCCGGCGTGCCGATCGGCCTGCTCGCCGCCTCCCGCAACGCCGACCGCTTCCGCACCGACCCGTTCGGGCGCTCCTTCGCCTACTTCTCCGGCCTGCACAGCCGGCACAAGCTCCCGGCCGAGCAGTTCCTCGGCGAACTCACCTGCTACCTCGCCGCCGGCATCACCTGCGTGCTGGTCGAGATGTACAAGGGTGACGTCGAACTCGCCCTGCGGGCCGCCCGGTTGAGCGGACGTCCGGCCACCGCCGTGCTGATGAGCGACTACTTCTCCGGTTCGGAGAAGACCCTCGTCCTGAACCGGCCGGACGCCGCGGCGGCCCGCAGCGCCGCCGAGGCCACCCGGGGCGGCCTGTGCACCATGCTGATCACCGACGAGGAACTGCGATGACTCCCGAGCCGACGCCCGGCCCCGCCACCCCCGCTGTTCTTCCCGCCGTCCTGTTCGACGCCGCCGACACCCTCGTCGAACTCGCGCCCGCGATACCCGAGCTGCTCACCACCGCCTGGCTCGGCGCCGCCGGCGCCCCCGACCCGGCGGCCGTCCGCCAGGCGCTGTGGGCCATCGGCTCCGAAGGGGACTGGCCCGACGACGAACCCGACCCCGGACGGCGGCACGCCATGTGGAGCCGGTTCTGCCGCGAGGCCCTGCGCAGGGCCGGGGGAAGCGACTCGGCCGAGGCGGCCGACCGCGCGGCCCGGCACATCCTCGACCCGGCCCGGTACCGCGCCTACCCCGACGCCGTGCCCTGCCTGCGGGCGCTGCGCGCGGCCGGCCACCGGCTCGCCCTGGTCTCCAACTTCGACCGGTGGCTGCGCGACATCCTCGACGGCACCGGCCTCTCCGGGCTCTTCGACACCGTCGTCATCAGCAGCGAGGTCGGCCTGGAGAAGCCCGGCCCCGGGATCTTCGCCCTCGCCTGCGAGCGCCTCGGCCGCCCGCCGCAGGAGTGCGTCTTCGTCGGCGACTCGGTCGTCATCGACGTCGAGGGAGCCCGGGGGGCGGGTCTGCACCCCGTCCTGCTCGACCGCTACGCTCGCTTCCCCGACTTCACCGGACCGCGCGTCACCACCCTGGACGGCTTCGCCGCCCTCGCCGCCCGGCTCCCGATCCCCGCAGGAAGGACCGTCCAGTGACGACCGACTCCCAGCACGGAGAGCTGGACACCCGTCGGGTGGCCGTCCGGGTGGCCGAGGAGCGGGGGCTCGAACTCCTCGGCCTCGCCGGGGAGGGCGTGGACTTCGCCGTCCACCGCGCCCGCTGCGCCACCCACGGCGAGGTCGCCCTGCGCATCCCCCGGCACCGGGTCTACTCCGCGCCCTACGGCGAGGTCGACGCCGGCGACCTGGTGCGCCAGGAGCACGAGATCGCCCGGCTCCTCACCGCCCGGGGCCTTCCCGCCGCGCCCGCGCTCGAACTGATCACCCTGGGGGACGGTCTGGTCGTCTCCCTCGCGGGCTACGTGGAGCACGACGGGCTGCCCGTCGCCCCGAAGGAGGTCGGGGCCTTCCTGGCCGCTCTCCACCGGCTGGAGCCGCCGACCGTCAAGCTCGCCTACCAGGAGCCGGGGGACTTCCCGTCCTTCCTCACCAGGCGGCTGACGACCCGGCACGCGCACCTGCGCGACCTCGCCGCCGACCTGCCCGGACTTCCCGGTCCCGGGGAGATCCGCGCGGTCCTCGAAGCCGAACCTGACGACCCGCGCCTGCTGCACCTGGACGTCCGCCGGCAGAACCTGCTCGGCAGCGGGGGCCGGCTCAGCGCTGTCGTCGACTGGTCCAACGCCCTGGTCGGCCCCGTCCTGATGGAACTGGCCCGGGTCGCCGAGTACGCCAGGCTGGCGGACAACGGCATCGACGCGGACGGCATCCTGGCCGGCTACGCCGACTCCGCCGACCTGCCCGACCTGCACTCCCGGGCGGCCCTGCTGCACCGGCTCGACACCACCGTGATGCTGGCCCTGGTCTTCCACTCGGTGGCGCCCGACCCGGCCCGCGCCGCCGACCTGGTCGCCCGCTCCCGCCACCTGCTGGAGCTGCTCAGGGGCTGATCCCGCCCCGGCGCACAGGACCGGACCGCCGCCCCCTGCCCGGGGACGGCGGTCCGGTCGCCGCGGTGTCCGCTACGAACCGCCGTGGACCCCGAACTCCCGGCAGACGGCGGCCAGGGCCTCCGCCGGATCGGCGGTGCTGGTACGGCCGGCACCCTCCACGACGAACGGCGGCTGCCCGTGCCCGCCGGAATCGATCTGGACCCGCCCGGCCCGGGAGCCGACGCCGAGGAAGTACACGTTGTCGTCATCGCCCGGACGCGTCACGCGCAACCGCTCGACCCCGAGGCCGGGGAGCAGCCGCCGGGCGCCGTCGAGAACCTCGTCCAGCGGCCCACCGCTGCGGTCGGCGGGGCCCCATTCCCCGACCGGAATCACCTGTCCACTCATGGCGTGCATCCTCCCACCCGAGACGGCGCCCGTGGTGATCCGTTACATCATCCGAATGGCCCAGCAGGGACAGTAGGTCGACACCGGGCGCCCTAGCGTTCGTAGCGCAGCGGACGGGCCTTCGAAGGAGTGAGGATCATGAGCGACGACCGGATCCACGCCGACCTCGACGAGCTGGCCGAGGCCGTCGGGCCCCGGGTCGTCGAGTGGCGCCACCACCTCCACCGGAATCCGGAGCTGTCCAACCGGGAGGCCGACACCGCGAAGCTGATCGCGGCTCACCTGACGGAACTGGACCTCGACGAGGTCCGTACCGGCATCTCCGGACACGGCGTGGTCGGGCTCCTCCGGGGTGGCGCGCCCGGCGACCGCGTCGTGGCCCTGCGCGCCGACATCGACGCGCTTCCGGTCAAGGAGGACAGCGGCGAGAGCTTCGCCTCCACGGTCGTGGACGAGGACTACCCCGGCGGCCCGTTCCCGGTCTCGCACGCCTGCGGCCACGACGGGCACACCGCGATGCTGATGGGGGCCGCCACGGTGCTCGCCGGCGTCCGCGAGCGGCTGCCCGGCACGGTGCTGTTCGTCTTCCAGCCCGCCGAGGAGGGCGCTCCGGTCGGCGAGACGTCGGGGGCGAGGGAGATGATCGCGCAGGGCGCGTGCGACGACCCGGTGCCGACGATGGCGTTCGGCATGCACCTCGGCCCGCTGCCCACCGGACACGTCGGTTACCGGGTCGGCAACCAGTTCGGCGCGTCCTGCCTGGTCAGGATCGTGCTGACGGGCGAGCAGGTGCACGGCTCCACCCCGTGGATGGGCGTCGACCCGGTGCCCGCCGCGGGCGCGATCATGGTCGGGATCGGGCAGCTGTACCGGCAGGTCTCCGCGTACGACCCGGTCACCGTCACCATCGGCCACGTGGAGGACGTCGGCCGCTTCAACATCGTGCCCGGGACGATCACGCTGTGGGGCACGATCCGGTGCGCGGTGGAGGAGGACATGGGCGACGTCCGTAAGCGGCTCGCCACGATGGCGGAGCACACCGCCGCCGCCTACCACTGCACCGCCGCGGTCGAGTACCTCCAGGACGTGCCCGCCGTCCACAACCGCAGGGAGTGGATCGACGCGGTCCTGCCGACCGTCGAGCGCGTCGTCGGCGCCGGCCGGGCGTTCGAGTCACCGCCGACCCTCGGGTACGACGACGTCTCGGAGTTCGTCAACAGGTACGGCGGCGTGTACGTGATGCTCGGCGCCCAGGACAGCACGCTGACCGACGACGGGCGCATCGTGCCCACCCCCGGCGGGCGCGGGCTGGTCCCCAACCACAATCCGCGCTTCTACCTCGACGATTCGGCCCTGGCGACGGGCGTCCGGCTGCACTGCAACGTCGCCTGGGACCACCTGAGCGGGAGGATCGCTCCCGGCCGGTGAGACGGGAGCGGGGTGGCCGTCCTCCCGGTGCGGGCGGACGGCCACCCCGCACGGGGCCCGGTTCCGGTCAGGTCTTGGTCCAGGCGGCCTCGCGCAGCAGCCGCAGGCCGTTGAGGCCGACGATGACGGTCGAGCCCTCGTGGCCGAGCACGCCCAGCGGCAGCGGGAGGGTGGCGACCAGGTCCCAGACCACCAGGACGGTGATGAACGCCGAGGCGATCACCAGGTTCTGCACCACGAACGACCTCGCCCGCCGGGAGAGCGCCACCACGGCCGGGACGGTGGCGAGTTCGTCGCGGACGATCACCGCGTCGGCGGTCTCCAGGGCCAGGTCGGAGCCGGCCCGGCCCATCGCGATGCCGGCGTGGGCGGCGGCCAGCGCGGGCGCGTCGTTGACGCCGTCACCGACCACCAGCACCTTGCGCCCGGCCGCCTCCTGCTCCCGGACGGCGGCGACCTTGTCCTGCGGCAGCAGCCCGGCCCGGACGTCGGCGATGCCGACCTCGGCGGCCAGGTGGGCGGCGGCGCGGGGGTTGTCGCCGGTGAGCAGCAGGGGCGTGCGGCCGGTCAGTCCGGTCAGCGCGGTGACGGTGGCGGCGGCGTCCGGGCGCAGCCGGTCGGCGATGCCGAGCACGCCGACCGGGACGCCGTCCGCCTCGACCAGGACGGCGG
>NZ_MSJQ01000028.1 GCF_014596515.1 Streptomyces sp. CBMA156
GCCGCAGGGCGGCGAGCCGCCGCGGACGACGGCACCGGAGCCGACCGCCCCGGCCGCCGCGCAGGACACCCAGCCGACCGCGGCCCAGGACACCCCGACGCCCGCCGTCGCGCCCGTCGGGGTCGCTCCCACACCGGTGCCGACTCCGACCGCGGCGGCGAGCCCGACAACGACGCCGACACCCTCGCCGACCGCGACCCGCACCGTCTCGCCGCTGCCCAACCCGGAACGCCAACTGGTGGACCTGGTCAACGCCGAGCGCGGCAAGGCGGGTTGTGCGCCCCTGCGGATCGACCCGCGGCTGCACAGCTCCGCCCAGAAGCACGCGGACGACATGGCCACCCGGGGCTTCTTCGACCACGTCAACCCGGACGGCGTCCGCGCCGAGGCCCGGATCACCGGTGCCGGCTACCGCTGGTCCCAGTGGGGCGAGAACCTCGACCGGGGCCCGGCCACCCCGGCCGCGGTCTTCGCCCGCTGGATGGACGGCGGAATCCACCAGTCCAACATGCTCGACTGCGGCTTCAAGGACATCGGCGTCGGCTTCGCCACCAGCCCGGCCGGCACCCCGTACTGGACCCAGGACCTCGGAGCCCCGATGTCCTGAGTACCGGACAGGACAGCACCGGACAGGGCAGGACGGAAAAGGACAGGACGGGAGCAGGACGGAACAGTGGCGAACGGGCCCGCGGGACTACGCCGGAGTGACCCCGACCAGGCCGTCCGCCGACCCGGTCACGAAGCCCGTGGCCTGCCCGAAGACGCCGCCCGCGTCACCGACCTGCCCCGGCAGGTCCGGAGAACTGCTCAGCGGACCGGGCAGCCCCTCCTGCCCGCCCACGGCACTGGCGTGCGCACTCGGCGCGGTGAGGGAGGCCACGACACCGACGGCGAGCGAGGCGACGGCGAGCATGCTGCGCTTCTTCATGGCCGGTCCAACGACGCTGCGCCGGAAGGGTTACGGCTGCCGCCTCCTCCGGCAGCGCCGTCACGCCTCGGGCCGCCGTGGTGCGATGCGGAAGTCGAGCGCGCCCAGGACGGTCGCCGTCCGGGCCCGCAACTGCGCCTCCGAGTCGGCGGTGATCACGAAGCGGAGGAAGTAGTTCTCCTTCTCCAGGCTCGTCACCTGGTAGCCGTCGACGACCTCGGCGTCGATGACGCCGGCCAGCGCGCGCAGATCGTCCTCCGTGGTCCTGACGGCGACGGTGCCGAGCTCCTCGGCTTCCAGATCGACCCAGCCGATGATCGGCAGGGCGCGGAGCGGGTCCGGTCGCTCCGCCGGGACGGTGAAGTCGCCCAGGGACATGGAGACGACCGTCTCGAACGGGTCGATTCCGCTGCTCTCGCGGATCACCGTGGGATACATCCCGCCCCCGGGGCGCGGATTGATCTCCACGAGCTCCGTCCGGCCGTCCGGGGTCGAACGGCCCTCGACGTGCAGCCAGAGCTGGTCGAGGCCGAGGTCGGCGCAGAGGGCGCCGATCGTCGCGCTCAGGACGCGCACACCCTCGCGCACGTGGTCCTGCTGGGGCGGATGGATCCGGAGCCCCGCGTCGTGGTGTCTGATCTCGTCGTGTTCGGGTTTCTCGACGGCCAGGACCGGGTGGAAGCGGCCGCCGACGACGAGGCCGTCCACGGAGAACTCGATGCCGGGCAGGTACTCCTCGGCGATCATCTCGGTGTCGGCCTCGCCGAGTTCGGCCAGCAGGCGCCGATGGGCGAGGAGGGCGTCGGGGTCGTTCACCCGGTAGACCAGCCAGGAGGCCGCGGACTCACGCGAGGGCTTGACGATGGCGGGGAAGAAGTCCACCGCCGCCAGGTCGTCGGAGAAGCGGACGGCGGACAGCCCGAGCGTCCGCATGCGGTCCCTGACCAGGTACTTGCTGGCCAGCACGTCGAGGCCGGCGCGGGGGCCGGGCAGGCCGTAGTGCGCGACCACGGCGGTCTGCCAGGGGATCAACGGCTCGACCATGTTGACGACGGCGACGGGTTCGATGCCGCGCCGGTCGAGCCGGGCGACGAGCGCCGCCACGTCCTCGCTGTCCCAGTCGAGGACCAGGTGGTCGTCGCACCTGTCGCGATTGCGGTCGTCGGGAAGGCAGGACACCAGCACCGACCGCAGCCCGCGGGCCCGGAGCCGGTCGGCGACGAGACCGACGTTCCTGACACTCGGCCACTTGGAGAAGACGAGCACGGATTTCACTGTGAGCACTCCGTTATCAGACGTCGGCGGCATTGACCGGACCGCCGATGGTGGAAGAACGCGAGATACCCCCGTGCCGAGCCGGTCGAGTTCCAGCCGTCCGCTCCCGGTGGGGAGGGCGTGCGAGACCGGCCGGATCCTGTCCAGGACATCCGGACCAACATCAACACTGGCAGAAGCCGCGGGCGCGCAGAAGTAAGCGGATCGCTTAGTCCCGGCGGGGCGATGTCAACGTGGCGCTTACGAGGAATGAACTTCCCGTGGACGCAGGTGAAGTCGGCGTGGTCATACCGTGCCTTTCGACGCGGCAGACCGGTCGTTCCGGTCACCGGGCCGGCGCGCCGGACGCGCCAGGCGTACGTGGGCGCTCCCGAACGGCAAGGAACTCCTCACAGCCCGAATCCGGCCAATCCGTTATGCGTTGGGGAGAAGAGATGACTGATCCGCAGGGTGTGCTCCTCGTCCTGGGAAGCGGCTACCAGCAGTTCCGCGAGTACCTGATCGCCTCGGCCTCCCAGCGCAGCGAGATCTGGCTGTTCGACTCCGAGGAGCCGACCTGGCAGACCCCCCACCTCGCCGGATCCACCGTCCTGGACATCTTCGACCCGGAGACGGTCGCCCGCGCCGCCCGTGAACTGGCCGCCCGCCGCCCCGTGCGCGGCGTGTACTGCTACCACGAGGCCAGCATCCTCGCCGCCGCCCGCGCCGCCGCCGAGCTCGGGGTGCCCGGCCCCACGCCGCAGGCCGTGGCCGCGGTGCGGGACAAGAGCGTGACCAGGGAGCTGCTCACCCAGGCCGGCATCCGCCAGCCCGTGGTGGCCCTGGTGACGTCGCCGGAGGAGATCGAGGACGTCGCCCGCCGGGTCGGCTACCCGCTGGTGCTCAAGCCGCGCAGCATGGGCGCGAGCCAGGGCGTCGTGAAGGTCTCGGCCAGGGAGGACATCGCCCCGGCCCTGGAGATCACCCGGTCGGCGGGGCAGGCCGGGATGGTCAACCACGCCGAGGTGCTCGTCGAGGAGTTCCTCACCGGGCCCGAGATCAGCGTCGACGCGGCCGTGTTCGAGGGCGAGTACCTGCCGTACCTGATCGCCCGCAAGCAGCTGGGCAGCGAACCGTACTTCGAGGAGGTCGGCCACACCGTCCACGCCGACGACCCGCTCTTCGCGGACGAGGAGCTGTGGAAGATGCTCGCCGAGACCCACCGGGCCCTCGGCTGGACCCACGGCATGACCCACACCGAGGTCAAGCTCACCCCGGACGGGTACGTGGTCGTCGAGGTCAACGGACGCCTCGGCGGCGACCTCATCCCCTACCTGGGGCGGATCGCGACCGGCGTCGACTCCGGCCTGGTCCAGGCGGACGTGTCGTTCGGCAGCCGCCCGGACCTCACCCGGAGCCGGAACTCGGCGGCCGCGATCCGCTTCCTCTGCCCGCCCTCGAACTGCACGGTGACCAGGCTGGAGATGCCCGGCGCCGACCCCGAAGCCGGGCTGTACGAGTCGGTGGCCCTGGCCGGCCCCGGCACCCGGATGCTGATGCCGCCCGACGGGTACTTCGCCCGCTACGGATTCCTCATCGCCCGGGCCGACAGCCCGCAGGAGTGCCAGGCCGTGCTGGACCGCGCCGAGGCGGGCGTCGTCTTCGAGTACGAACTCTGAACCGGGCCCGCAGAGGCACCCGGAACGCGAGACCACGGGAGGACACCGTCAGCACCTCGGCCCCGGACCAACCGCAGGGTGATCGGGTCAAGCGATCCGACTCCCCCCGGCGGACACCCGACTTCCGCGCGCTGCTCACCTCGTTCGCACTCAGCCAGCTCGCCACCAACATCAGCTACGTCGCCGTGCCGCTGGCGGCCGTCGAGGCCCTCGGCGCCGGCCCCGGCCAGGTCGGTGCGCTCGCGAGCCTGAGCAGCGTCGCCTTCCTGCTCATCGGCCTCCCGGCCGGCGCGTGGGTGGACCGGCTCGACCACCGGCGGATACTGATCGCGGCGGACCTTTGCCGGGCCCTGCTGTTCGCCACCCTGCCGCTGGCCTGGTGGCTGGACACGCTCACCCTCGGCCACCTCTACGCGATCGTCCTGCTGAACGGCTGCGCCACCGTCTTCTTCGACGTGGGGTCGCAGAGCGTGCTGCCCTCGATCGTCGGCCGGGACGGCCTGATCCGGGCGAACACCGACATCAACACGCTGCTCGCGCTGGGCAACATGGCCGGCCGGAGCGCGGGTGGCGCACTCGTCGCGCTGCTCACCGCTCCCGTCACCCTCGTGGTCACCGCCGGAGCGTACCTGGCCTCGGGGCTGCGGCTGACAAGCATCCGCCGCACGGCGAGGGAGACGCCTCCCGGCCGCACCGGGGCCGTCTCGTTGCGGGCACAGATCGGCGAGGGGGTGCGCCACGTCTTCGGCAGCGGGCACCTTCGGGCACTCGCGCTCTCGGCGACCCTGGTGAACCTGGGTTCGGCCATGGTCACCGCCATGCTCCCCATCGTGTTCGTCCGTGAACTCGGCCTGTCGTCGGCGGCGTTCGGCCTCTTCGGGGCGGTCGGCGGGGTGGCCGTCCTCTGTGGGGCCCGCTCCGCTCGGCCCCTCGCCGGTCGTTTCGGCTACGGACGCACCCTCGCCGTCGGCGGCCTGTACCTGGCACCGGCCGGGCTGCTGGTGCCACTGATCGACCGGGGTCCGTGGCTGCTCCTGGCCGGAGCGGGCTGGTTCACGTACATCTTCAAGATGGGCATGGACAACGTTCTCGGCGTCACCCTGCGCCAGCGGATGACCCCCGACGCACTGCTCGGCCGGATGATCGCCACGTTCAGGTTCCTGCTGACCGGAGCGCTCGCGGTCGGCGCCGGACTCTCCGGCCTGCTGGGTGAACTGGCCGGTGTGCAGACCGCTCTCTGGGTGGGCGGCGCCCTCGTGTCGACGTCCTTCCTGCCCGTCCTCCTCTCACCCGTCCGGACTCTTCGCGAGCTGCCCGACCAGCAGCCGCAGGGCGAGAAGGTCTAGGAACTCTGCCGGCGACCGGCGAGCGGCGCCGCAACCCGGAGGCGCCCCGTACCTCGCACCCGACTACCCGACGACCCGACGACCTGACCACCCGACGACCTGACCACCCGACCACCCGTGGAGCACAGATGACCGACAACTCTTCCCCGCAGCTCCTCTTCGTCGGCGGAGCCGGGATCTTCGGGCTCACCGTCGACGTCGCCGAGCAGGCGGTCCACCAGGCCCGCAAGCGCGGCATGACCGTGCACGTGACGAACCACGCGGCCACCCTCGCCACGACACCGACCATCACCGAACTCGTCGACGCCACATCGGTCGTGGACTTCGAGGAGCGCGGCGTGACCGCGGCCTGGGCGCGCGAGCAGGTCGCGGCGGGCAACAGGTTCGACGTGGTGTTCGGTCTGCGGGAGCTGGCCCTGGAGACGGTCGCCGAGACCGCGGCCGCGGTGGGCGCGCCCGGGAACCCGCCGGAGGCGGTGCGGCGGATCCGCACGAAGGACGAGGCGCGGGCCGCCCTGGCCGCCGCGGGCTTCCTCCAGCCGCGGTTCCGGGTGTGCGAGGACGCCGGGGCGGCGCACGAGTTCCTCGCGCAGTCCACCGGGCCCTGGGTGGTCAAGCCGCGCGACATGTGGGGCAGCGAGGGCGTGACCCGGATCGAGAGCCCGGAGGAGCTGACCGCGGCCCTGGACTTCCTGCCGGACTGGTGCGACGGCACCTTCATCGTCGAGGAGTTCGTGGAGGGCCCCGAGTTCAGCGCGGAGGGCGTCTTCCTCGACGGCGTTCCGCACCTCCTCGCCCTGACCTCCAAGGAACTGCTCCCGCCGCCGAACTTCTTCGAGATCGAGTACGTCATCCCCGCGATCCTCCCGGAGCACTCCGCGAAGGAGATCGAACGGGAAGTCGTCGCCGGCCTCACCGCGCTGGGGCTGACCCACGGGCAGTTCCACGTCGAACTGTGGCTGACCGAACGCGGCGTCGTCCTGGGCGAGTCCCACGTGCGCAACGGCGGCGGCTGGATCCACCGGATGCTGGCCCACGCCATCCCTGACCTGGAGTGGTTCGGCCTGGTCTACGACGACGCGTTGGGCAACCCGATCGACAAGGCGGCCCTCCGCCCGACCCGAGGCGCGGCGATCCGCTTCCTCACCCCGCAGCCCGGCCGTCTGGTGGCGGTCGAGGGCTGGGAGGAGGTGCTGGCCCACCCGAGTGTGCTCCGCGCGGAACTCACCGTCGGCCCGGGCGACATCATCAACCCGCACCGTTCGGTCAGCAACCGGATCGGCCTGATCGCGGTCGGCGCGGACACCCCGGAGGAGGCCCAGGCGCTGGCGCGCACCCTGGAGGCCTCCGTCCGCTTCACCGTGGATCCGGCAGCGGGCTGACCGAGGCCTCGGCCTCCCTGACGGCGGCCCCACCGCGCTCGTGCCGCGGTGGGGCCGCCGTCAGGCATGTCCGGGGCCGGGACGGGACGCGCGGAGACGTTGGACGGCCCGCGAGCCGACCGGGACTCGGCCGGGCGGCGGGCGGGCCGTGGTATCCACCATGGCCCCACCCGCCCCTGTCGGTCAGGGGCGTGCGGGGGGCGGCCGGACGCACGGCGACGCGCCGGGCGTGCACCAGCAGTCCCAGCCGCGCCGTCAGAGCGTCCCGGAGCCGTGCGCCACCGCCGGCCCGCCCGCCACCGCGGCCCCGCCCTCCGCAGCCGGCGCCCCCGGAGCGGCCCCGGCCATGCCCACCGGGTTCACCACCCAGTCCGGATGTCCCGGCATCGGCGGCGTCCGCATCCCGTACAGCCAGTCCTCCAGGAAGCCCCGCAGGTCCTGCCCGGACACCTCGGAGGCCGTCCGCACGTAGTCGTCGGTGTTCGCGTTCCCGTGCCGGTGCCGGTCCAGGAAGACGCGCTCGATCCGGTCGAAGGCGGCCGCCCCGACCTTCTCCCGCAGGGCGAACAGCACCAGGGCGCCGCCCGTGTACCGCTGGCTGTCGAAGAGGTCGGCGGCGGTGGGGGAGGCGACCGGCCCCGAGTCGTGCCGCCACTGGTCGCCCAGCCCGTAGAGGTAACGCATCCGGTCGGTCAGCGTGGTGTAGCCCCAGGCGTCCGGCCAGCCGCGCTCGTAGCGGTACGCGAGGCCGTAGAAGTCGGCGTGGCCCTCGTTGAGCCAGAGGTCGGACCACCCGGCCGGGGTGACGCTGTCGCCGAACCAGGAGTGGACCAGCTCGTGCATCATGTGCGAGCCGATCGCGGACTCGGGCCGGCGCAGGAAGTCGGGCTTGTAGAGGGTGAGGGTCTGGGTCTCCAGACCGGTGAAGGCGAACGCGTCAGGATCGTCGCTGTTGGCGGGCAGGAGGCCGTAGGTCTCGAACGGGAACGGCCCCAGGTGCGCCTCGGCCCAGGCGAGTTGACCGGGGGTGAGGGCGAGCGCGGGCTCCAGTTCGGCGGCGCGGGCGACGGGCACGACGTCGCGCAGCGGCAGGCCGTGCGGTCCGGTGCGCTCGCGCACGGTGTAGTCGCCGACCGAGACCTGCACCAGCTCGGTGGCCATCGGCTCGCGGGAGACGTACCGGCGGGTGGTGCGGCCGTCGCCGGGGTGCTCGGTGGCCGCCAACTCCCCGTTGGCGACGCCCAGGAGGGCGTCCGGCGCGGTCACCGCGATGGTGAAAGCGGCCTTGTCGCTCGGATGGTCGTTGCACGGGAACACGGTGTGCGCGCTGTTCGGCTGCCCGGCCACCGCGAAGCCGTCCGGGGTCGGGACCCAGCCGGTGTGCGGCAGCCGGGCCCGCGGGTCGGCCGAGTACTCGACGGTCAGCCGGGTGACGACGCCGGGGCGGAACGCCCCGGCCGGGGTGACCGTCAGCTTCTCGTCGTGGGTCGTGAAGCCGGCCGGCCGGTTGTCGACCCGTACGGCGCGCACGGTCAGCCCGAGCGCGTCCAACTCCAGCCGGGCCAGCGGGCGGTCGGGCCGTACGGTGATCACCGCCGTGCCGTCCACCGTCCGGCTGTCGGCCCGGTAGTCGAAGGCCAGGTCGTACCGCAGCGCCCGGTACCCGGTGTTCCCGAGCGAGGGGAAGACCGGATCGCCCAGCCCGTCGGCGGCACCGGCCGTCGGCACGCTCGCCGACAGCAGCACCGCGCTGAGCGCGAGCGACGGGACGAGACCGGCACGGGGCTTGAACAAGGGGGATCACCGCACTTCACGAGCGGGAGCGGACGCGGGAGCCGTCCGGAGCAGGAAGACAGACCCTAGTGGACGGCCGGAACCGCGCGGGCGCGATCCGCGTGATCCACGCGATCCGACGACACGCCGTGGTCCCCCGGACGGCCCACGGTGATGGCGGCGCGCGCACGGGCCGTCTAACGTCGGGAGTGCTTCGCCCCCTGACGGACGGAGCCACGGCCGTCGGAGAACCTGGCCAGGTCCGGCGGCCGTACTTCGCTGCCCTGGCGCCGCACGGCGGACGCACCCCGTAGGCTGGCGGCCGAGCCGCCCGCGTACCGGATGCCAGGAGCCGCCGTGACCCGCCCAGCTTCACCCGTTCTGGTGATCGGCGAGTGCGTCGCCGATATCGTCCGATCGGGTGAGGGCCCGGACCGGGTGCACCCCGGCGGCAGCCCCGCGAACGTCGCGTACGGTCTGGCCCGGCTGGGCCGCCCGGTCACGCTGCTCACCGAGCTCGGGCCGGACGCCAACGGCCGGCTGATCCGGGAGCACCTGGAGTCGGCGGGGGTGCTGGTCCGGGCCGCCGAGGCCGCGCGGACGCCCTCGGCGGTGGTGGAGCTGGACGGGCAGGGGCGGGCCCGGTACACCTTCGACATCCGCTGGACGCTCCCGCCGGCCGAGCTCACCGAGCCGCCCGCGGCGATCCACCTCGGCTCGATCGCCGCGGTCACCGATCCCGGCGCGGCCTCGGTCCTGGCCCTGGTGGAGCACCTGCACGGCCGGACGCCGATCAGTTACGACCCGAACGTGCGCCCCGCGCTGATGGGGGACCGGGCCGGGGCCGTCCGCCGGGTCGAGCGCTGCGTGGCGCTGAGCGACCTGGTCAAGGCCAGTGACGAGGACCTGGCCTGGCTCTACCCCGGCGAACGGCCCGAGGCGGTCGCCGAGCGCTGGCTGGCCCTCGGCCCCTCGGTGGTCGCTGTCACCCTCGGCGCCGAGGGCGCGTTCGCCCGTACCGCCGAGGGCGGACGCGTCGCGGCCCCGGCCGTACCGGTGCCGGTCGCGGACACCGTCGGCGCCGGCGACTCCTTCATGGCCGCCTTCCTGCACGCCCGCGCGGGCGGCGCCGACCTGTCCGCCTGCCTCACCCGTGCCGTCACGGCGGCCGCCCTGACCGTCGCCCGCCCGGGCGCCAACCCGCCCTCGGCGGCCGAACTCGCGGCCGCCCTGGCGGAAGCGGACGGACGGGAGTCCTGAGCCGGCTGCTCCTCCTCCGGGGCGCGGGCCTGAACTCCCTTCCGGTCAGGGCTGGTTGCG
Organism: Streptomyces sp. CBMA156; assembly: GCF_014596515.1. Taxonomy (GTDB): domain Bacteria; phylum Actinomycetota; class Actinomycetes; order Streptomycetales; family Streptomycetaceae; genus Kitasatospora. Next base: position 9,683 of record NZ_MSJQ01000028.1, read on the forward strand.
GAGCCTCCTCCTGTCGATCTTGCCCAGGGCGGTGAGCGGCAGCGCGTCGGCGAGGTGGAGCCGCTTCGGCACCCAGAGGGTGCCCCTGTGGGCGCGGACGTGGTCCATCAGCTCGGCGGGGGTGGCGTGCTGTCCTGGGCGCAGCACCACGGTGGCGGTGACGGCCTCGCCCCAGCGCGGGTCGGGTGTGCCGTAGACGGCGCAGGCGGCGACGGCCGGATGGGTGGCGAGGGCGTCCTCGACCTCGCGCGGGTAGACGTTGAACCCGCCGGTGATGATGGTGTCCTTGATCCGGTCGATGATCGTGATCAGGCCGTCGTCGTCCCTGCGGGCGACGTCCCCGGTGCGCAGCCAGCCGCCTTCGAGCACGGCCGCGGTCTGCTCGGGCCTGTTCCAGTAGCCGTCCATCACGAGCGGGCCCCGGACGCACAGTTCGCCCGGTTCGCCGACCGGCACTTCGCGGTCGTGCGGGTCGCGCAGGGTGATCTCCACACCGGGCATCGGCCGGCCGCAGCTGCCCAGGACGGTCGGGTCGTCGCGGTGTTCGGCCGGGTCCAGGACGGTCAGCGCGTTGGGGGCCTCGGCCTGGCCGTAGTGCTGGCTGAGCACGGGGCCGAGGAGCCGGTGGGCCTGGGCGAGCCGGGCCGGGTCGGCGGGTGCGGCGCCGTACAGGACCCAGTTCAGCCCCGACAGGTCGGCCGCGGGGAGCCGGGGGTGGTCGAGCAGGGCGTAGAGCATCGTGGGGACGACGAACGTGGCGCTCACGCCGTCGTGTTCGATCGCGTCGACGACGCGGTCCGGCTCGAAGGAGGGGTGCAGGTCGAAGCCGGCGCCGCGCAGCAGGCCGGGTGCGACGAGGAGGCCGGCGGCGTGCGACATGGGGGTGGTGATCAGGAAACGGGTGTCCGGCGGCCAGGACCAGGTGGCGCAGGCCCAGGCGTTGGCGAGCAGGGAACGGTCGCGCAGCATCACGCCCTTGGGCTCGCCGGTGGTGCCGCCGGTGTAGAAGAGGTAGAGGGCGGGGCCGCGGGGGTCGTCGGGGCCGGGGGCCGTGTCGGCGGCGAGGCGGTCGAGTTCGGCGAGGGTGATCGTCGCGGTGCCGTCGGGGCGGGCCCGGGAGGCGAAGCGGGTGTCGTCCACGACCAGGTGGCCGGAGGCGCTGTCGCGCAGGACGGTCCGGTCGGTGTCCGCGGTGGCCAGCGGGTGCAGGGCGGTGTAGCGCAGTCCGGCCAGGCAGGCGGCGGCCATGACGGTGAACGCCTGCGGCGTCGGGCCGCACAGCAGGGCGATCCCGTCGCCGGGCGCCAGGCCCAGTCGTCCGAACGCGGCCGCGGTGCGTTCGATCCGCTCCGCGGTCTCGCGGTAGGTCCAGGTGTGCTTCGTCCCGTCGTCGCCGGTGAAGCGGAAGGCGGTGCGCTCGGGCCGCCTGCGCAGCGCGGTGAGGATCAGGTCCGCGTAGCCGGGTCTCATCGGGTCCTCCCCAGGATGGTCACGGCGGCCACCGCCTCCTCGATTCCGTAGAGGCCGCCGCCGTTCTCGGCGACGGCGATGCGCGCGCCGGGGACCTGGCGCGCGCCCGCCCGGCCGCGCAGCTGTGTGACCAGTTCGAAGACCTGGGCCAGTCCGGTGGCGGACACCGGGTGGCCGCGCGATTCGAGTCCTCCCGAGGGGTTCACCGGAAGGGCGCCGCCGAGCGCGCTCGCGCCCGAGGCCGACCACCGGCCGCCGTCGCCGATCGGACAGAAGCCCAGGTTCTCGGCCTGCTGGATCTCGCCGAAGGCGGTGGCGTCGTGGACCTCCGCCACGTCGACGTCGCGCGGGCCGAGGCCGGCCCTCTCGTAGGCGGCGAGCGCGGCCCGGCGGCCGATGTGCTGTCCGACGTCGTCCGCCGCCCGGTCGGTGCCGGACAGCAGGACACTGCCCAGGACGGCCACGGCCGAGTCGTCGTGGGGGAAGTCGGCCCTCGTCACGACGGCGGCGGCGGCCCCGTCGCTGACCGGTGAGCACATCGGCACCGTCAGCGGCCACGCCACCCGCCGGGCCGCCAGGACCTCGTCCGTGGTGAACGGCCGGCGGAAGTGGGCCCGGGGGTTGTGGACGGAGTGGGCGTGGTTCTTCGCCGAGACGGCGGCCAGGTGGGCTTCGGTGGTGCCGAAGCGCTGCATGTGGGCGCGGGCCAGGGAGGCGTAGATCTCCATGAACACCGACCGGTCGCCGTCCACGCGGAGTTCGGGCGGCAGCGGTTCGGACAGGGCGGCGAGCGCGGCGAGGGTCGGCTCGCGGTGGGCGACGTCCATGGCGCCGTCGAACACCGCGAGCCCCTGGGCGGGGTCGGCGCAGACGAGCTTGTCCACGCCGACGGCGAGGGCGACGTCCGACAGCCCCGACCGGACGTGGGCGATCGCCAGCCACAAGGCGGTCGCACCGCCCGCGCAGGCGTTCTCGACGTTCACCACGGGCACGCCGGCGAAGCCGTGCGGGCGCAGGGCGACCTGGCCGGGGATCATGTGCTGGCCGTCGATCGCCTTCTGGCTGACCGTGGCGTGGAAGACGGCGCCGACGTCGGCCGGGGTGAGTCCGGCGTCGTGCAGCGCCTCGTGGGCGGCGAGGCCGGCGAGGTCGCCGGCACTGTGGTCGAGGCGGCCGAAGCGGGTGCTGCCGACGCCGAGGACGAGTGCTTCGCGGTTCATGACACCACCCGGTTGCGCAGCACGCCCAGGCCGGAGACCTCGAGTTCGACGGTGTCCCCGGGTTCCAGGAAGCGGCCGTGCTCCAGTCCGCAGCCGGTCGCCACGGTGCCGGAGCCCAGGACCTCGCCCGCGTGCAGCCGGGTCGACCGGGAGGCGAAGGCGATCATGTCGGCGAAGCTGTGGTGCATGTCGGCGGAGGTGCCGCGGCTGACCTCCTCGCCGTTGATGCGTGCGGTCATGGTGAGCCGGTACGGGTCGCCGACCTCGTCGGTGGTGACGATCCACGGGCCGAGGACGTTCGAGCCGGTGAAGTCCTTGCTCTTGCTCAGGCCCAGCCCGGTGGCGATCTCCTCCAGCTGGGTGTCGCGGGCGCTGAAGTCGTTGAAGATCGTGTAGCCGAAGACGTGGGACGGGGCGTCGGCCACGGGGATGTCCGTGCCGCCGCGGCCGAGCACGCAGGCGAACTCCAGCTCGTAGTCCCGTACCGAGGAGTACGCGGGCCAGTGGATGTCGCTGTCGTGGCCGGTCACGGAGAGCCGGTTGGTCAGGTAGTACAGCGGCCGTTCGAGCATGACGGCGGGCAGCTCGACCCGGTCGGCCGGGATGCGGTGGATCCGGGCGCGGGCGTTGCGGAAGTGGTCCGGGAAGGCGCCGAAGTCCCGGATCTGTACGGGTCTGGGCAGCGGGGACAGCCAGCGCACCTCGGACGCGGTGACGACGGCCTCGGACGGCGCCTGCGCGGCGAGCCGCTCCAGGGTCTGCCGCACGGGTTCGCCGCCGTCGATGACGGCCTGCATGGTGGCCAGCGCGGGGGAGTGCCCGCCGGTCGCCAGGCGGTGGGCGCGGTCGAGCAGCAGGAGGTGCTCGCCCTGGTCGAGGACGAGTGCGGTGCGCTCGGCTCCCTCGTGTTCCACGGTCGCGAGTTTCACGGTCGGTTCCTCTTCTCGGGAGGGGGCGGTCGGCGGGGCGGGGTCAGACGAAGGCCACGACGCGGGCCGGGGCGGCGCTGGCGCGGGCGAGCTTGATCGGGAAGAACGCCACCCGGAATCCGGAGGGGGGCAGCGCGGCGAGGTTCGTCAGCTGCTGGACGATGAAGACCTCCCGCTCGCGGCCGGCCCGGTGGCCGTCCCACAGCACGGCGTTGTCTCCGCCGTCGCGGAATCTGGCGGCCATCACGGGGAAGCTCAGGTCCCAGCCGGCGGCGTCGGTGCCGAGGACCTTGGCCCCGAGACCGGCCAGGTGGAGCGTCGACTCGCGGCTCATCCCCGGGTAGCGGAAGAACTCCGGGTCGGACAGCCCGTACCGCTCCTGGCCGGTGCGCAGGAGGACCGCGCCGCCGGCCGGGACCGGGGCGCCGTTGGCGGCGAGGGCGGACTCCAGGGCCTCGACGGTGATCGGGGTGTCGGGCTCGCACCACTCCCGCAGGTCCAGTACCAGGGCCTCGCACCACAGCTCGTCCAGGGCGATGTCGGTGATGGTGCGGGCCGGCCTGCCTTCGCAGGTCGAGCCGTAGTGCAGCGGGGCGTCGACGTGGGTGCCGAGGTGGGAGTTGAAGTCGGTGAGCAGTTCCGCACCCCAGCCCTCGCCGTCCGGCAGGTCCTCGACACCGCAGTGCATGGCGGCGGCGAACTGCTCGCGGCCCTCGCCGGCCGGGTGGGCGTAGGCCACCGAGGGCGCGATCACCGGGGCGAGCGGACGCAGCTGTTCGGGGAGCAGGTCGCGGTCGGCGGGGTCCAGCGCCCTGGTCAGGTCGATCAGTTCCATGACGGGTCCTCCTTGGTTATTGGACGCTCAGCATAGAACTGGACTGCTAGCATAGGCAAGGGATTCGCCGCCCGGTGCCGACTGGTCGGCGTGACAGGATCGGCCGCGTCAGGCAGTCGCGACATTGGGAAGGACACCGCGTGGGTGGGACCCGAAAGCAGGAGATCTCCGCCGAGACCCAGCGCCGGCTGGTGGCCGCCGCCTGGGAACTCGCCGCCGAGGGCGGGGCCGCCGCGGCCTCCGTCCAGGCCGTGGCGGAGCGCTCCGGCATCAGCCGGGGCTCCGTGGCCTGGCACTTCGGTTCGAAGGACGGGCTGCTGAAGGCGGTGGTCGAGGAGGCGTTCCGGTGGGGCGCGGACTTCATGCGCGAACGCCTCGCCGCGGCCGGGCCGGACGCCGGGATCGAGGCGCTGATCGAGGCGAACTTCGCGCTGATGTCCCGGCCGGAGGCGCACATCTTCTCGACGCTCCTGATCGAGGCGGTGAGCCGCGAGTCGGCCCTGCGCGCGACGTACGCCGAGGAGTACGCCAAGATCCGCGGCCTGTACGCCGACCACCTGCGCGCGAGCGGTACGCGCGTCGCCGACCCGGAGGCCGTCGCGGCGGCGCTGCTCGGCGGCACCCTGGGCATCAACATCCAGCACCGCCTGGACCCGGACCTGGACCGCCGGCGGGCCGTGACGGCGATGACGGGCATCTACGCCGACGCGCTGTCCGGCACCGGGCCGGACATCCCGTCCGACAGCTGACCCGCCCCCGCCTCCACGGCGGCGCCCGGCTGACCCGCTCCGGCCACGGCCGCGCGGGTGCCGCGGCGATGCCGGAATCCACCGACGACCCGACCGAGGAAGACCCATGCCGCAGCGTCAGAGTTCCCCCGCCGTCCGCCCCATCGCCGACGCCGACGTCCCCGTCGCGGTCGACACCCTCGCCCGGGCCTTCACCGGCGACCCCTACATCCGCCATGTGATCGCCGCCGACGGCCACCAGGAGCGGATCCGGCGCTTCCAGGAGCTCTGCCTGACCCGCGTCGGGATGGTGTACGGGCGTGTGTGGGTCGCCGACGGGGGCCGTGCCGTCGCCGTCTGGAGCACTCCCGACCTGGACCCCTCGCCCGCCTTCGCCGAGATCGGCCCGCTGCTCGGCGACCTCGCCGGGGACCGGGCCGAGGCCTACGAGGTCGCGGAGCGGGCCGTCGAGCCGTACCGGCCGCAGGAGCCGGCCTGGTTCCTCGACACGGTCGCCGTCGACCCCGAAGCCCAGGGTCGGGGCCTCGGCCGTGCGGTGCTGGCCCCCGGGATCGAGGCGGCCGCACTCGCCGGGTACCCGGCGTTCCTGGAGACCTCCACGGAACGGAACGTCGCGTTCTACCGGCGTCTCGGCTTCGAGGTCACCGCCGAGGTCCCGCTCCCCGACGGCGGCCCCCGCACCTGGTGCATGCGCCGGGACCCCCGGACGGGCGCCTGACCGTACGGCCGGGCAGCCCGAAGGGGCGGAAACGCCCGCGGGGGCTGTCACCCGAAGGCGGTGACGGGGAGGCCCGGCCGCTCGCGGGCCGAGGCAAAGGAACGGCAAGGCCCCGGTGTGTCGCTGCCCCGCGCGGGTGACGTGGGGATTGGTGGTGGTGCACGGCGGGGGAGCAGTGCACTTATGAACAGACCATCAGGTTGTCGTATTGGTGGGGGTCTGAGGGGGAGTCAGCGACGTTCGAGCGGCCGGCGGGCAGGGCTGCTGGCCGCCGTCTGCCTCTCCGCCGTCCTCGCCGGCTGCGCCGGTCCGGCCGTTCCCGTGACGCCGAAGGCGGCCCCCGCCGCCGACGCGAACGCGGCGCCCGCTGCTCCCTCGCAGCCCCAGCAGATGACGCCGTATCCGGTCCCGCAGCCGGTGCCGCCGG
>NZ_MSJQ01000280.1 GCF_014596515.1 Streptomyces sp. CBMA156
GCCGACGGTGCCGTAGCCGCCGACGCCGTACGGGCTCTTCAGGACGGTGGTCCGCCCCCGGACGGCGCGGGCGGTCAGCCGGCGGGCGGCGGCGCGGCGGCCGTCCGGGCGCTCCTGTCGCGGCAGCCGGATGCCGGGGTGGTCGGGGGCGAGGGCGGCGAACAGCTCGTGGGAGGCGGCCTTGGACTCGTAGCGGCGCACGGCGGCGAGCTCCGGCCCCTCGCCCTGGGCGGCGGTGCGGCCCCACCGCACCACCGGGCGGCCGGAGTCCGCGATCCCGGCCGCGAGGGCGGGGCGGGCGGCGAGGGCCTCGGACAGCGGCCGGTCCGGCGCCAGACCGGTGTGCAGTTCGACCGGGCCCCAGGCCAACTCCGTCCGCGATCCCGGCCGCGAGGGCGGGGCGGGCGGCGAGGGCCTCGGACAGCGGCCGGTCCGGCGCCAGACCGGTGTGCAGTTCGACCGGGCCCCAGGCCAACTCCCCGGCCAGCCAGTCGGTCCACTCCGGCGCGAGCTCGGCGGGCAGCACCAGCAGGGCCGGTTCGGGGCTGTAGCAGGCGGCCAGGCAGGCGTAGTGGTGGGCCTGCCGCAGCCGCCGCGACCGCTGGGCCGGGCCGGTGCCGGGCGGGAGGAACTGCGCGTCGAAGTCCGCGACGTCGCCCACGTGGACCGCCGCCCGGCCGCCGGTCCAGGCCCCCACCCATCCGTCCATGGAGCGGAATCCTAGGGCGTGCGTCAGAGCGCCGACAGGCCCGCGTCGGTGGCGCGCAGGCCGCAGGCGTCGAGGTAGAGGGGGCGCAGGTGCGGCTCGAAGTCGACGTGCAGCCAGGTGCAGCCGGCCGCGCGGGCGCCGTCGGCGGCCTCGGCGACCAGCCTGGTGGCGACGCCCCGGCGGCGGGTGTCCGGGGAGACCACGGTGTCGAGCAGGAAGGCGTGGGCACCGCCGTCCCAGGCCAGGTTGACGAAGCCGACCAGGGCTCCGTCGGCGGTGCGGCGGGCGGTGACCCAGCCGAGGCTGTGCCGTTCCAGGCGGGCCCGCCAGGGGGTGGGTTCGGCGGGCGGGTCTCCCTCGCCGCCGAAGCCCCCGGTGTGCAGGGCGTCGAGTTCGGGGTCGGTGAGCGGGCCGCGCCAGCGGTAGTCGATCGTCACGACGGCACTGTAGAGGGCTTGTTAACTTCCGATCATTTCTTTATTGACAAGGACACAACTTGGCAAAGTTATGACCTTCCCTCTAGCTCAATCTGACTGACCCCCGTCAATCTCGGTCGCAACTCCTTTCCCTGCACAGCTACCCCCACTGGAGTCAGCGTGACCCCCACCCTCTCCTCCCGCCGTGCCCGCGTGGCCGGAGCCGTCGCGATCGTCGCCGCCCTCGCCGGCGCCACCGTCCCGGCCGCCACCGCCTCCGCCGCCCCCGGCATGCGCGAGGCCGCGATATCCCAGGCCCGCGCCAACGTCACCCACAACGCCGGGGTGTTCGGCTTCGGCACCGACCAGGCCCTCGTGGTCAAGGACGTCGTCCTCGACGCCGACGGCGCCTCGCACGTCCGCTTCGACCGCACCTTCCAGGGCCTGCCGGTGGTCGGCGGCGACCTCGTCGTCCACCAGGACGCCAAGGGCAGGCTCAAGGACTCCTCCCGCGCGGCCGCCCACGACGCCGCCGTGAAGTCGACCGTCCCCAAGGTGACCCCGCAGTCCGGCGCGGCCGGCGCGCTCGCCGCCGCCCCGGGCGTCAAGGACGCCGTCAGCACCCCCGAGCTGGTCGTCTGGGCCGCCGACGGCACGCCCCGGCTGGCCTGGCGCACCACCGTCGAGGGCAGCGGCGAGCACGGCGAGCCGGCCGGCAGGGTGGTCGTCACCGACGCCACCACGGGCGAGCAGATCGAGGCCTACGACGCGGAGCACCAGGCCGCCGGCACCGGGAACTCCGAGTACACCGGCAGGATCACCATCGACACCACCGCCAAGTCCGGCGGCGGCTACACCCTGACCGACCCGGTCCGCGGACACATCACCAAGGACGCCAACAACGCCTCCTCGACCGCGCTCAAGGCCTCCTCGGGCACCCCGTTCACCAGCACCACCAACGTCTGGGGCGACGGGAAGAAGTTCTCCACCGACCGCTCCACCGCCGCCGTCGACGCCCACGCCAACACCGCCTGGACGTACGACTACTACAAGAACGTCCACGGCCGCAGCGGCATCAAGAACGACGGCAAGGGCGCCACCGTCTTCGTCCACGTCGGCACCAAGTGGGACAACGCCCAGTGGTCCGACAGCTGCTTCTGCATGATGACCGGCGACGGCGACGGCACCACCGACCCGGAGCAGGTGGACCTGGACACCATGGGCCACGAGATGACCCACGGCGTCACCAGCGCCACCGCCAACCTGCGCTACAGCGGCGAGTCCGGCGGCCTCAACGAGTCCACCAGCGACATCTTCGGCACCATGGTCGAGTGGTACGCCAACAACGCGGTGGACACCGGCGACTACCTGTTCAGCGACCAGTCCACCCCGCCGTGGCTGCGCCGCTTCGACAAGCCCTCGCTGGACGGCCGCTCGGCCGACTGCTGGAGCAGCGGCGTCGGCAAGCTCGACGTGCACTACTCCTCGGGCGTCGGCAACCACTGGTTCTACCTGGCCAGTGAGGGCAGCGGCAGCAAGACCGTCAACGGCGTCACCTACAACAGCCCCACCTGCAACGGCTCCACGGTGGCCGGCATCGGCAACGCCAAGGTCGCCAAGATCTGGTACCGCGCGCTGACCGTCTACATGACCTCCACCACCACCTACAAGGGCGCCCGCACCGCCTCGCTGAACGCGGCCCGCGACCTGTACGGCGCCGGCAGCACCGAGTACAACGCGGTCGCGGCGGCCTGGAGCGGGGTCAACGTCAGCTGACGCGGCGCCACCGGGCGTCCGCTCCGGGCCCGGGAGGCCCCGTTCCCGCGACGTCCCGGGCCGTCCCCGCCGCACCGCGCGGCGGGGACGGCCCGCTGCCGCGCAGCTGCTTCTCGCGTCATTGGCGGTCAGGCCGGTGAGTGGCGATCATGACCGGTATGACTTCCGCGAGCACCGCCACCGCGACCGTAGCCGCAACCGTGACCGCCGCCGCCTCCGGCACCTGGCAGCTCGGTGACCGCACCGTCCACCGGATCGGCTTCGGCACCATGCGCCTGCCGCAGACCGGCCCCGCACTCGTCCCGCACGCCGTCCCGCGCGACCGCGAGCAGGCCCTGCGGGTGCTGCGCCGCGCGGTCGAACTGGGCGTCGACCACATCGACACCGCGGCCTTCTACTTCTCCCCGCTGCGCTCCGCCAACGAGCTGATCAACCGGGCGCTCGCGCCGTACTCCGACGACCTGGTGATCGCCACCAAGGTCGGCCCCGGCCGCGGCCCCGACGGCGCGTGGGTCGAGCACGCCCGCACGCCCGAGCGGCTGCGCGCCCAGGTCGAACAGAACCTGCGCCAGCTCGGCCGCGACCACCTCGACCTGGTGAACCTGCGCGTCCTCGGCACCGACTCGGTCGCCGAACGCTTCGGCGCACTCGCCGAGTTGCGCCAGGCCGGGCTGATCCGCCGGCTGGGCCTGTCCAACGTGCACCCGCACCAGCTCGCCGAGGCGCAGGCCATCGCGCCCGTGGTCTGCGTGCAGAACCCCTACGGCATCGGCGCCTCACCGGCCCAGGACGAGGTGCTGCGGATCTGCGGGGAGCAGGGCATCGCCTTCGTCCCCTTCTACGCGATCGCCGGCGCCGGCCGGGAGGGCGGCGCCGGCGACGCCGAGCCGGCCCAGGTCCGGACGGTGGCCGAGGCGCGCGGGGTGAGCACCGCACAGGTGCGGCTGGCCTGGACGCTGCACCGCGGCCCGCACGTGCTGGCCATCCCCGGCACCGGCGACGTGGCGCACCTGGAGGACAACATCGCCGCCGGGGCGCTGCGGCTGTCGGCGGAGGAGCTGGCGCTGCTGGACGAGGCCCACACGGGCTGAACCGGAACCGCGACGGGCCCGCCGGGCGTCGCTGGGGGACGACGTGAACACCGTCCACCGTGAGGAGTCCCCGAGCATGACCGACCGCGCCACCCGCTACCTCTACCTGGCCCGCCACGGCGAGGCCGCGTCCGAAGGCGACGGCAGCGGGCTCACCGCCACCGGGCGCCGGCAGGCCGCCCTGCTGGGCCGGCGGCTGGCCGGCCGCCCGGTGTCGGTGCTGCACCACGGCCCGCTGCCCCGGGCCGCCGAGACCGCGCGGCTGGTCGCGGAGCAGCTGGACGGCGTGCGGCCGGCGATGTGCGAGGAGGCCGGGGACTTCGTCCCGTACGTCCCGCAGCGGAGCGAACTGCCGGAGGACTGCGCCGAGTTCCTGCTGAACCGTCTCGCGGGCACCACGGCGCGGGAACGGACGGAGGGCGCGCTGCTGGCGCAGCGGGCCGTCGAGCGGTTCACCGGCCCGGTGCCCGGCGGCGAGGAGCGGCACGAACTGGTCGTCACCCACGCGTTCCTGGTCGGCTGGCTGGTGCGCCACGCCCTGGACGCCCCGGCCTGGCGCTGGCTCGGCGTCAACGCCGCCAACGCGGCGCTGACCGTGCTGCGCTACACACCGGGCCGGCCGCCCGCCGTCCTGCTGGTGAACGACCAGGGCCACCTGCCCGAGGAGCTTCACTGGACCGGCTTCCCGCCCCAACTTCGCTGCTGACAGGGGGTGGAGGGCCGTCGACAGGAATCTGACGACCGGTCTACCATCGCCGCATGGGAGTCAAGGGCGAGCAGACCCGGGCCCGGCTGATCGCCGGAACCAGGGAACTGATCGAGGCGCAGGGCTACTCCGGGACGGGCCTCAACCGGATCGTGGCCGCGACCGGCGCCCCACGCGGCTCGCTCTACTTCCACTTCCCCGGCGGCAAGGACCAGTTGGTGGCAGCGGCACTCACCCAGGCCGGCCAGGAGGTCGAGGCGCTGCTCGCCGCCCTGGCGGCCGGCGGCGCCGACACCGCCGCCCTCGCCGAGCGGCTGATCGAGGCCTTCGCCGAACGCCTGGAGCTCTCCGGCTACACCAGCGGCTGCCCGATCGCCACCGTCGCCCTGGAAGTGGCGGGCACCAACGAGTCCCTGCGGACGGTCTGCGCCGAGCTGTACGCGGGCTGGCAACGGGTCCTGGCCGTCCGGCTGGAGGGCGAGGGCTTCGGCCCGGCGAAGGCCGAGGCCGCCGCCGGACAGGCACTCGCCCTGCTGGAGGGCGCCGCCCTGCTCGCCTCCGTCCACCGCAGCCGCGAACCACTGGACCACGCCCGCCACGCCGTCCGGCACCTGCTCGGCGGCTGACCGCACTCCCGCAGGAAGCGCCTCGGCCCGGAGGGCCATGGAGCCTCGCCGAGGCCGCTGTCAGCCGAGGGCCTTCCGCGCCTCCTGCGATCCGGCGTGGGCGGTGTTCAACGCGCGGTCCCCGAGCACCCCCAGCCTGTGCGGATCGAGGTTCGCGCGGGAGGCCTCGGACCACCGGTTGAGCAGGTCGACGGTCTGGCGCTGGAGTTGGACGACGCCGCTCGTGTCCTCCGGGTCCACCCTGGCGAGGCACGCGGCCGCCAGATGGCCGGCCGGGTCGGCCGAGTAGTCCGGCGCCGGGTCGCCCTCCGAGGCGCGCAAGCGGCTCAACGCCTCGCTCCGCCAATCGCGTTGGGCGTCGGCGCCGCGCCCGCGCAGGACGTCGTCGGCGATCGCGTCGAAGGCTCCGGCGGGCATGGCGGCACGCCCCACCTGGTTCTCGATCTCGGCATCGGGCGGGTTCGGCCCGACCTCGGCGAACCCTGCGGCGGCCCGCCGTAGGTCGGCGGTGCGCAGCAGGGCGTAGGCGGTCGGATCCTCCGAGAGACCGCGCAATGCCCGGACCAACTCCCCCCGGTCGACGGAGAAGTGGACCCCCTGCCCGTCCTGCCAGGCACCGCCGCTCGACCCCGCGTGCGTCGTGTCGCCCGCGTCGACCAGGGACAGGACGGCGTGGGTGTCGGACGCGTAGTCCGCGAGGGCCTCGGCCAGCGGGCGGCGGACATCCGGGTGGACGTGGTGGTCCTTGCGATCCGCGAGCGCGAGGACGACGCCTCGCAGGGCGCGGGCCTGCTCCACGGTGTGGACGCCGGGCCGGTCGCCCGTGGTGGCCCCGCGCAGTCGGCCGGCCAGGTCGCCGCACGGCAGGTCGGAACGCCAGTCGGAGGCGAGCACCGTACGGATGCGCTCGTCGCCGCGCAGACCGGCGCAGTCACGGTCGGGATCGTCGCGCCCGAACGTCCACCAGAGGCCCACGCCGACCGCGGCGACCACCACCAGGGCGGTGAGGACGGCGGCGGCGCGGCGGGAAGTGCCCACGCCCGGCATCAGGCGTTGCCCCTGCCGAGGTAGCGGCCTGCGACGTCGCTGCTGCGGTTGCGGGTGTTCAGGACGTCGTCCTGAAGGCCATTGATCATGTGGTCCTCCGGGTTCACGCCCCGGTCCCGGGCCCAGATGCCGACCAGGTCGGACATCTCCTTGGTGCCGTCCAGGTAGGTGTCCGAGATCTTGGCATTGGCCTCGGCGTTGTTCTGGTCCTTCTCGTTCAAGCTGACCTCGTAGGTCCAGGTGTCGACCAGGCGCTGGGCTGCGTCGCCGACCCCGGGGATCGGGGTGATGGGACCGCCGATCGTGTGGTACAGGATCTTGGCCTTCCAGTCCGCCTCGGCGTTCTTGTCGTCGCGCATGTCCATCGCCGCGTCGGCGCGGATGGCATCGTAGACGCCGAGCGCGGCCGCACCCTTTCCCATCACGTCCTTCACCGCGTCACGGTCGGGGTTGGACCCGAGGCCGGCAAGGTCCTGGGCGATCTGCCCGGTCTCCGCCTTGTGCAGCGCGCCGTAGGCGGCCGGGTCGTCCGAGAGCCCGCGCATGACCCGGACCAGGCTGTCCTGGCCAACAGCCATGCGTACGGTGTCACCGTCCTTCCACACCGAGTCGTGCCCGGTGTGGGCGCCGTAGACGTCGTTGCGTCCGTTGAGCAGCTCGTGGGTGTCCCCGACGTAGTCGGCGAGAGCGTTGGCGAGCGGCTGGCGCAGCGTGTCCTTGATCTTGTCGCCGCCCTGGCCCTCGTCCAGGGTGCGGATCGTGTCGTGCATGACCCTGGCCTGCGCCTCGGTGTGTTTGCCGTCGTGGGCGCTGCCGGCCGGTTCACCGGTGGAGGCCGCCTCGATCGCGGCGGCGAGGCCGCTCTGCGCGAGCGGGTCCGGCATCTTGATCGTGGTGTAACCGGTCAGGTAGCCCTCCGGCCAGTGCCGCTCCTTCATCAGGTAGTTCAGGCGCTTGTTCGCACCGTCCGCGCCCGGGTCCAGGTACGCCGTCGCAGCCTCGGGTTGACGGCTCATCACGGACAGGACATTGTCCAGCGGGTCGGCGCCGAGCGCGCTGCCGGTGTGGTTGGCCTTGTAGCTCCACTTGCCCGAGTGCTTCTTCTCGCTGGCCGTGATGTCGTCGGCGAGGTCCGTGAGAAAGGGCGTGGAGTATTTCGCGTTGCCCTTGGTCATCATGGTCGTGAGGATCTGGTAGCCGTACACCGGTTCGGTGTTGGAGCCGAAGTTCTTCCCCCCGGCCCCGTTCATGCCCTCGCGCCACTTCTTGTAGAAGTCGCTGCCCGGGTCCTGGGTGGCGGAGGCCAGTGCCCGGGTCAGGTCGGTCCGCAGCCCCGGGTAGGAGGACTTCTTCCCGCCGTCCTTACCCGGGTCGTCCAGCTGCTGCGCGAGCTTCAGCATGCCGTCGGGACCGAGTTTGTCCAGCAGGGGCTGCGAGAACTGCGGGCTGTCGGCGTTCGCCTTCATCAGGTTTGCCAACTGCTCCCGCTCCTCCGGGCTGAGGCTGTCGAGCCTGGTGACGAGCGCGACCGCGCGCTGCGCGTCGGCAGCGTCACCACCGCCAACCGCCTGCCCGTTGAAGGTGTTGTCCTGGCTGCCGGCCTTTGACGCACTGCGCAGGGCGGTCGCGGCCCGCATGTCGGCGTCGCCGGCCGCCTGCAGACCGGCTTCGATGGCCTTGGTCCACTTGGCCGCGGCCTCGTTGTAGGCGTCCCGGGTCTCACGGTCGTGACGCAGCGCGTCCAGGGTCGCCTTGTCCATCGTGCTGGTGTCCAGGACGGCGACGCCGGTGCCGGTCACCTTGAAGCCGGCCTTGACGGCGCCCTCGGCGGCGGCGCGGACCTGCTTCTGGGCGGCCTCGAAGTCCGACTTCGCGTCATCGAGCAGTGAGGCCACGGCGTTCGCCTCGACCTGGGCGGCGGTGATCTGCCCCTTGGTGGCGATCAGCTGGAAGTTCGCCATGCTGGCGGTGCCGCCCGTCCACAGCCCGTTGCGGGTCACGGACAGCACCTTCTGGTCGAAGTCGGACTCCACTGTGTGGAACTTCTGGGCCATCTCGCGCCATTTGGCCGCCGCCATGGCGAGCGTGCCGGGGTTCGCCTTGAGAACGTCCTCGTATCCCAGCACGACTCACTTCCCGTTCATTGCGTCGGCGATGGAGAAGTTGGTGCTGTGATAGTTCAAGGTGGTCTGCTCCATCGCGGCGCTGTTCTGGTTCAACCTCGCCGTCAACTCGGCCACCTGCTCGTGCCACTCGGCGAGAGCAGCTCGCAACGCCCCCGCTGTGTCCCAGCCGCTATGCGCCGTCGCGGCGGCGTTGGTCGACTCGTCGGCAACCGCGCCGACGGTCGGGTTGTTCAGAGCCATCCCGTTCAAAGCCGCCACCGCGCCGTTCATGGCCTGACCGCTCAAGCTGAACTGTCCGTTCGCCGCAGGCGTACTCACGTCCGACTCCCCCTTGCCCATGCATTCACACGGCGCCGGCTGCGGAAGGCTCGACCTGGCCCAGGCCGTTCCGGTTCGCGCGCTTCCCGATAGCGCCCACGACCGGCCGAGGAAGCGGCCACCTTCTGTCATACACATCCGACGCCGACGCACTATTGGCCTGATCATACTAAGAATGACCGACCGTGACACAGGCAGCGTGCGTGGCAACAGCCCCGAAGCTGCATGCACAAGATGATGAACGTTCCCTCCTCTGCGACGGCCCCCACCTGGGTATTTGACGCCACCCGGTCAAGCTTGTGACGCTGGGTCAGACAGTTCGCCGCGACACCGCTGTGGGAAACCGTGGATGAGGCGCTGACGATCCGGGTGGACGACGCCGACGACCGGGGGGCGCTCGCCTCCCTGCTGTCCTGGCTGCGGGCCGAGGCCGGGCCGTACGGGCGCGTCGGCACGGTCGGCGCGCCATCGCCGCCCGGCACGCTGGGCACCGTCGCGGACGTGCTCACCGTCGCGGTCGGCGCCGGCGGGGCCGCCTCCGGCCTGACCAGCGCGCTGATCGCGTGGATCCGCCGGCGGACGGGCGACACGGTGGTCCAGGTGACCCGCGCCGACGGGAGCTCCGTCGAACTGCGGGCGACGGCCGTCCGCGGCCTCAGCGCCGACAGCGTCGCCGCCCTCGTCCGGGAGGTCGGCGAGTCGCTCACCGACCGGCCCGGCGGCCCCGCCCGCGCCCCGTCGGCCGACAGTGAGTGACGGTGAGTGAAGGCGGGCTGCCCCTGGGGCCTCCCGGGGCGCGGGCCCTGGTGGTGGGCACCGGCAGTCACGTCCCGGGCTCGGTCCTGCCGCACGTCCCCGCGGTGGCCGGCACCGTACGCGCCGTCAAGCACGCGCTCGTCACCCACTGCGGCCTCGATCCCGCCCGGGTCGCCACCCTGGTCGACCCGCGGGACCCGGGCGAGTTCGGCGAGGCCCTGATGGCCGCCGCCGAGGCGGCGGAAACTGTCCTGCTCGTGTACTACGTCGGCCACGGCCTGGTGGGCAACGACGGCGAGCTGTACCTCGCGACCCGCGCCACCGACCACCTGACCCGCGGTCTGACGTACAAGGGGCTGCGCTACTCGGCGCTGCGCGAGATCCTCTCCGCCTCCCGCGCCCGCTCCGTCGTCCTCGTCCTCGACTGCTGCTTCTCCCGCCGCCGCGCCCGTCGCCACGGCGGCCGACCAGCTCGTGGCCTCCTACCCGGGCGGCGGCTTCGTCCTGGCCTCCGCCGCCCCGGAGGAACTCGCACTGGCCCTCGCCGACTCCCCCCACACCGCCCTCAGCGGCGAACTGCTGCGGCTGCTGCACGAGGGCGACCCCACCGGGCCGACCCGGCTGACCCTGGACCACGTCCACCGCTCCCTGCAACGCACGATGAGCGACAAGGGCTTCCCGGTGCCCCGGGGCCACTCCACGGGCCGCGCCGGGGAACTGGTGCTGGCGGCCAACCCGGCCTACCGGTTTCCGACCGGGCCCGTACGGCCGGCCCACCCGGCGGACGGCGCCGGGCCCGGGCTCGACACCTGCCCCTACCGCGGACTGGCCCCCTTCGGCTCGGAGGACGCCCCCTACTTCTTCGGCCGCGAGAAGCCGACCGCGGCACTGGTCGCCGCCGTGTCCGCCCGGCTGTCCGCCGACGGCCCGCTCGTGGTCGTCGGCCCGTCCGGCGTCGGCAAGTCCTCGCTGCTGCGCGCTGGCCTGCTGCCCGCCCCCGACCGCGGCCTGCCCGCCGGACCGGACGCCGCGCGCTGGCCGCGCACGGTGATCACCCCGGGCGAGCACCCGATGGCGCAGCTCGCGCGAATCCTCGCCGACCTCGACCAGGGCGACCCGGGACCACTCCGCGCGGGACTGGAGGCGGAGCCTTCACGGGGGACGGCCGGTCCCTCGCCTGGGAGGACGATCCCGACCAGAGCTACCCGAGCGACCGCACGCTCCGGCTCTGGCGGACGAGTGGGGCGTACGGCGCATGACGGGCCGGCACGCTGACGGTTGCGCACCGGGGGGTGGTGCGCGCCGTCGGCGACCACGCCCTGCTCGCGTTCAGCGATGTCGGCCCGCCCCAGCTGTGGGACGCCACCGACCCGGACCACCCGAAGCCGGGCGGCACGCTCAACGAGACCGCCGAGTACGTCGCCCACGCCGGTTCCCTGAGCACCTTCGAGTCCGATGTGGCCATCGAGGGAGGGCTCATCGCCGTCAACGGCCGTGACGGCCGGATCCACCTGTGGGACGTGACGAACGTCCAGGCCCCGGAGCTGTTGTCCACCGTCGAATCCCCGCAACCGCCCGGCCGGCTCCACCTCGGCCGACCCCCGCGGCCCCTCACGGCCCCTCACCGCCGCCCTACCCCTCCCGTTCGAAGAGCAGCAGCGACCAGTGCACCCCGTCCCTCCCGTGCAGGTCGGGGCGGGTGGCGCGGTGGTGCAGGCGCAGGCCGTGGCCGGCGGCGAGGGCGATGGTGGGCTCGGGCGGAAGGTCGAACATGTGGCGGCCGGGCGGGACGGGCCCGTGCCGCAGGGTGAGGGCGAGGCGGCCGGCGGGAGCGAGCAGGCGGGTGAGGGCGGCCATGGCGGGCGGACGCTCGTCGGGGGCGAGGTGCATCCAGACGGCGGTGAGCAGCACGAGGTCGTAGCGCTCGCCCTCGGCGGCCAGCAGCGGGAGTCCCGGCAGGGCGTCGGCGACCCAGCGGACGTCCGTGCCGGCGTGCAACCGCTCGCCGGCGGCGCGCAGTTCGGGGGTCGGCTCGACGGCGACCACCCGGTGGCCGAGGGCGGCCAGGGCGGCCGCGTCGCGGCCGGTGCCGGCGCCGACGTCGAGGACGGCGGCGGGCGGCGCCGGGTAGTGGTGGAGCAGCTCGCGGTGCACCTCGGCGAAGGTCACGCTCTCATACTGGACGGCGAGTCGTGCGGCCTCCTCGCCGTAGCCGGCGGTGCCGGCCGGGCTGCCCGGGGCGTTCACCGCGGCTCCCGGACGAGCACCGGGCCGGCGGCCGGGGCCGGCGCCGGCGGGCAGGTGTCCACGGCCTGGCCGGGCAGGCGGTACCAGAAGTGATCCACGTTCACCCGCTCAGCGTAACGAACGCACCGCCCGCGCGAACGAGGTCACCGCGCGCCGGACCGGCTCAGGCTTCGCCTGGGTGCCAGCTGGGCCACTCCCAGGGGTGGTCAGCCCAGTGGACCCGCTGCGGATCGTGCGGGTCGAGGCCGGGGAAGAGCTGGTGGACGCGTGGCTCGAACTCCTCCCGTTCGAGCGGCTCCCAGTCGTGGCCCTCGAAGTGGACCAGGCGGTAGCGGTTGTCGGCGCCGAACTCGGCCACCTCGACCAGGGGTGTGGACGTGCTGTTGGTCTCCATGCCCCCCAGCATGTGCGGCGGTGGCAATCAACGCCTGTCCAAACCCCTCTTCCGGGTCATGTCCCTGCGTCGGTGCGCTCGTTGAGCACGGAAACGTTCGAGGGGGGTCGCCGGGGGGCCGCTGGAAGGACGAGCACATGACTGGGCAGCCCACCGGAGGGCAGTGGCAGTGGCCGCAGAACGCTTGGCAGCCCCCGCCGGTCCCCCTGCACACCCCACCCTTCGCGCCTCCGCCGCCGAGGCGTCTCTCGCGCAGGGCCTGGACGGCCGCGATGGTCGGGACGGGCGCCGCGCTGGCCTCCGTCCTGGTGATGTGCGGGCCCGGGTCGGGTGACGAGACGCAGTTGACGGCGCTGCCGGACGTCTCACCGTCGGCCTCGGCCACGGATCCGGAGACGCCCCTGCTGCCGGTCACCCCGTCGCCCGCGACGCCCGCGCCCTCGCCGCTGCCGGCGCCCACCCCGGGGGCGGCGGTCCCGGCGGCCGGCCTGGGCGTGATCGC
>NZ_MSJQ01000281.1 GCF_014596515.1 Streptomyces sp. CBMA156
AGATTGCCCACGTGTTACTCACCCGTTCGCCACTGATCCACCCCGAAGGGCTTCACCGTTCGACTTGCATGTGTTAAGCACGCCGCCAGCGTTCGTCCTGAGCCAGGATCAAACTCTCCGTGAATGTTTACCCGTAGTCGGGTTCACACTCGCGTTGAGCGGCACGGCAACCACCGGAATAGGGCGGTCCCGCGCACTGCGTCCTCGCTAGTGTTTGTTTCAAAAGGAATCTCCAACCCCAGGAAACCTGAGGCCGGGGATGTCAACATATCTGGCGTTGACTTTTGGCACGCTGTTGAGTTCTCAAGGAACGGACGCTTCCTTCGGACTGCCTTCCAGCAGGCCCTCCGGGCTTCATTCTTTCGTGTTTCCAGCTTATCAGATGTTTTCCGCTCCGTTTCCGGAGCTTCGTTCATCCAACTCGCCGGTGTCTTCGGGGCTTTGACGCCCTGTCCGACGTTTCAAACTCTAGCCGATCCCCGCTCCGAAAAGCGAATCCAGCCGCAATCCGATAAAACGCGCACGCCGAATAAGCCCCAGGCCGTCACGCGGAAAAGCGAAACGACCGGCACGAACCGGAAGTGGTGATTCAAAGGATTGGCCGCCCCGGGACCGTCCGCGCAAACGCGTGTCCGGTGCTCCCTGCCGAGTGACTAGAGAACACTACCCCTGTCCGGCGCCGGAGGCAAACCCGTCCCGGAGACGGTCCTGGTGCAGAGCGCCCGGCCGGGCTTCACGTACTCGCCGTTGGGATGGTCGTTGCCGGTGACCCAGTGGCGGGCGGTGGTCTCGTCGCGGCCGCCGTCACGGTGGCGGCGGAGCAGGCGCTCCTCCCGGACGGTGTCGTCGGCGTGCACGTACCAGAGTTCGTGCAGCAGTCGGCGGGCGTCCGGCCAGGGGGCGTCGGCGGAGGCGAGGTAGTTGCCCTCGGTGATGACAAGGCGGGTGTGCGGGCGGACCACGTGGCGGGCGGCGACCGGTTCATCCAGGGTGCGGTCGAAGTCCGGGACGTAGACGTCCTGGAAGCGGTCGCCGGCGATACGGCGCAGCAGGGCGACGTACCCGTGGGCGTCGAAAGTGGCGGGGGCGCCCTTGCGGTGGGTCAGGCCGAGGCGGTCGAGCTGGGTGCCGGAGAGGTGGAAGCCGTCCAGCGGAACGTAGGCGACGGTGCCGGGGCCCTCGGCGCGCTCGACCTCGGCGACCAGGTGGCGGGCCAGGGTGGACTTGCCGGCACCGGGCGGGCCGGCGAGTCCGAGGATCGTACGGGCGTTGCTTCCCGGGCCGTGGAGGAAGCCGAGGGCAAGGGCGGTGAGGCGGTCCTCGTTCATGGCCGCACCCTACTCAGCGCGCACACCCTGCTCAGCGCGCGCTCTGCCCGGCACAGGCTCTGCCCTGCGCACGCCCTGCTCCACCGGCGCACTCCGGGCACTCCGGATCGGGACGGCTCAGCGGTCGGCCAGGGCGGGCAGGTCCAGGGTGAGGGTGCCGGCATCGGCGTCGAGCAGGGCGGGAACGCCGAGCGGCACGGTGAGAGTGGACGGGCAGTGGCCGAAGCCCAGCTCCCAGAGCACGGGGATGCCGAGCCCGCCGAGCCGGTCGAGCATCACCGCGCGGACCCGTTCGGGCCGTCCGCAGCCCTCCCAGGAGCCGAGGGCTATGCCGGCCACGCCGTCGAGGGCGCCGGAGCGCAGGAGCTGGGTGAGCAGCCGGTCCAGTTGGTAGGGGTGCTCGTGCACGTCTTCGAGCACCAGGACGCTGCCCGCGTACGAGGGGCGGGCGGCCCGCGTGCCGCGCTCGGCGGTGAGGACGTGGAGGCAGCCTCCGGCCGTGACCCCGTGGGCCCGGCCGGGGACGAGCGGGGCGGCGGTGGGCGAGGTGAGGACGGTGGTGGATGCGGGGTCGAAGAGGGTGCGGCGCAGGTGCTCGGCGGTCGGACCGTCGTCGACGAAGGTGGCCCCGGCGGCCATCGGTCCGTACAGGGTGGCGAGGCCGAGGCGCTGGGCGAAGGCCTCGTGCAGGGAACTGACGTCGCTGAAGCCGATGAAGGGTTTGGGCCGCGCCGCGCGCATCGCGGTCCAGTCGAGCAGGTCGACCATGCGGTGCACGCCGTATCCGCCGCGGGCGCACATGACGGCGTCGACGGTGGGGTCGAGCCAGACGGACCGGAGGTCGGCGGCGCGGTCGACGTCGGTGCCGGCCAGGTAGCCGAGGGCGGGGTGGGTGTCGAGGACGTGCGGGGCGACGGTGACGCGCAGCCCCCAGGAGCGGAGGATCGCGCAGCCTGCGCCGAGGCGTTCGGCGTCGATGGGGCCGCTGGGGGCGACGACGGCGATGTGGTCGCCGGGGCGCAGGTGCGGCGGGCGGGTCAGCCCCTGGCCGGGTGTGGTCGGGTGCTGGTCCATGGGCCGGGCCGCCTTTCGGGCGCGGGAGCGGGGTACGGGCGGCCGCGCCGGTGGCGACCGCCCGGTGACGATATGCCCCGTGTCGACCGGCCGATGTCCGCGGGCCCGATGTCCGCCGGCCCGATGTCCGCCGGACGCCGATGCCTGCCGGACGGCGGTCCACGGCCGGGGCGGACCCGACGGAGAGCGCGGACGGACATCCGCGGCCTCCGGCAGGCTCCGGCCGGCGGGCGCTCCTCAGATCGCCGCCCCCATCACCTCCCGGACCTCGGCGAGGGTGGCCTCCGCGACGGCGTTGGCGCGTTCGGCGCCGTCGCGCAGGACCTGCCGCAGGTGGCCGCGGTCGGCGGCGAACTCGGCCCGGCGGGCCCGCATCGGGCGGAGGAACTCGTTGACGGACTCGGTGACGGTGCGCTTGAGCGCGGCGGCGCCGCCGTCGCCGATCTCCTCGGCGACTGCCTCGGGGGCGCGGTCCTGGCAGAGCGCGGCGAGCAGGACGAGGCCGGCCACCCCGGGCCGGTTGACCGGGTCGTAGTCGATCCGGCGGTCGGCATCGGTCCTGGCGCCGCGGATGATCCGGGCGGTCTCGTCCTCGGTGGCGCCGAGCGCGACGGCGTTGCCCCGGCTCTTGCTCATCTTCCCGCCGTCGGTGCCGAGCACCATCGGGGCGTCGGAGAGCAGGGCCTCCGGGCGGGGGAAGACGGCGCTGCCGTCGGCGTGCGGGTAGCGCTCGTTGAAGCGGCGGGCGACCGTGCGGGCGACTTCGAGGTGGGGCAGCTGGTCCTGGCCGACGGGGACCAGGTCGGCCTTGCAGAAGAGGATGTCGGCGGCCTGGTGGACGGGGTAGGTGAACATCAGCCCGCTGACCGCGGACTGCCGGGAGTGGGCGATCTCGTCCTTGACGGTGGGGTTGCGGCCCAGTTCGGCGACGCTGACCAGGCTGAGGAAGGGGAGCAGCAGCTGGTTGAGGGCGGGGACGGCGCTGTGCGGGAAGATCGTTGCCCGCTCGGGGTCGAGGCCGGCGGCGAGGTAGTCGAGGACGAGGTTCTCGGTGTGCTCGGCGAGCCGGTCGGCGAGGTCGCGGTCGGTGATGACCTGGTAGTCGGCGACCACGACGAACATCTCGACGCCCTGGTCCTGGAGCCGGACGCGGTTGCGCAGGGTGCCGAAGTAGTGGCCGAGGTGCAGCGGCCCGGTGGGGCGGTCCCCGGTGAGGACACGATGGGCGGTCGGGTCGTCGGACGGCACGGACGTGGCCGCGGCGGGAACGGGGGCACCGGCGGGCACGGGGGCGGCAGCGGCAGTGGCGGCGGTCTCGGTGGTCAAGGTCTCTCTCCTCGGTACGGCGGTGGTGGCGGCCGTCCGGGGCGAGGGGCCCGTCCTGCGGTGAGCGGTGGAAACGCAGCAGGGCCGTCCGTTCCGGACGGCCCTGCTCAGGCGAGTGGGGTGGCCGTCCTAGGACGGCCACCAGCACAGGCCCGTGAAGCGCTTCATGGACCCGAGGGTAACGGCGTCAGTCCTCCACGACCAGCGCCTGGGTGTCCTTGGTCAGCGTCTCGCCGCGGAAGAACTCCGGGCGGATGACGCTGTACCAGGTCATCAGGCCCGCGCCGAGCAGCAGGATGCCGACGCCGATCACGAAGACCGAACCGATGCCGAAGACCGACCCGCTGCCGTAGTCGGGGGCCCAGGCGTCGGTGAGGGTCTGGAGGAAGACCGCGCTGAGCAGCACGCCGCCGAGGAGCGGCGCGACGCCCTTGAGCAGCAGGTCGCGCACGCTGGTGCGCAGCGAGCGGCGGAAGTACCAGGCGCAGGCGAAGGCGGTCAGCGCGTAGTAGAAGCAGATCATCAGGCCGAGCGCCAGGATGGTGTCCTGGACGACGTTCTCGCTGATCAGACTCATGCCGACGTAGAAGACGGCGGTGGCGATGCCGGCCGCGACGGTGGCGTAGCCGGGGGTGCGGAAGCGCGGGTGGACGGCGCCGAAGCGCGGCGGCACGGCGCGGTAGGCGCTCATCGCGAGCAGGGTGCGGGCCACCGGGATGAAGGTGGTCTGGAGGCTGGCGGCGGCACTGGCGACGACGGCCAGGAAGAGCAGGATGCTCCACGGCGAGCCGAGCACCGGCCGGGCCAGCGCGGCGAAGACGTTGTCCGCGGTGGCCGGATTGCCGAGGCCGTTGCCGGTGCTGCCGACGCCCGCGAACATCTGGGAGGCGATCGCGACCAGCAGGTACGAGCCGACCAGGGTGACCATGGAGATCATCGCGGCGCGGCCGGGGGTCTTGGCGCTGCCCTGGGTCTCCTCGTTCATGGTCAGGCAGGTGTCCCAGCCCCAGTACATGAAGATCGACAGCGACAGCCCGGCGGTGAACGCGCTGAACGAGCTGACCTCCAGCGGGTTGAGCCAGGAGAACGAGAAGCCGACGGAGTCGGGCAGGTCGCCGGCCACGGCCTTGCCGATGGCGATGGCGGAGAACAGCACCAGCACGGCCAGCTGGAGACCGACCAGGCTGTACTGGAACCACTTGGTGGCGGTCATCCCCCGGTAGCTCATCGCGGTGGCGCCGGCGATCAGCAGGACCACGGTGAGCAGGTGGACGGCCTTGTTCTGGTCGAGTCCGGTGACCCAACCGCTGCCGGTCATCTCCCCGAGCATCAGGTACAGGAAGTCGGTCGCGACCCCGGCCAGGTTGGAGAGGACGATGATGGTCGCCACCGTCAGGCCCCAGCCGGCCATCCAGCCGACCCGGGGGCCGAAGGCCCGGACGCCCCAGGTGAAGGACGTGCCGCAGTCCGGGAAGTCCTTGTTCAGCTCCTTGTACGCGAACGCGACGAGCAGCATCGGCAGGAAGCCCGCCAGGAACACCGCGGGCATCTGCACGCCGACCGCGGTGACGGTCGGGCCGAGCGTCGCGGTCAGGCAGTAGACCGGGGCGACCGTCGAGACGCCCAGCACCACGCTGCTCAGCAGGCCGACGGAACCGCCCCGTAGACCCTTGTCCCCCGCTCCCCCAGCGGTCCCCTGATCACCGGGGACTCCACCACTGATGCCACTGACCGGGGCACCCTGCGGAGCGCCGGGCGTCATTGCCCGGCCGCTGCTCGTGTGCTCTGAGAGCTGCTGATCAAACACCAGCGCACCCTAGATGGGGGCATGGAAGGTTGAGTAGACCAACCCTTGGTGATCTCAACCACTTGCTTCGATTCGTTCCCGCCGAAGGCAGTGGGGCTGATGCATTAACGGCTTGTTAACCCCATGTACCTTTGTTTCCAAGGGCTTGAGCCAAGAAAATTTCTCCCGTTTGCCAGGGTTTGACATGGTTTGACCCTCTGGAGCGAGTGGGCCGCGACCCCGCCACTCCCGCATCGGATAGGTTTGCCTAACCTAATTTCGATCGTGAAAAGGAGCGTCGCGTGCCCCCCACCTCCGACGACCTGGCCCCCTCCACCCGCACCCCCGGCCGCCGCCGGTTCCTCACCGCGGGGATCGCCGGCAGCGTGGTGCTCGGCCTCGGCGGACTGCTCACCGCCTGCGGCAGCTCGGACGGATCGGACGGATCGGGCGGCAGCGGCGGTTCGGCCCCGGCCGCCGGCGGATCCTCCCCTGACCAGAAGTCCGTCAAGCAGGGTGGCGACGACTACGCCACCGTGATCGAGAAGATGAAGGGCTTCGGCACCGACGCCGCCCCCGGCGTCTACCCGCGCACCCTCAGGCACGCGATGGGCGAGACCGTCCTGCCGGCCAGGCCCACCCGGGTCGTGGTGCTGGACACCGGCGAGCTCGACAACGTCGTCGCCCTCGGCATCCAGCCCGTCGGCATCGTCCACGCCGACGCCTCCAAGTCCCTGCCGTCCTACCTCAAGGACAAGGCCGGCAGCCCGGCCGCCGTCGGCACCATCAACAGCCTCAACCTGGAGGCGATCGCCGCGCTCAAGCCGGACCTGATCCTCGGCAGCCAGCTGCGCGCCCAGGACCAGTACGCCCAGCTGTCCAAGATCGCACCGACCGTCTTCTCGCTGCGCCCCGGCTACCCGTGGAAGCAGAACTTCCTGCTCAACGCGAGCGCGTTCGGTCTGGAGACCGAGGCCAAGGCGCAGCTCGACGCGTACCAGGCGGCGGCCGCGGCGATCGGCGCGAAGCTCGGCGACAAGCGGCCCACCATCACGCCGCTGCGCTTCATGCCGGGCCGGACCCGGCTCTACGCCGAGCTCTCCTTCATCGGCACCATCCTCACCGACGTGCCGCTGCCGCAGCCCGGGATCGAGCAGGTCAAGGAACTCGCGGTGGAGGTCAGCCCGGAGCAGATCGACAAGGCGGACGCCGACTGGATCTTCTACGGCGTGTACGGCAGCCCCAGCTCCACCAACCAGGACACGGTGCTGGGTGGCGCGCTCTGGAAGACGCTCGGCGCGGTCAAGTCCGGTCAGGCGCGACCGGTTTCGGACGAGACCTGGTTCCTCGGGCTCGGCGTCATGGCGGCGAACGCGGTGCTCGCCGACCTCAAGGGGTTCGTCGCGCCCGGGAGTTGAGCCGACCCGGCGGGCCCGGGACTGATCGGGACCGGGCCCGGGCGGGTCGCGAGCGGGCCTGGAGCGGGCCTGGGAGCGCGGGTCCGGGACGGGTCCTCGCGGGACGCGGGGCGGCCTTCCGTCCGTACGGCAACGGTGTTCGCCCGGCGCGGTCTTGGGCGATCCCGCGGTGATTCCACGGTGATTCCGCGGCGGTCCTGCGGGGGTGTCGCGGTGGTATCGCGCACACCATCGGGTCGGACGCTTGGAGCTGATCGCGTGGTGCGGGAGGATCGTCGGGACCGTTCCCCGAAGGGCCCGCAGATGACCTCGCTCCACCCTGCCGCAACCGATCCCTCCCTGCCCGGCCCGCCCCGGGACGCCGCCGGATCCTCGCCCCCGCACGCCGTACCCGGCCCGCCCGACGCGGTGGCCCCGGCGATCCCGGCCGTCCCGATGGTCCCGGCCGTCCCGATGTGTTCGATCGCGACCGCCGCCGAACCCGGTGCCACCACGCCGGGCACTCCGGACGGGGCTGCCCGCCAGGGCTGCGCCTCGCGCCACGACTCGGTGCCGCAGCCGCGCAGCCGCAACGACGTGGAGGCAGCGGGCCCGTTCCTGTCCGGCCCGGAGACGGACGGCCCGGAGACGGACGGCCCGGAGGCGGACGGCGATCCGACCACGACGCGTCTGCGGGCGGCGTTCGCCGACCGGCTGCGGGCCGCGCACGCCCAGGGCCGCTCCGTCGCCGAACTCGCGCAGGCGTGCCGGCGGCCGCTCGCGGAGGTACGGGTGCTGCTCGGCCTGGACGCGGCTGCCGAGGACGGTCCGGCCGCGCCCGACGGCCCCTCCTCCGACGCCGTCGTCGTCGATGTCGACGGCCGGGACGGAAGCGGGGCCGAGGCCGGGTTCGTCCGGTTCCGGCCCGCCGACGCCCCGCCGGAGGACGGACCGTCCGTACCGACGCCCCGGGCGGGGCGCGAAGACCTGCGGATCCTGGGGTCCCGACGGCCGTCACCCTCGCGGCGGCTGCGCCGGATGCACCCGCAGGCCGCCCGGACCGGGCAGGGGGCGACCGCACGGGAGACGGCCGCGACCGACCCGACCGGGGCGGGCCTGCCGGACGCCGCCGGGTGGACGGACGGATCCGCCGGTACGGCGGGGACGGCTGAACCCACCACCGGCGCGGTGGTAGCGGCGGCGCAGGTGCCGCCGTCCGCGACGGGCACCGGGTCCTTCGGTGTGACCACCCCCGCCACCGGATCGAGCCCCGCCACGACCGGTCCTGTCATCGTCGACTCGGCCACGACCGACTCGGCAGCAGTCGGCCCCGCCGCCGTCGAATCCACCGCGGGGACCCCGTGGGCCGAGCCGCAGCTCGGCATCCTGATCGGCGGCAGTCCCGGACAGGCCGACACCCTCGGCCGGCCGGAGGAGCGCGCACCGGTCCGGGTGGCGGCCCGGCCGATCCGGGTCGGCCGCGGCACCTGCCTGGTGGTGCTGCCCTCCTGGCGCCCCGCCATCGCCGTCTCGGTGTCGACCGAGCAGCTGCTGTCCGCGACCGGGCTCGGCTTCGGGCAACTGGCCGACGCCCAGCTGACGGTGCTGATGAATCCCGGCGCACTGCACGACCGGGAGCTGGAACTGCACGGCTGGGAGTCCGGTCCCGCCGGGCGGCCCCGGCGCGGCGGGCGCCCGTAGCCGCGCCGCCGGGACGCTCCGACGGGCAGCGACGGGCCGAGCGGTCTGGCGGGGCTGAAGGGTCCGGCGGGTCCGGCGGGTCCGGGGACCTAACGGGCGGCCGGGGCGTTCGGGACGTACCCGAGGTCGACGGGCACCGGCGGACGCCCGTCCACCGCCCAGCCGGGGCGGACCGCGTCCAGCAGTTCCGGCAGCGCGGGCGGCCAGAGGGCGTCGGCGTTCTCGTCGGCCAGGTCGGCCGGGGTCCACCAGCGCCAGTCCAGGATCCGGTCGACGGCGTGCACCGCGCTGACGTCGCCGACCGGGCCCCGGTGCGGTCCGCCGGCGAGGTAGATGTGCTCGTGCTGGCGGACCGGGGTGCCGTGCCAGGTGAAGTCGTGCTCCCAGGTGCAGAGCAGCGGGCCGGGTTCGAGGTCGCTCCAGCCGGTCTCCTCCCACAGCTCTCGGCGGGCGCCCTCCCACGGGGTCTCGCCCGGCTCCAGTCCGCCGCCCGGCATGGTCCAGTGCACGCCGACCTCGTCGTTGTCCGAGCGGAGCAGGAAGACCGAGCCGTTCTCGTCCAGGACCACCGTGCGGGCGGCCTGCCTCGGCTTGCGCTTGTGGGGTCGCAGCAGATTTCGCATCGGGTCACTCTCGCAGTGGCCGACCGGGGCGTCGAGCGGATTCGGCACTCCGGTCGGGTGCTTGCGCCGGCCGGCCCGTCGTGCCGGACGCGGGGCCCGCCCGTCGGCCGTACCCTGACGGCCATGCCCGTACCAGCGATCATCTTCCCCGCCGATCCGCTCAACCCGCGCCGGCCCGACCCGCACTTCGCCTGGGAGGCCAGGATGGTGCGGGAGCTGGGCGGCGAGCACCACCTGGTCGACCACGACGTGCTGCTCGCCGGTCCGGCCGAGGAGGCGGTCCGGCGGGTGCCGCGGGACAGCGGCCCGCTCTGGTACCGGGGTTGGATGCTGCCCTCCGCCCGGTACGCCGACTTCGCCGCCGCGCTCACCGCCCGCGGCGGCAACCTGCTGACCAGCGCGCCCGGTTACGCGGTGGCCCATGAACTGCCGGGCTGGTACGACGTGTTCGAGGGCGCCACCCCGGCCAGTACGTGGATCCCGTCCGACGGGCCGGTGGCACCCGGGCCGGAGGAGCTGGCGGAGGCCGCGGCCCGGCTCGGCGGGCACGGGCCGGCGATCGTCAAGGACTACGTGAAGTCGCGCAAGCACGAGTGGCACGAGGCCTGCTACGTACCCGAGTTGGCCGACCTGGCGGCCGTCGGCCGGGTGGTGGAACGGTTCGTCGAACTGCAGGGCGAGTTCCTGGCGGGCGGCGTGGTGCTGCGGCGGTACGAGGAGTTCGAGGGCACGGACGCTTCGGCGGAGGGCCCGGCCGGCGCGAGTGGCGCGGCTGGTGGAACTGTCGGGGCCGGTGCGAACGGTGGGACCGGGGTGGTGCGCGCGGACAGCGGCGCACCGGATGCCGGCGGGCGGGCCGTGGAGGCCCGGGTGTGGTGGCTGGACGGCCGGCCCGTCCTGGTCGGACCGCACCCGGACGCCCCGCGCCAGGCCGTCGAGCCCGACCTCACCGACGTCCGGGCGCTGGTGCGCAGGCTCGGCTGCCGCTTCGTCACCACCGATCTCGCCAGCCGGGCGGACGGCTCCGGCTGGCGGGTGGTCGAGGTCGGGGACGGGCAGGTGAGCGACCTGCCGCGCGGGATCGACGCCTCGGGGCTGCTGGCGTCGCTGATCGCCGCCTGACGGACCCGGGATGACGAACCCGGGATGACGGTCCGACAGGCGGCTTACGGGCGAGCGGAGTTCTGCACTGGACCGCGCTAACCGGCGGCGACGGCCTCCGCCGCCGGGTGGCCGTCGGCGATGAACGCCTGCCAGAGCCGGGCGTAGGTGCCGCCCCGGGCGAGCAGTTCGGTGTGGGTGCCGTCCTCGACCACCCGGCCGTGGTCCAGCACGACCACCCGGTCGGCACGCTCGGCGGTGGTCAGCCGGTGGGCGATGACCAGGGTCGTCCGGCCGCCGCTGAGCCGGTCCGCGGCCTGGTTGACCGCCGCCTCGGTGGCCAGGTCGAGCGCCGCGGTGGCCTCGTCGAGCAGCAGGATGTCCGGGTCGACCAGTTCGGCCCGGGCCAGCGCGATCAGCTGGCGCTGGCCCGCCGAGAGGTTGCGCCCGCGGCCGGCCACCTCGTGGCCGTAGCCGCCCGAGAGCCGCACGATCATGTCGTGCGCGCCGACCGCCCTGGCCGCCGCCTCCACCTCGGCCGCCGAGGCGTCCGGCCGGCCGTACGCGATCGCCTCGCGGACCGTGCCCGCGAACAGGTACGCCTCCTGCGGCACCACGCCCAGCCGGTGGCGGTACTGCGCCAGGTCGTAGCGGGTGAGGTCGACCCCGTCCACCCGGACGGTGCCCTTCGTCGCGTCGTAGAACCGGGCGACCAGCTTCACCAGCGTCGACTTGCCGGCGCCGGTCTCCCCGACCAGGGCCACCGTCTGCCCGGCCGGGATGTGCAGGTCCACGCCGCTCAGCACGGTCGGGGCACCGTCCGCGCCGCCGTTGTAGGCGAAGCCGACCCCCTCGAAGGAGATCTCGCCGCGCAGGCCCTTGGCCACCGGGACCGGGTCGGCCGCCTCGGCGGTGGTGGTCGGGGTGCGCAACAGCTCGCGGATGCGGCCGAGGCCCACCGAGGCCTGCTGGTAGCCGTCGAACACCTGGGACAGCTGGTTGACCGGCGCGAAGAACAGGTCGATGTAGAGCAGGTAGGCGACCAGCGCACCGACCGTCAGCGTCCCGGCGTCGACCCGGGCGGCACCGACGATCAGCACCAGTGCGGCGGCCACGCTGGAGAGGAACTGGACGAACGGGAAGTACAGCGAGATGTAGAGCTGGGCGCGGACCCGCGCCTCGCGGTAGGCCATGCCGCGCGCCACGAAGCGGTCGGTGTTGGTGTCCAGGCGGCGGAAGGCCTGGACGATCCGCATGCCGGCCACGTTCTCCTGGAGATCGGCGTTGACGGCGCTGATCAGGTCGCGGGAGCGCTCGTACTGGTCCCTGGACTTCCTGCGGAACACCAGGGTCGCGATCACCAGCAGCGGCAGCACGGCGAAGACCACCAGGGCCAGGCCGGCGTCGATGATCAGCAGGGCGGCGAAGATCCCGGCGAAGGTCAGCAGGCTGACCACCGCGGTGACCATCCCGGTCTGGAGGAAGGAGGTCAGCGAGTCCAGGTCGGTGGTCATCCGGGTCATGATCCGGCCGGTCAGCTCGCGCTCGTAGTAGTCCAGGCCGAGCCGGTTGAGGTGGGCGAAGATCTTGAGCCGGAGCGTGTAGAGGACGCGCTCGCCGGTACGGCCGCTGACCCGGTTCTCCGCGCCCTGCACCACCCAGTCCAGCAGGACCACGACGAGTGCGGTGAGCGAGGCCACCGCGACTCCGCCCATCACGCCCTTGCGGACGCCCTCGTCGATGCCGTGCCGGATCAGCACCGGGAGCACCAGTCCGGCCGCCGCGTCCAGGGTGACCAGCAGGAGGGCGATGAGCAGCGGGGTGCGGAAGGGGCGCAGCAGGCGGCGCAGGGTGAAGTCGGGGTCCCCGGCTTCGGCCTCGGCGCGGGGGACGGCCGGGATGTCCGAGGCGGGCGGGAGGGCCGCGACCTTGGCCAGCAGGTCGGGGTCGGCGGTGCGGGCGGCCTTGCTCAGGGCGGGGGTGGCCTGAGGTGCGGGGGCGGGGGTGGCCCCGGGCGTGGCGTCCGCGGGAGGGCCGTCGGTGGGCTGCGGCTCGGTGACCTGCGGTTCGATGGGCTGCGGTTCAGCGGTTTGCGGCTCGGTGGGCTGCGTACCGGCCTCGGGATCGGTGATCAGGGCTCGGTAGCGGGGACATCGGGCTTCGAGTTCCTCGTGGGTACCGAGGTCCAGCAGCCGACCGCGGTCCAGGACGGCGATCCGGTCGGCGAGCTGGAGGGTCGAGCGGCGGTGGGCGATCAGCAGCGTGGTGCGGCCGGCCATCACCGAGCGCAGCGCGTCGTGGATCTCCGCCTCGATCTGCGGGTCCACGGCCGAGGTGGCGTCGTCCAGCAGCAGGATCCTGGGGTCGGTGAGGATCGCCCGGGCCAGCGCGACGCGCTGGCGCTGGCCGCCGGAGAGGGTCAGGCCCTGCTCGCCCACCTTGGTGTCGTAGCCGTCCGGCAGCGCGCGGACGAACTCGTCGGCCTGGGCGGCCCGTGCCGCGGCGACCACCTGTTCGTCCGTGGCGTCCGGGCGGCCGTAGGCGATGTTGGTGCGCACCGACTCGGAGAAGAGGAAGCTCTCCTCGGGAACGATGCCGACCGTCGCCCGGACGGAGTCCAGGGTGAGGTCGCGCAGGTCGTGGCCGTACAGGCGGACGGTGCCGGCGGCCGGGTCGTAGAAGCGGGGCACCAGCTGGGCCACCGTCGACTTCCCCGAGCCGGAGGCACCGACCAGGGCGAGGGTCTCTCCGGGGGCGATCCTCAGGCTGAGGCCGTGCAGGACGGGGGCGGGGTGCTCGGGGTCGTAGCGGAACTCGACCCGGTCGAACTCCAGGGCCACGTCAGGGGTCTCGGTGTGCGCGAGGTCGAGGGTGCGGGCGTCCGGCCGCTCCTGGACCAGCGGGCGCTCGTCGATCAGTTGCAGGACGCGCTCGACGCCGGCCCGGGCCTGCTGGCCGACGGTGATGACCATGGTCAGCATCCGCACCGGGCCGGTCATCTGCGCGACATAGGTGGAGAAGGCGACGAAGGTCCCCAGCGTGACCCGGCCGTCGACGGCCAGCCAGCCGCCGAAGGCCAGGACGGCGACCTGGGCGAGTGCCGGAATCGCCTGCATCGCCGGGTTGTAGCGGGCGTTGAGCCGGATCGAGCGGAGCCGGGCGGCGAACAGGCTGCGGGAGACCCCCTCCAGCTTGTCGAGCTCCTGTGCCTCCTGGCCGAAGCCCTTGACCACGCGGACGCCACCGATCGCGCCGTCCACCACGCCCGCGACGGCGGCCGCCTCCTGCTGGGCCGCCCAGGTGGCGGGGAAGAGGCGCTTGCGGCTGAGCACCGAGACCCCCCACAGCGCGGGGGCCATCACCAGGGCGATCAGGGTGAGCGGCGGGGACAGCCAGACCATCACGACCAGCGACATGACGAACATCAGCAGGTAGCCGGTCATCATCGGCAGCATGGAGAGCAGACCGTTGACCAACTGGAGGTCGGAGGTCGCGCGCCCGATCACCTGGCCGGTGTCCAGCCGGTCCTGGCGGTGGCCGTCGAGCCGGCCGAGCGAGCGGAACAGGTCGCTGCGCATGTCGTGCTGGACGTCGAGCGCGAGCTGGCCGCCGTAGTAGCGGCGGACCTGGGTGCAGCCGAAGACCACGAGGGCGCCGAGCAGCAGCAGCACCGCCCAGGGGGTCAGCGAACGGGTGTGGGCGACGATGACGTCGTCGATGATCAGCTTGGTGACCAGCGGCACCAGCGCGGTGACGGCCATGCCGAGGAGCGACGCGCCGAAGGCGAGCAGCAGGCTGCGGCGGGACCGCCAGCTGTAGCCGATCAGGCGACGCAGCCAGCCGGCCTGCTCGGCCTGCTCGGCCTGCTCGGTCTGCTCGGCTTGCTCGGCCTGCTCGGCTTGCTCGGCCTGATCAGTCGGCTCGGCCTGCTCGGCCGGCGTCGTGTGTGCGGCGGTGGTCTGCGGGCTGTCGACGGGGACCTCCGGGGTCGGGCCGGGGGCCGGGGGGCCGCTCGGGGATTGCTCCACCGTGGATCCGTGAGTCTCAGGCATATTTAGGAATGCTAACCATTTCGTCGGGTGGCCGCCACGGCGTTTCCGCCCCGGGTGGGTCAGGGGCGGGCCAGGGCAGCCCGGATCGTCCGGTCCAGTGGACTGGCCAACAGCCTGCGGCCTGCCGTGATTCCCGGCCGGGAGCCCACGCGGGCCACTCTCCCCCGACCGCTTCCAGCGTCGCCGACGGCCTTCCGGGCGCCCAGCGGCCAACGGGTGGGCGGGCGCCGTCCTTTGGGCCTAGGACTCGGGACGGGCTTCCGTCGGCGGCTTCACCCCGGGCTCCCGCAAGGCGCCTTGCTCCGCTTCGATGTCGACGCAGAGGCCGGAAACGGGCCCGGGGGCGGGGCGAGCGCGTGGCCGGGACCCAGGGCGGGGCGCGGGATTCAGGCCCCCGCGGACGCCGGACCGCCGGCGGGCGCAACGGCCGAGTCGGCGACCGAGGCGGCCGCCGCCGCGAATGCGCCGTGGGCGAGGGCGTGGAGCAGGGCGGCCATGCCGTCGCGCTGGAGCGCCGGGCGCTCGCCCTGGTCGGGGTTCGGGCCGAGGCTGTGCGGGGTCGAGTTGATCAGGCCGAAGACGGCGTGCACGGTGGCCCGCGCCACCGGCTCGGCGGCGGGGTCGGCCAGCGGCGGGTAGGCCTGCCGGACCACGTCCACCCACAGTTCGACGTAGCCGCGCTGGAGCCGGCGGACGGTGCGCCGGTCCTCCTCCTTGAGGTTCAACAGCTCGCGGTCGTGCAGGGTGATCAGGTCGCGGTCGTTCAGGGCGAAGTCGACGTGGCCGCCGATCAGCGCGTTCAGCGCGGCATCCGGACCGTCACCCTCGCCCGCCCGGCGCCGCCCCTCCTCCAGCAGCCGCTCGCTGATGCCGATCAGCAGGTCCGCGAGCATCGCGTCCTTGCCGGCGAAGTGGCGGTAGAGCCCGGGGCCGCTGATCCCGACGGCCTTGCCGATCTCGTCCACGCCCACGCCGAGGAAACCCCTGGCGGCGAACAGCCTCGCGGCCTCCCGGCGGATCTGGTCGCGGCGTGGGAGCGCGGAGGCTGCGGGGGCGTTCGACATGTCGACCATCGTAGACAGTCGGGTTATCGGCCGTTAACCTGGGCGCGTAAGTTAACGTTAATTAACGTGCGATGCCAGGCAGACCGCACCCGGCCGCCCACCTGGTGCCGAGGGCAAGGGAGCTCTTGGGAATGGTCATCTCAACCACCGGCGCACCCACCGGTGTCCGGTTCAACGCAGCGACCGGCACGGCGCCCGGCGCCGCACCGTCCGCGGCCGCCGCACCGGCACCCCGGCTCGGCACCTCCGCCGACCCGGGCTCCGAGGCCTACCGCGCCAACACCGAGGCGCACCGGGCCCTGGTCGCCGAGCTGCGCGCGAAGCTCGACGCGGCCGCCCTGGGCGGCGGGGCCAAGGCCCGGGCACGGCACACCTCCCGCGGCAAGCTCCTGCCCCGCGACCGGGTGGACACCCTGCTCGACCCGGCCTCCCCCTTCCTGGAACTGGCCCCGCTGGCCGCCGACGGGATGTACGACGGCGCGGCCCCCGCGGCCGGGGTGATCGCCGGCATCGGCCGGATCGCCGGGCGCGAGGTGGTGGTGGTCGCCAACGACGCCACCGTCAAGGGCGGCACCTACTACCCGATGACGGTGAAGAAGCACCTGCGCGCCCAGGAGGTCGCGCTGGAGAACCGGCTGCCCTGCGTCTACCTGGTCGACTCCGGCGGCGCCTTCCTCCCGATGCAGGACGAGGTCTTCCCCGACCGCGACCACTTCGGCCGGATCTTCTACAACCAGGCCAGGCTCTCCGCCGCGGGCATCCCGCAGATCGCCGCCGTGCTCGGCTCGTGCACGGCCGGCGGCGCGTACGTCCCGGCGATGAGCGACCAGGCCGTGATCGTCCGCAACCAGGGCACGATCTTCCTCGGCGGTCCGCCGCTGGTGAAGGCCGCCACCGGCGAGGTGGTCACCGCCGAGGAGCTGGGCGGCGGAGACCTGCACTCCCGCACCTCGGGCGTGACGGACCACCTGGCCGAGGACGACGCCCACGCCCTCTCCATCGTCCGCACGATCGTCGCCGGGCTCGGTCCGCGCGAGGCCAAGCCGTGGCCGCTGACCCCGGTCGAGCCCCCGGCCGTCGACCCGGCGGGCCTGTACGGGGCCGTGCCGGTCGACCCGCGCACGCCCTACGACGTGCGCGAGGTGATCGCCCGCCTGGTGGACGGCAGCCGGTTCGCCGAGTTCAAGGCCGAGTACGGCACGACCCTGGTCACCGGCTTCGCCCGGATCCACGGCCACCCCGTCGGCATCGTCGCCAACAACGGCGTGCTGTTCTCCGAGTCGGCCCTCAAGGGCGCCCACTTCATCGAGTTGTGCGACCAGCGGGGCATCCCCCTCCTCTTCCTCCAGAACATCACCGGGTTCATGGTCGGCCGGCAGTACGAGGCGGGCGGCATCGCCAAGCACGGCGCCAAGATGGTCAACGCCGTCGCCTGCACCCGCGTCCCGAAGCTGACCGTGGTGGTCGGCGGCTCCTACGGAGCCGGCAACTACTCGATGTGCGGCCGGGCCTACTCACCTCGCTTCCTGTGGATGTGGCCGGGGGCCAAGATCTCCGTGATGGGCGGCGAGCAGGCGTCCTCCGTCCTCGCCACCGTCCGCCGCGACCAGTTCGAGGCGCGCGGCGAGCAGTGGCCGGCCGAGGCGGAGGAGGAGTTCAAGCGTCCCGTCCGCGAGCAGTACGAGCGCCAGGGCAACGCCTACTACGCCACCGCCCGGCTCTGGGACGACGGTGTGATCGACCCGATGGACACCCGCACCGTCGTCGGCCTCGCGCTCACCGCCTGCGCCAACGCCCCGCTGGCACCGCCCGCTCCGTACGGCGTCTTCCGCATGTGATGCCTCCCGGTGTCACCCCTGGGTCCGTGACCCCTCCCTTCCGGTCCCTTCCGGGTGTGACTCCCCGCGGCGCCGGCCCACCCGGGCCGGCGCCCCGACCGCCCACCGCCACCTCCTTCGTACGGCTCCCCTCGACCCGGAGGAACGCCTCCCATGTTCGACACAGTTCTGGTCGCCAACCGCGGCGAGATCGCTCTCCGGGTGATCCGCACCCTGCGGCGGCTCGGCGTCCGCTCGGTCGCCGTGTTCAGCGACGCGGACGCCGACGCGCCGCACGTCCGCGAGGCCGACGCCGCGGTCCGGCTCGGTCCGGCCGGCCGCAGCGACAGCTCGGCTGCCGAGACCTACCTGCGGACCGACCAGATCCTCGCCGCCGCCCGCCGCACCGGTGCCCAGGCCGTCCACCCCGGCTACGGCTTCCTCGCCGAGAACCCCGGCTTCGCCCGCGCCTGCGCCGACGCGGGCCTCGTCTTCATCGGGCCACCTCCCGGTGCCGTCGAGCTGATGGGTGACAAGATCAACGCCAAGGAGGCCGTCCGGGCCGCCGGCGTCCCGGTCGTCCCCGGCAGCCGGGCCACCGCGCCCAGCGACGGGGATCTCGTCGCCGCGGCCGACGAGATCGGCTACCCCGTACTGCTGAAGCCGTCCGCCGGCGGCGGCGGCAAGGGCATGCGCCTCGTCCGGGACCGCGCCGACCTGCCCACCGAGATCGCCGCCGCCCGTCGCGTCGCCCGCACCGCCTTCGGCGACGACACCCTGCTGCTGGAGCGCTGGGTCGACCGGCCGCGCCACATCGAGGTGCAGGTGCTCGCCGACGCCCACGGCACCACCGTCCACCTCGGCGAGCGCGAGTGCAGCCTTCAGCGCCGCCACCAGAAACTGATCGAAGAGGCTCCCTCCGTTCTCCTCAATGCCGAGACCCGTGCCGCGATGGGCGCCGCGGCCGTCCGCGCCGCGGAGTCCTGCGGCTACACCGGCGCCGGCACCGTGGAGTTCATCGTCCCCGGCGTCGACCCGGACGCCCCCGCCTCCACCGACGCCTCCACCGCCGAGGGGGTGCGGGACTTCTTCTTCATGGAGATGAACACCCGTCTCCAGGTGGAACACCCCGTCACCGAACTCGCCGTCGCGGTCGGCCCGGACGCCGCCCGGCTCGACCTGGTCGAGTGGCAGCTGCGCGTCGCCGCCGGCGAACCGCTCTCCTTCACCCAGTCCGACATCTCCTTCCTGGGCCACGCCATCGAGGCCCGCATCTGCGCCGAGGACCCGGAACGGGACTTCCTGCCCACCGGCGGCCGCATCCTCACCCTGGACGAGCCCCGGGGCGAGGGCATCCGCGTCGACTCCGGGGTGGCCCCCGGAACCGTCGTCACCAGCGCCTACGACCCCATGCTCGCCAAGGTCATCGCGTACGGGCCCGACCGCCCGACCGCGCTGCGCCGGCTACGCGCCGCACTGGCCGACACCCGCATCCTGGGCGTCACCACCAACACCGGCTTCCTGCGCCGACTGCTCGCGCACCCCGAGGTCGCCGCCGGCCGGCTGGACACCGGCCTCGTGGAGCAGACGGCCCAGGAGCAGCCGGCCCTGCTCGCCTCGCCGTACTCACCCACGAACGCGACCACCCCGGACGCGATCACCCCGGACGCGACCGTGGCGGCCGAACCGCCGTCACCCGCTCACCTCCTCTACTACACGGCCGCGCTGGCACGGCACCTGGAACTCGTCCCCGCCGCCGACCCCGGCGGCTGGACCGATCCGTTCTCCCTTCCCTCCGGCTGGCGCCTGGGCGGCACCCCCGCCTGGACCACCCACCGCCTCCGCACCCCCGGCCAGGACCCGGTGGCGGTGCGCGTCCGTCCGATCACTGCGGGCAACGTAGCCGATGCCACTGACAATTCCGCCGGGCCGACCCGCGAGGTGGAACTCCGGCTCGACGAGGGCCCCGCGCACCGCGCCCGCGCGACCCTGGCCGACGACCGGCTGCACCTGACCGTCGACGGCCTCAGGACCACGTTCGCGCTGGCCACCGACACCGCTCCCGGCCTCGCCGCGGGCCCGGTGACCTGGCTCGGCGTCGAGGGCGACGCCTGGCCGCTGCACGCCTACGACCCGGTGGTCGAGAGCGCCGCCGGAACCGGCGCGCACCACGGTGCCCTGACCGCCCCGATGCCCGGCACCGTCACGGTCGTCAAGACCACGGCGGGCGAGACGGTCCGCAAGGGCCAGGCCCTGCTCGTGCTGGAGGCCATGAAGATGGAACACGTGATCGCCGCACCACACGACGGCGTGGTCGCCGAAC
Organism: Streptomyces sp. CBMA156; assembly: GCF_014596515.1. Taxonomy (GTDB): domain Bacteria; phylum Actinomycetota; class Actinomycetes; order Streptomycetales; family Streptomycetaceae; genus Kitasatospora. Next base: position 19,593 of record NZ_MSJQ01000281.1, read on the forward strand.
TGCGGGCCACGGCCGGCGCCACCGTCGCGATGGAGGACCTGCTGGTCGTCGTCGCCCCGGTCGAGGACACGACGGCCGAGGGCACCACGAGTGGGGGCACGACGAGTGGGAGCGCAACGGCCGAACCGGCCGACGCCCCCGCCGAGCCCGCGGAGGTGCGGTCGTGACCGCCCCCGCCCGCGAGCCCGACGCCCTCGACCTGGGCCTGCCGGAGCCGGTCCGCGCCCCCGGCCTGCCCGAGGAGGTCCGGATCCACGAGGTCGGACCGCGCGACGGCTTGCAGAACGAGAAGTCCCTGGTGCCGGTCGAGGTCAAGGCCGAGTTCATCGCCCGGCTCGCGGCCGCCGGCCTGCGCACCGTCGAAGCCACCAGCTTCGTTCACCCGAAATGGGTACCGCAGCTGGCCGACGCCGAGGAGCTGGTCCCCCGGCTCGCCGAGCTGCCGGAGCGTCACCCCGGCCTGCGGCTGCCGGTGCTGGTGCCCAACGAGCGCGGCCTGGACCGCGCGCTCGCCCACCACGCCTCCGACATCGCGGTGTTCGCCAGCGCCACCGAGACCTTCGCCCGCCGCAACCTCAACCGCTCGGCGGACGAGGCCATGGAGATGTTCCGGCCGGTCGTGGCCCGGGCCACCGGGGCGGGGGTCGCGGTCCGCGGCTACCTCTCGATGTGCTTCGGCGACCCGTGGGAGGGCCCCGTCCCGGTCGACCAGGTGGTCCGCTACGGCGTGCAGCTGCTGGAGCTGGGCTGCGCGGAGCTGAGCCTCGGCGACACCATCGGGGTGGCCACCCCCGGCCAGGTCACCGCCCTGCTGGCGGGCTTCGCGCGGGCCGGCGTCCCGGTCGGCCGGCTCGCCGTGCACTTCCACGACACCTACGGCCAGGCGCTCAGCAACACCCTGGCGGCGCTGCGCGAGGGCGTCACCACCGTGGACGCCTCGGCGGGCGGCCTGGGCGGCTGCCCGTACGCGAAGAGCGCCACCGGCAACCTGGCCACCGAGGACCTGGTCTGGATGCTGCACGGGCTCGGCGTCCGGACCGGCGTCGACCTGCGCGCCCTCGTCGCGACCAGCGGCTGGATGGCCGGGCGGCTCGGCCGCCCGAGCCCCTCCCGCACCGTCCAGGCGCTGCTCGGCTCGACCGGGGGCTGACCCGCCCGCTCCGGCGCCGGTCGCCCGTACCGTCCGGCCGGCGCCACACCGCATCGCACTATCTCATCACCGCATCACCGCACCACCGCTCGACACCCATCCCTCAATCGCACCGTGCGACCGTCACACCATCCGACGAACGCCGGTCATTCCGCTCACGTCCGCGGCCGCCCCGGCCGGGCGCCAGGAGGATCAGATGCTCGACCACCGACTCAGCAGCGAGTACGAGGAACTGCGGCGCACCGTCGCCGAGTTCGCCCAGGACGTGGTGAAGCCGAAGATCGGCGAGTTCTACGAGCGGGAGGAGTTCCCCTACGAGATCGTCCGGGAGATGGGGCGGATGGGGCTCTTCGGCCTGCCCTTCCCCGAGGAGTACGGCGGCATGGGCGGCGACTACTTCGCCCTCGGCATCGCCCTGGAGGAACTCGCCCGCGTCGACTCCTCGGTGGCGATCACCCTGGAGGCCGCCGTCTCACTCGGCGCGATGCCGATCCACCGGTTCGGCACCGAGGAGCAGAAGCGCGAGTGGCTGCCCCGGCTGACCTCGGGCGAACTCCTCGGCGCCTTCGGCCTCACCGAGCCGGAGGGCGGATCGGACGCGGGGGCCACCCGCACCACCGCGCGGTACGACGAGGCCACCGACGAGTGGGTCATCAACGGGACCAAGTGCTTCATCACCAACTCCGGCACCGACATCACCGGCCTGGTCACCGTCACCGCGCTCACCGAACCGATCGCTCGTTCGAGTGAAGAGGGCGAATTCCGCTCGCCTGTGCGGGAGATCTCCTCCATCATCGTGCCCACCGGGACCCCCGGCTTCCAGGTCTCGAAGAAGTACTCGAAGGTCGGGTGGAACGCATCCGACACCCGCGAACTGTCCTTTACCGACTGCCGCGTTCCCGCGGCCAACCTGCTGGGTGAGCGTGGCCGAGGCTACGCCCAGTTCCTGCGGATCCTCGACGAGGGCCGCATCGCGATCGCGGCCCTGGCCACCGGCCTGGCCCAGGGCTGCGTCGACGAGTCCGTGAAGTACGCCGGCGAGCGCCGGGCCTTCGGCCGGCCGATCGGCGCCAACCAGGCCATCCAGTTCAAGCTCGCCGACATGGAGCTGCGCGCCCACACCTCCCGCCTGGCCTGGCGGGACGCCGCTTCCCGGCTGCTGCACCGCGAACCGTTCAAGAAGGAGGCCGCGATCGCGAAGCTGTACTCGTCCGAGGCCGCCGTCGACAACGCCCGCGAGGCGACCCAGATCCACGGCGGGTACGGCTTCATGAACGAATTCCCGGTCGCCCGTTTCTGGCGCGACTGCAAGATCCTGGAAATCGGGGAGGGCACGTCGGAAGTCCAGCGCATGCTCATCGCCCGGGAGCTCGGCATCGGTTCGTGACGATCACTTCCTGATGGTCACCTCCTGAGCCGATTCCACCGGGGTGGTGGACCAGTTCGATTCACCGCTCGGCGCGCCACTCAACGCTCCGCTTCACAAGCAGAGTTGTGGCGCCCGGTGGCGAACAGGGCATCAGGAGGAGGCCTCTGGAAGGGATTTCGATGGAAGCCGCGGGAGCCGGGCTTCAGGGGATCACGATCACCGGGCGGTTGGCCCGCCGCGCCAGCCGTCCGGAGACCGAGCCGAAGATCTTGCCGAGCAGGCCGTGCGTCGTGCCGACGACGATCGCGTCGGCGGCGTACTCACGGCCGACCTCCTCGATCTCGTGGCAGATGTCCCCGCCGCGCTCGACCAGGATCCACGGCACCCCGGTGAGGAAGTCCGCGCAGGCGAGTTCCAGTCCGAGGACCTCGGTCCGGTGGTCGGGGAGGTCGACGAAGACCGGTGGCTCGCAACCCGCCCAGACCGTGGCGGGCAGGCGGTTGGCGACGTGCACGATCACCAGGCCGCACTGCGAACGGCGCGCCATGCCGACCGCGTAGGCGAGGGCGCGCTCGCTCGACAGCGAGCCGTCGAAGCCGACCACCACGCCGTGCTGGAACACCGGGTCGAGGGACGGCGCCGGGGTGTCCTGCCCGGACGGTTCGGTGGGCCCGCCCAGCGGACCGGCCGAGCCGGGGGCTGTCTCCGGGCGCTCGGCACCCGGGCCCAGGCGGCCCGTCACCGGAAGATCCGCAGGGTCAGCCGGGGGTTCGCCACGCCGCTGGCGCGGCCCCGGGCGGTCCCCTCGGGCGGCGAGGCTGCCCCGGCGGCCGAAGCCGCGCAGAGCACGCGCGAAGCCGCTCCGCGGGTCGTCGTGCCGCGGGTCGTCGTGCCCCGGGTCGGGCTCCCCTGCCTCCGTCGGCTGTCCCGCGTCAGCACGCCCGTCCGCACGCCCGCCGGCGGACTCGTCCGCACCGTCGCCCCCACGGCCGTCGTACCCACTGCCGCCTTCCCCCCGGTCGTCACCCCTGCGACCGTCACCGCGGCCGGCGCTGTGCGCGTCGCCGTACCCGTCGCCGTGGCTCTCGCTGCGGCCGTCGGTCCGGCGATCCGATCGGCCCTCGGCCCGGCCGTCGGGGGGATCGGAGGCAGACCCGCCGTCCGGGCCCACGCTGCGGGGTGTGTCCGGTTCAACCGGTCGGGGAGGCTCAAAACCAGCCATGGCTCACGGCTCTTCGATGGAGAGGGGCCGACAGAAGAGGAGGACAACGCTGCCCGGGCAGCAGGCCCGCCCACGGGGTGACGTCGGTCTGCGACGCGCAGCACCGTATGTGACCTGTTCCTTTCAGAGTACGACGGGCGCGGGGCCCAGCCCAGCGGCGAAGCCCCGGAACGACGTTGTTCCCGCGAAAGAGGGATGCGCCCGCCGGGGCAGTGCGCCCCGTTCACAGGTGATCGCGCCCCCTCCGGAAAGGAGGTTCCCTGGAGCTTGACTGAGCGGACCGGGCCGCGCAACAGCCTCACGGGACACCGTGACCGGACTGTCATGGATCGGCGACGATCCGTTGCGGCACGTCGCGAACCGTGACGTCCGGGCTGCCCCAACAGTCCTCGTCCGCCCGGAGAATCGCCACTCGTCACGGGCGTGCGGAGGCCGTTTCAGCCACTCCGTACGGCTTCGCGACGCCGTCTGGCATTTGCCAGATGCATGGGCGCGGCCGCTGGCACCATGCTCGGCATGCCCCTGCTCCTGTTCGACCTCGACAACACCCTGCTGCCCCGGGACGCCGCGTTCCGGTCCTGGGCGCAGGACTTCCTGTCCGACCACCGGCTGCCACCCGGAGACCTCGACTGGTTCGTCACCCTCGACGGCGGCGGCTACGTACCGCGCAGCACCGTACTGTCCGCCGTCCGGCGCCGCTACGGCCTGGACGTCTCCGCCGAGTTCCTGCTCGCTCACTACCGACGCGGCATCAACTCCCACATCCACTGCCCCCGCCGGAACATCGAGGCGCTGCGGGCCGCCCGGGCCGCCGGGTGGACGCTCGGCATAGTCAGCAACGGCGGCACCCGTTCTCAGTTGGAGAAGATCCGGCGAACCGGGCTGGGCCCGCTGGTCGACGGCTGGGTCATCTCCGAGGAGGCCGACTGCGTCAAACCCGACCCGTTGATCTTCAGGATCGCCGCCCGGCGGTGCGGCATCGTGCCCACCGGGGACTGGGCCGCACACACCTGGATGATCGGCGACCACGCACCCGCCGACATCGCCGGTGCCGAGCTGACCGGGCTGCGCAGCGTCTGGCTGCACCACGGCCGGCCGTGGGCGGAGAACGGCTACCGCCCGACGCTGAAGGCGGCCGGCCTGCCGGAGGCCGTCGGCCAGGTCCTCTCCGCGCGGAACGCGCCCTCGCCCCGGCCGGGCGTCCGCTCCGCCGGGACGCTCCGACGGGCGGCGGCGGGAGTGCCCACGGGGGCGCCGACAGGTGTACCGGCGGAGGTGCAGGCACGCGCGACGGCGCTGGTCGGCGCACGGTCCGGCGCACGTCCCGCGGTGGCCGCCCCGAACGGTCCGAGTGCATCCGGTGCCGCCGACGCCGGGAGGGCCGGCGAACGCGTTCCCGCAGGCGGTTCCGGTGTCCGAAACCGATCCGGCGGGTTTGCCGTGATCGCCGAGGCCGGCACCGTCGCCGGAACGGGCGCCGACGCCGGAACGGGCGCCGACGCCGCTGCGGCCACCCGCGCCGCCTTCGTCCCGGCACCCCTCACGGCACCCGCAGTACTCACAGCACCCGCAGCACCCGCCGCGGCATCGACCACAGTCGTGTCCGGCACCGCGGTGGCGGCCGCCCAGTAGCACCCCGGCCGGCGCCCTACGACGGTCCTGCCGCCACGACGGCCGGCGCCCGCACCCCGACCTCCCGACGCCCCGCACCCCGACCTCCCGACGCCCCGGCCCCCGACACCCCGACGTCCGCCCCACCCTCGCCCCGATCCCCCTCCGCCCCGGCCCCGATCCCCCTCCGCCCCGGCCCTGGTCCCCCTTCACCTCGCGCCCCGGCCACCTGGTTCCGGTTACTCCGCCGGCACCACCGACGTACGGGTCCACCAGCAGGTGCGCGCCTGCTCGACGAACCCGAGCTTGCGGTAGAGCGGTTCGCCGAGCGAGGTGGCGACCAGGGTGGCCGGGCGGTCCGGGTGCGCGTGGGCCAGGGCGGCCCGGAGGACGGCGCGGGCCACCCCCCGACCGCGCCAGTCGGGCATGGTGGCGACCCAGTACACGCCGGTGGCCTGACCGTCGTCATAGGTGAGGCAGGTACCGGCCACCCTGCCGTCGACCCGGCCGAGCCACCCCCGCCAGCCGGGGACGTCCAGCAGCTGTTCCGGAAGGGCCTCGCCGCGGACCCAGGGCTGTCGGGCGGGCAGCGGGAAGCCCTCCACTATCGCCCACTCGACCATGGCGAAGCTCTCGCCGCCCCCGGCCTCATCGACCGTCAGGACGCCACCGCCGTGTGCCTCCGAGACCGCGGGCAGGACGGTGGTCGCGCCGTCGACCGGGCCGGGGTCCCGGACCATCACCGGCATGAGCGGCATCCGCGAGGCCCCGAGGCCGGAGAGGTCGAGGCCGCCGTACGGGTCCTCCACGGTGCAGCGCACGGTCGACCACTCGGCCAGAAGGTCGGCCAACTCCTGCTCCACGGAGCCTGGTTCGCCATAGGGGCGGGTCAGCACGATACGGTGCGCGTCGTCGGGGGTGCGGGCGCAGCGGACCGCGGTCAGCCCCGGTCGGGTGCGGGACTGCCAGCCGTGGACACGGGCCTGGGCGAGCCAGAAGGCGGCGGCGTTGTCGTTGGCCCGTTCGAGCCGGCTGTTGGTGTTCACGGCAGGACCGTAACCCGGCGGTCCGGTTCCCGGTTCTGCCGTCTCCCGCTTGGCCGGATGAAGCCTGGGAGGCGCACGACTTCTCCCTGTGCGCCCCCTCGTGCACCGCCGATTTTCGGTCAATTTCACGCCGGTCCCTCCCGCTTGGGCAAATCCGCAGCCCAGACCAGCCGGCCGGGCGCGCCGGAGCCGGACGCCCCAGGAACGGCCCCGCGACAACCAGCCACCGTTACCCCGGCCCTCTTCCCAGAAAGGTCGACGGGTGCCACGCTTCGTGATCGAATGCATCACGCCAAATTGCCATGTCGACATAGCGTCGGATGGTGAACTTGTCACAACGGCAACGGTCCACCCGATAGATTTCGATCTTGGCCAGCAGTGCCGCACCACCCACACCACACCACCGAGGGGGCTTGAGCGCCTTGAGCAGGGTGAGCAGGAGCGACGCGGGTCCTGACAGCGGCCAGGCGGTGGCCGGCAGCGCCGGCCGACCCGCGAGAAGCACCGGCACCTCCGCGATCGCCACCACCCGCGCCTCGGGCGCCGCCTCGCACTCCTCGTACCCCGCGGTGCCCTCCCCCGGGGCGGGCACCGGCGTCGGCCCCGGTGCGGCACCGGCCGCCGAGTACGGTGCGGCGACGCCCTACGGAGGCCAGCAGGCCTACGGCGGACCGTCCTTCGGAGGGCAGTCCTTCGGCGGACCGCCCGTCAGCCGAGGACCCGTCAGTCCCGGCCAGTCCTACGGCGGCGAGCACCCGGGCCATTCCGGCCACCCGGGTTACGGCGGCCACCCCGGCCATGCCGGTCATCCGAACCACCCCGGCCACGCGAGCCATTCCGGCCATCCCGGCTACCCCGCCGGCCCCCCGGGCCTGAACGGCGCCCCCGGCGGGCCCGTCCCCGGAGCGGGCAGCGGTCCGCTCGGCGGCCTCGCGCCCGGCGCCTCCGGCCACGGCCCGATGGGCCACGGCGGGCCCGGTGCGAACGGCTCCCCGACCCCGGTGACCGCCTCCGCCCCGCGCAAGCTGTCCGGCCGCCGCCGCCGGGAGACCGTCGCGGTCCTGATCTTCGGCGGCGCTCCGATCTTCGAGAGCTCCATCCCGCTCTCGGTCTTCGGCGTGGACCGCCAGGACGCCGGAGTGCCCCGCTACCGCCTGCTGGTCTGCGCCGGCGAGGAGGGCCCGCTGGCCACCACCGGCGGCCTGACCCTCTCCGCCCCGTACGGCCTGGAGGCGCTCGCCCGGGCCGGCACGATCGTCGTCCCCGCCTGGCGCTCGATCTCCCAGCCGCCGCCGGTCGAGGCGATCACCGCCCTGCGCAAGGCCCACCACGAGGGCGCGCGGATCATCGGGCTCTGCACCGGCGCCTTCGTCCTGGCCGCCGCCGGCCTGCTCGACGGCCGCCCGGCGACCACCCACTGGATGTACGCGCCGACGCTGGCCAAGCGCTACCCGCGGGTGCACGTCGACCCGCGCGAGCTGTTCGTCGACGACGGCGACGTGCTCACCTCGGCCGGCACCGCTGCCGGGATCGACCTGTGCCTGCACGTGGTGCGCAGCGACCACGGCGCCGAGGCGGCCAACGCGCTGGCCCGCCGCCTGGTGGTGCCCAGCCGTCGCGGCGGCGGAGGACAGGCCCAGTACATCGATCAGTCTTTACCTGAAGAGATCGGCAACGACCCGCTGGCCGAGGTGGTCACCTGGGCGCTGGAGAACCTCAACCAGCAGTTCGACGTCGAGGTGCTGGCGGCTCGCGCCTACATGAGCCGGCGCACCTTCGACCGGCGGTTCCGCACGCTCACCGGCAGCGCGCCGTTGCAGTGGCTGATCACCCAGCGGGTGCTCCAGGCGCAGCGGCTGCTGGAGACGTCGGAGCTGTCGGTGGACGACGTCGCGCGCCGTTGCGGGTTCCGTTCGCCGGTGGCGCTGCGCGGGCACTTCCGCCGCCAGCTCGGGGTCTCCCCGGCCGCGTACCGGACCAGCTACCGGGCCCGCCGTCCCGGTCAGCAGCCGACCGCGCCGGCCGGTGCGCTCGGGGAACATGGTGGCGTAGACGGCGCCCGCGTAGGTGCCGTACGAGGTGCCCCAGGCGGACAGCCGGCGCTCGCCGAGGGCCCGGCGGATGCTGTCGATGTCGCGGGCCTCGTTCGC
>NZ_MSJQ01000282.1 GCF_014596515.1 Streptomyces sp. CBMA156
GACGAGTCCACCGAGAGCCGCTCGCTCGGCTTCCTCGGCGCCGAGGGCGTCAACGTCCTCCTGCTCAACAAGGCGCTCAGCGAGCAGAAGTGACATCACCTCAAATGTGTGGGTGACCGGGCCGGCCGGCCCGCGCTGGCCGGGCCGCTGCCGCAGGTGCTCACCGCCCACCGCGGCATGTTCACCGGGCAGTTGGGCGCGGGCGCCGACCCGGACGACTTCTTCCGCGACCGGGTCGAGGAGCCGGACCCGCTGCACCTCCAGGTCCTGCTGCTGCGGCACGTCCCGGGCCAGGCGGGCCAGGCGGCGGACGACGAGCAGGACGGTCCGGCCGAGGTGCCGGAGGAGGACGCGGGGCCGCGCAGCTTCGGCGTGACCAGGGCGCACCGGCTGGCCGCCGCGCACGACGTCCGGCTGACCGAGTACGCGAGCACCCGTCCGGACGCGCTGCACGCGCTGGCCGACCTGGTCGCGCTGACCGACTTCGCCGCCGTCTACCTGGGGCTCGCCGCCGCGCAGTCCTGAGACGGTCGGCCGGGCGGAACCTCCCGGCCGGTACGGTAAGCGCTCGACAAGCCGATCGACCCGTGAGGAATCTTCAGGCATGAGTACCGAAGGCGGCACCAAGGCTCTGGTCGCGGCCCTGTCCGCGAATCTGGCGATCGCGGTGGCCAAGTTCACCGCCTTCGGCTTCACCGGCTCCTCCTCGATGCTGGCCGAGGGCGTGCACTCGGTGGCCGACTCGGGCAACCAGGTGCTGCTGCTGGTCGGAGGCAAGCGGGCGCGCCGGGCGGCGGACGAGGAGCACCCCTTCGGCTACGGCCGCGAGCGTTACGTGTACGGCTTCCTGGTGGCCATCGTGCTGTTCAGCGTCGGTGGCCTGTTCGCGATCTACGAGGGCTGGCACAAGATCAGCCACCCGGAGACGCTGGACGCCTGGGGCTGGGCGGTCGGCGTGCTGGTCTTCGCCATCGGCATGGAGGGCTGGTCCTTCCTCACCGCGATGCGGGAGTCGGCCAAGGCCAAGGGCAGCCAGGGCTGGGTGCAGTTCATCCGCACCGCCAAGGCGCCGGAGCTGCCAGTGGTGCTGCTGGAGGACACCGGAGCGCTGATCGGTCTGGTGCTCGCGCTGTTCGGCGTCGGGCTCACCGTGATCACCGGGGACGGCATCTGGGACGGCATCGGCACCCTGAGCATCGGCGTCCTGCTGGTGGTGATCGCCGTGGTGCTCGCGCTGGAGACCAAGTCGCTGCTGCTCGGCGAGTCCGCCGACAAGGAGTCGGTGCGGCGGATCCGGGAGGCGCTGGTGGACGGCGAGTCGGTCACCGGGGTGATCCACATGCGCACCCTGCACCTCGGCCCGGAGGAACTGCTGGTCGCCGCCAAGGTCGCCGTCAACGCGGAGGACAGCGCGGCCCGGGTGGCGGAGGCGATCGACGCGGCCGAGGAGCGGGTCCGCGCGGCCGTGCCGATCGCCCGGTCGATCTACCTGGAGCCCGACGTCTACAGCGCCGAGAAGGCCGCGGCGGGCGACGACCCGGCCGCCACGCCCGGCGGTCCCGGTCCGGCCGCGGGGCACTGATCCCGCTCTGGGGCACGGCTGGAGGCGGGCTCGGGCCGGGAGCCGAAATCGGTCATCCGAGGACGGCCGACGGGGCCGTCGGTGTAGATTCGTCACCAGAGCCAGAACGTCGCTGCTGATGGCGGTCGATCGGTGGTCCGCCCCCGTGGGGTGTGCGCCGGTCGAGGGAGAGAGGTCCTCCGACGGTTTGTGCTGCGCAGCGGGGAAGCCGGTCCACCGCGGACCTGGCAGCCCCGGCGCGGCCGTGCACCCGTACGGCCTGACGCTCGCGACGCACGCACACCCGGACCGTGGCCCCACCCCCCATCAGCGAGGAGCAGACGCATGTCGACCGACATCACCGGTGACTTCAAGGTCGCCGACCTTTCCCTGGCGCCGTTCGGCCGCAAGGAGATCCAGCTGGCCGAGCACGAGATGCCCGGTCTGATGGCGATCCGTGCCGAGTACGCCGAGGCCCAGCCGCTGGCCGGCGCCCGCATCACCGGCTCGCTGCACATGACCGTGCAGACCGCGGTCCTGATCGAGACCCTGACGGCGCTCGGTGCCGAGGTCCGCTGGTGCTCCTGCAACATCTTCTCCACCCAGGACCACGCGGCCGCCGCCATCGCCGTCGGCCCGGAGGGCACCCCGGAGAACCCGCAGGGCGTGCCGGTCTTCGCCTGGAAGGGCGAGACCCTGGACGAGTACTGGTGGTGCACCGAGCAGGCCCTGACCTGGCCTGACGGCAAGACCCCGAACATGATCCTGGACGACGGCGGCGACGCCACCCTGCTGATCCACAAGGGCGTCGAGTTCGAGAAGGCCGGCGTCGCGCCGGACCCGGCCACCGCGGACAACGACGAGTTCCGGATCATCCTGGAGCTGCTCAACCGCACCCTCAAGGACACCCCGAACAAGTGGACCGAGGTCGCCGCCACGATCAAGGGCGTGACCGAGGAGACCACCACCGGTGTCCACCGCCTGTACGAGATGCACCGTGACGGCAACCTGCTGTTCCCGGCCATCAACGTCAACGACGCCGTCACCAAGTCGAAGTTCGACAACAAGTACGGCTGCCGCCACTCGCTGATCGACGGCATCAACCGCGCCACCGACGTCCTGATCGGCGGCAAGGTCGCCGTCGTCGCGGGCTACGGCGACGTCGGCAAGGGCTGCGCCGAGTCGCTGCGCGGCCAGGGCGCCCGCGTGATCATCACCGAGATCGACCCGATCTGCGCGCTCCAGGCCGCGATGGACGGCTACCAGGTCACCACCCTGGAGGAGGTCGTCTCGATCGCGGACATCTTCATCACCACCACGGGCAACAAGGACATCATCCTTGCCGCGCACATGGAGAAGATGAAGCACCAGGCGATCGTCGGCAACATTGGCCACTTCGACAACGAGATCGACATCGCGGGCCTGTCGAAGCTGCCCGGCATCGTGAAGACCGAGGTCAAGCCGCAGGTCCACGAGTGGCGCTTCGCCGACGGCCACACCATCATCATGCTGTCCGAGGGCCGCCTGCTGAACCTGGGCAACGCGACCGGCCACCCGTCCTTCGTGATGTCCAACTCCTTCGCCAACCAGACGATCGCCCAGATCGAGCTGTTCACGAAGACCGAGCAGTACCCGATCGGCGTGTACGTGCTGCCGAAGCACCTGGACGAGAAGGTCGCCCGCCTGCACCTCGACGCGCTGGGCGTGAAGCTGACCGTTCTGACCCAGGAGCAGGCCGACTACATCGGCATCCCGGTCGAGGGCCCGTACAAGGCCGAGCAGTACCGCTACTGACCGGCTGACGGAACCGACGGCCGGCGTCCTCCCCGAGGGGGCGCCGGCCGTCGGCGTCCGCTGTCAGTGGTCCCCGGCCGCGGTCCAGGAGGCCTCGTCCGCGCCGAGCACCTCGAACCGGGCGAGCAGGCCCGCCAGTCCGCCGATCCGCTGGACGGACGGAATCCCCGCCGCGGTGCCGTTGGCGCAGAGCCGGACGCCCTTCTCGACCCGGCACACCGGCGTGCCGCCGTCCGGCCGGCCGTCCGCGAACACCCCGAAGTCGGCCGGCTGGGCCGTGACGCTCAGCCACTTCCCGTCGACGGTGTACGACACGATGGTGCTCCACGGGGGCTCGGAGTCCCTGGAAGGCCGGTGGAGTTCGACGTTGCGCAGCGTGAGGTCGGCGGGTACGGCGGTCGGCCGCACCGGGAACGGGACGTCCCGGCCGGCGAACTCGGCGCCGGCCGCGACCCGGAGCAGGTCGCTCTGGACCTTCGACCCCGACCACAGCGAGGCGGTCAGCTCGGCCCAGCGGCCGGAGGCGGTCATCCAGCGCAGGACGGCCGGGCTCCCCGACGGTTCGTCGGAGTTCAGCCAGTGGGCCTCCCGGCCGTCGACCGCGGGGGCGGTGACCTTGTGCAGCCCGGGGGCGACGTACTCGGCGGTGCCGGTCAGCAGCGAGAGCCGCAGGCTGGGGTACGCCCCTTGGACGGCGGTCCTCGTGGAGGCCGTGGCGACGGACAGGCCGTCGCTCTTCGCGTAGCCGACGGCCGGCTGGGCCAGCCACGACGGCAGCCAGCCGAAGCGGGCCTCGGCGCTCAGCGGCCCGGTGGACGCCGTCGGCTTCGGCGTGGCGGTCGGGGACGGTGCGGCCAGGGTCGGGGCGGTCGGCGTGGGGAGGGCCGGTACGGGGGCCCCGTCGGCCGGGCGCAGCAGCAGCACGCCGGCCAGGACGGCGGCGGTCGACCCCGCCACCACGCCGATCAGGGCCTGCCGGCGGCGGCGCAGCCGGACCCGTCCGCGGGCGATCGCCGCCGTGGCGTCGAGGGCGGCGGGCGGTGCGGGGCTCTCTGCGAGGGCGTTCAGCCGGGCGGTCAGATCACGCTGCTCGTGCGACCTCATGACGTCCTCTCGGCGTTGGCGGGACGCGGGGAGAGCGTCGTACGGAGGGTGGTGAGAGCACGGGAGGTCTGGCTCTTCACATTGCCCGAGGAGCAGCTCATCGCGTCAGCGGTCTGGTCGACCGTGAGATCGCAGTAGTACCGGAGCACCACGGTGGCCCGCTGCCTGGGCGGCAACGCGGCCAGCGCCCTGTGCAGGTCGAGCCGTACGTCGAGGTCGGCGGCGACCGAGGCGATGTCCGCCGTCGTCGCGGTCCGGGTCGTCCGCCGCCACCAGGGCGAGCGCTGCTCCGCGAGGAAGGTGTTGACCAGCACCCTGCGGGCGTAGCCGTCCAGGTTCTCGACCCGGCCGGCCCGCGACCAGTTCACGTACAGCTTGGTCGCGCACTCCTGGACCAGGTCGTCGGCCCGGTGCCAGTCCCCGCACAGCAGATAGGCGACCTTGCGCAGCCAGCCGCTCCTGGAGGCCACGTACTCCGTGAACTCCGCGTCGCGCGCGTGCTTCGCCATCCGCACCCCCTCTCGTCGTGGTGGCGGCCTCCTGCCGCGCCGTCCGCCCCTCTAATGCGGGCACCGCCCGGAACGTTGCACGCGATGTGCGCACGTAGGCTTTCGGGCATGCCCAACGGCCGTTACTCCCTCTCCGACCCGCACGACCACGTCCAGCTCGGCGAGGAGCGCTTCAGCTGCGCCCCCGGGGCGGCCGGGTGGCGGTACGTCTCCAAGACCTACGCGCCGGACGGCCGGGTGCTCGGCAGCACCGATCTCACGCTGGACTCGCGCGCCCGGCCGCTGCGGATGGAACTGCGGGCCGGCGGCTGGCAGGTGCGTGGCGGGGCGGTGGACGGGGTGGCCTGGGTCCGTACCGACCCGGCCGACCCCGCTGGTGAGCACGCGGCGGAGGGACACGACCGGGCGCACGCCTTCACCGGCCGCTCGCCGGGCTTCCTGGTCGCGACCGCCCGGCTGCTGCGGCTGCGGGAGGGGGCGAGCGCGCGGGTGCGGCTGGTGGCGTTCACCGAGCCGGTGCTGGCGCCGCGCACCCTCGACCAGGGGTGGCTGCTGGAGGGCGTCGACACCCACCCGACGGACTCGGGGCCGCTGCTGGTCGAGCGGTACCAGGTGGCCGACCTGGAGACGGGGGAGCAGCAGGTCGTGCACCTGACGGGGGACGTGGTGCTGGCGGCCGGGGGCATCGAGCTGGAGGAGCTGGAGTCGCCGCCGAACGCCTGGCGGGTGGGGGCGGAGGAGGAGTAGCGGGGCCGTGCCGTCCGTCGTCGGCGTCTTGGCGCGGAGTCAGGCGGGCGGGGCGAAGCCGGTGCCGGCGGCGGGCTTGTCGAAGGACGGGGCCGCCGGTGCGACCGGTGCGCCGTGCGCGGGCGGGGCGGCGGTCGGCGCGGGCGCGGGTGGCGTCGGCAGGCCGAGGACCCGGACGGGCCGTCCGTCGGCGGGGCCCGTCGGAGCCTGCGCGGGAGCGGGGAAGGTTCCGGAGGCCGGACGGGGAGCGGGCACCTGGGCGGGGCCCGGCTGGGCGGGTACCGGACCGGCCGCCCACAGCTGCTGGTGGGCCCGCGTCCACTCCCGCCGCTGGCGCTCGGTGAGCACCGCGCCCAGGTACGCCGCCGGGTGCAGCCCCGGCGCGACCGGGTGGCCGATCCGCGCGGCCAGGTCATCGGCCAGGCCGGCGGACATCCTGTGCATCACCGACTGGTCCAACTGGCCGATCCGGCCGAGGAGTTGGCGGATGGACAGCCAGAGTGGCTCCGGCACCGCGGACAGGTCCATCGCGACCAGCTCGTGGCCCATCGTCTGGAGCAGGTGCGGGTGCACCGGCGGCAGCGGGGAGGCGGAGCCGCCCGCGACCGGGGTGCGCTCGCGGACGACCACCGTCCCGGCGAAGATGTCGCCGAGCCGCTTGCCCTCCGAGTGCACCGCCGAGGTGATCACGGCCGGGGCCCCGGTCAGCACGACCATCTCGAAGAAGCCGACCAGCCCGCGGACCAGTGAGTGCCGGAACCGCACCGGCCCGCCGTCGGTGCGCACCACCCGCAGGCCGAGCGCGGCCTTGCCGAGCGAACGGCCGCGGGTGAAGGTCTCGATCATCACGGGCACGGCGACCAGGAAGAACACCATCAGGCCGATCATCGTGGCGGCCAGCGCCGCGCCGTCGAGGCCGATCAGGGCGAGGCTCAGCACCAGCGTGAACACCAGCAGGGCGGCGAACTCCACCAGCAGGTCGATCACGATCGCCAGCGCCCTGCTGGGAAGCTTCGCCGTCTGGAGGCCGAGGACGACCGCCTCACCCGTCACCAGGTCGCTCAAGACACCTGTCCGTTCACGCTCTTGGAGCCGGTACGGCTCGCTCATGGAGATCCCGGTCCGCGCGGGCGGTGGTGCAGGGGGAGGGAATCACCCCGGATCGGCCCCCGTGACCCGCTCTGCGCGGTCTGATCCGCAGCCGCCAACATACGGGGCCCGGTGGGCGCACGGGAAGTGAGATCCCGACGGCCGGGGCAGCGGCCGCTGCTGGCATGCTGGGCCGCACGTGTCCGCCCGTACCCGCCCGCGCACGCACGTCCGCGTCCGCCGCCGATCATGGAGCCGCCGAAATGGACCTGGACGTCTTCGTCGCCACCCACCAGGGGGAGTGGGCCCGGCTGGACGCCCTCGCCCGTCGGCGCCGGCTCACCGGGGAGGAGGCCGACGAACTGGTCACGCTCTACCAGCGCGCCACCGGCCACCTCGCCAAGGCCCAGGCCGCCGCGCCGGACCCGGCCCTGGTCAGCCGGCTGACCGGCCTGGTCTCGCGTGCCCGCAGCGCGGTGACCGGCGCCAGGACCAACGGCTGGCAGGACGTTGCCCGCTACTACACGGTGAGCTTCCCGGCCGCGCTGTACCGCGCGCGCCGCTGGTGGGTGCCGGTCGCGGTCGTCTCGATGGTCGCCACCGCGCTGCTCGCGTGGTGGGTGGCCACCCACCCGGAGGTCCGCAACAGCCTGGTCGCGCCCGAGCACCTCCAGGAGCTCACCCGCCCCGGCGGCCAGTACGAGGCGTACTACTCGGACCGGCCGGCCAGCTCCTTCGCCGCACAGGTCTGGACGAACAACGCCTGGATCGCCGTGCAGTGCCTGCTGTTCGGGATCGCGCTGGGCATCCCGGTGCTCTACGTGATGTGGACCAACGTGGTCAACCTCGGCATCGGCGTCGGACTGATGGCCTCGGCCGGGCGCCTCGACGTCTTCCTCGGCCTGCTCATCCCGCACGGCCTGCTGGAACTGACCGCGGTCTTCGTGGCGGGCGGACTCGGTCTGCGCCTCGGCTGGACCGTCATCGACCCGGGTCCGCGCACCCGCGCGGTGGCTTTGGCGGAACAGGGCCGCTCGATCATCGGAATGTCGATCGGCCTGGCGACGGTCCTGGCGGTCTCCGGCGTCCTGGAAGCCTTCGTGACCCCGTCCGGCCTGCCGACCTGGGCCCGCATCGCGATCGGCGTACTGGCCGAGGTGGCCTTCCTCCTCTACGCCCTGGTGCTGGGCCGGCGGGCCGCCGAGGGCGGAGAGTCCGGTGATCTGGACGCGGCCGACCGGGCGGACCTCCAGCCCGTCGCGGCCTGAGCCGATGTGATCAACAGGCCTCTGACCTGGTACTCTTCTTCCCTGTCCGGCCAAACCATTGACGTGGTGAGGGTGGGCTAGTAGGTTTCAACGGTTGGGACTGACTGGACAACAGTCGGACCCGGGCGTTAGTGTCTACGACACCGCCGAATCGAGGCGAGCGCATTTCACGAAATGCGCGTCCTCTGACGAAGCAAATCCCGCGGACTGAACACTCCGAAAGCTTTGATAAGCTTCGGAACGAAGTTTGCAGGAAATCCCGCCGGCGGGAATCGGATGAATGAAACTCCGGAAAACGGAGCGGAAAACATCTGGTAAGCTGGAAACACGAAAGAACGAAGCCCGGAGGGCCTGCTGGAAGGCAGTCCGAAGGAAGCGTCCGTTCCTTGAGAACTCAACAGCGTGCCAAAAGTCAACGCCAGATATGTTGACATCCCCGGCCTCAGGTTTCCTGGGGTTGGAGATTCCTTTTGAAACAAACACTAGCGAGGACGCAGTGCGCGGGATCACCCTATTCCGGTGGTTGCCGTGCCGCTCAACGCGAGTGTGGACCCGGCGCTTTTAATTAAGCACTGTCGGGAAGACATTCACGGAGAGTTTGATCCTGGCTCAGGACGAACGCTGGCGGCGTGCTTAACACATGCAAGTCGAACGGTGAAGCCCTTCGGGGTGGATCAGTGGCGAACGGGTGAGTAACACGTGGGCAATCT
>NZ_MSJQ01000283.1 GCF_014596515.1 Streptomyces sp. CBMA156
GCGATCGCGGGCGGCAGCCAGCCCCGCCGCTCCAGCCGCTCGCCCGCCGCCGGATCGGCGGCCGTCAGCCGCTCGCGCAGCTGTGCCGGGGTGGGGCGGCGGTCCGGGTCCTTGGCCAGGCAGTCCGTCACCAGGGCGTGTAACTCCTGGTCGGATATGTCGAGTTCAGGTTCCTCGTGGAGCACCCGGTAGAGCAGCACGGCCGCGCTCACCTCCGAGCCGAACGGCGCGGTGCCGGTGGCCGCGTGGGCGAGCACCGCGCCCAGCGAGAAGACGTCCGAGGCGGGCCCGGTGCTGCGGCCCCCGGCCTGCTCGGGGGAGAGGTAGCCGGGGGAGCCGACCACGAAGCCGGACCGCGTCAGCGCGGTCGTCGCGTCCAGCGCCCGGGTGATCCCGAAGTCGATCAGGCGCGGTCCGTCCAGCGCCAGCAGCACGTTGGACGGCTTGACGTCCCGGTGCACCAGCCCCTGGGCGTGCACGGCGCGCAGGGCCTCCGCGAGCCCCACCCCGAGCGAGCGGACGGCGGCGACGGGCAGCGGGCCGAACTCCCGTACAGCGGTGGCCAGCGAGGGCCCGGCGACGTACCCGGTGGCCACCCAGGGCTGGGAACCCTCGGTGTCCGCGTCCAGCACCGGGGCCGTCCACTGCCCGCCGACCCGCCGGGCCGCGGCCACCTCGTTGCGGAACCGGACCCGGAACTCCCGGTCCGCCGCGTACTGTTCGTGCACCAGCTTGACCGCCACGGTACGGCCGCCCGCCGTCCGGCCCAGGTACACCCGGCCCATCCCGCCCGCGCCGAGTCTCCGCAGCAGGCGGTACTCGCCCACCTGCCGCGGATCCCCGTCCCCCAGTGCCTCCACGCCGACTCCCCTCGCCCGCCCCGCCCGTCCGTACTCCACGCAGACGGTACCGCCGGGACGCCCGGTTCCGGTCCGGGCCGTCGGCGCGGATCAGGGGCCGGATCAGGGGCGGGCCGAGGGGCGGGTCCGGATGGATCCAGACGGGTTCCGGCGGCGGGAGGCAGAGCCGGCTCAGCCCTGGGAGACCCCGCTGGGGGCGGGCGCGTCCTGCCCGTTGCGGTCGGCGAGCGACCCCGGCCCGGGCAGGTGCGCCTGGTGGTCCTGCGGATAGAACTGCCGGGCCCAGTGCCGCATCGCGCCGATCGGCCCGTCGCCCGGGGCGAGCCGGGGCGGCGACACGTACCGCTTGGTGGACCAGATCGGGAAGTCCGCCGAGGTGAACTCCAGGTTGCGCTTGAACATGAAGCCCGACAGCAGCCTGGTCACCGACCGGCTGACCGCCCGGGCGAGGGCCGGCGGCAGCCCGGCGGGCTCGTTCAGCACGAAGCGGCTCGCCTGTCGCAGCTGCATCCGGCCGGGGGCGACCTGGGTGGCCATCACCAGCGAGCAGATCTCCAGGCCCAGTGAGGGCGTGTGCACGTCGGTGTGCAGTGCGGTGAGGCCGTACCCGTCCACCTCGACGTGGACCTCCCGCATCCCGAGCAGCGGGAAGGTCTCCCGGACGAGCATCGAGATGTGGAAGCCGGTGCCGTCGAACTCCACCGGCGCCGCCAACTCGCCCTCCGGCCAGCCGTGCAGGGTGACGAAGTGGCCCAGGTCGAAGGAGTTCTCCATGACGTCCTGGGCGTAGCCGGGCATCTCGAAGGAGGCGTAGCGCAGTGGCTGCCGCCCGTCGCCGAGCCGGTGCCAGGCGGGGATCTCCCAGTCCGGCTCCCGGCCGTCGTGGTGGCGCCAGACGAAGACGGCCTCGTTCACCTCGCGTACCGGCAGCTGCGCCAGCGTGGCCTTGGGCGGCGGGGTGCTGCCGTACCCGGTGCGCACGCAGCGGCCGTCGGCGTCGAATGCGAACCGGTGGAAGGGGCAGACCAGGTCGTTGCCCTCGACCGAGGCCAGGCCGAGGTGGGCGCCCAGGTGCGGACAGTACGGGCGGATCGCGCGCAGGCGGCCGTTGCGCAGCCGGTAGAGCACGACGTCCTCGCCCGCGAGCCGGCGGGTCAGGACGGTGCCGGGCCTGAGTTCGGCGGAGAAGGCGAGTGCGGACCAGCCGTCGGGGTAGGGCAGCGCCGGTGGCAGGGCTACGTCGGCCGCGGTCGGGCGGTTGCTGACGGGGTGGACGTGCTTGGACACGCGCATTTTGAAGACTCCTGTCGGTCTGCCCGGCGCCGCCCCTCCCAGGCGATTAGCGCTCGAACAGAATGGAATTCAGATGCTATCCATGGATCGGGAGCACGTGCACGGACAATCTCCCTATGGGGCAAGAAGTCTGATGATCAGTCAAGTATGTGCGAGCAGGAATTCGATGCGTTCCAGTCGTGCGGCTGACCTCTGGGTGCAAGCGCGTTCGGGCACTCCGGCGGGGCCTCGTGGCCGAGCGAGGCCGGGGCCGGGGTTCGGGGCACGGAAGTGATCCACCCGCTTCCGGCGAACGGTCTTCCGGGCTTCGTGTGGGCTCCCTCCCGGCACCGTCCGCCCGCAAATGCGCCGTGCCGGCCGAGATCGGTCGAGGAGGGGTCGAGAGGTGCTGGAAAGGGCTTTCGGGCCGCGGAGGGGTGTGTTGTGGTGGGTGGCGGGGGAGCCCCGGCCGCCGGCGGTTCCGTGGCCGCGGGTGGGCGGAGCGCCGCCGACCGGTGTCGTCACGGTGCCGTAGACGCTCGCACATGGAACTGAGAGCGGCGGCTATGGATCGTCCGGCCCAGGCGGATTTGAATGGTGCCACGACGACGAACCGATCAGGCGCGACCGGCGCCTTCGAGGATCGGTTTCCGGTGATTCCTTCGAGTCTTGGAATGAGGGTGTTCGTGATGGCTGGTGTGGTGGATCTCGCGGTCGGGTCCGGTGTCGTGCTGGTGGTCGGAGGGACGGGGAAGACGGGTCGTCGGGTGGCGGGGCGGCTGACGGCCCGGGGTTACGAGGTGCGGGTGGGGTCGCGTTCGGGTGCGGTGCCGTTTGACTGGCATGACGAGGGGACGTGGGCGGGGGCGTTGGAGGGTGTGAGTGCGGCGTATCTGACGTACTACCCGGATCTGGCGTTCCCGGGTGCGGTGGAGGCGGTGGGGGCGTTCTCGCGGTTGGCGGCGGAGCGGGGTGTGGGGCGGCTGGTGCTGTTGTCGGGGCGTGGTGAGGAGGCCGCGGAGGCGGGGGAGAAGGCGGTGATGGAGTCGGGGGCCGCGTGGACGGTGGTGCGGTGTGCGTGGTTCGACCAGAACTTCGACGAGTCGTTCTTCCTGGAGCCGGTGCTGGCGGGGGAGTTGGCGTTGCCGGTGGGTGGTGCGGTGGAGCCGTTCGTGGATGTGGAGGACATCGCGGATGTGGCGGTGGCGGCGTTGACGGAGGCGGGGCACGCGGGGGAGGTGTACGAGCTGACGGGGCCGCGGCTGTTGTCGTTCGCGGATGTGGCGGTGGAGTTGTCGCGGGCGACGGGGCGTGAGGTGCGGTTCGTGGCGGTGTCGGCGGAGTCGTATCGGAAGGTGCTGGTGGAGGCGGGGTTGCCGGCGGACTTCGCGGAGCTGTTCTCGGTGATCCTGGACGGGCGCAACGCCTCGTTGGGTGACGGGGTGCGGCGGGCGCTGGGGCGTGAGCCGCGGGACTTCGCCGACTACGCCCGGGCCGCCGCCGCCACGGGCGTGTGGAACACGTGAGCCGGCCCGTCCCGGGCGGCTCCGACCGACCGCCCCAGGGCGGGCGGCGGTCGAGACTCTGAACGGACTCTGGAGGTCTGGTCATGACGGACGGCACGACGGTGTGGTCGACGGAACAGGGACTCCGCGTCCTGCCCGAACAGCTCAAGGGCTTCGGCCTGATGCACGTCGCGATGCGCAGGGACGCGGCTCGGCTGACCGCCGTCGCCCAGCGCGGCGCGACGGGCTCCTCCGGGGCGCTCGCCGAGTGGTTCGGGCGGCTGCGCGCGGTGATCGACTGGCACCACCACAGCGAGGACGAGATCCTCTGGCCGTACCTGCGTGGCCGGGCGGCGGACTTCGACGGCAGCGGGGTCCTGGAGCGGGACCACGAGGCCCTGGACGCCACGATGCGACGGGTGGCCGGGGTGCTCGGCTCCGGCCTGCGCGCCGAACTGCCGGAGGCCGCCCGGGCGTTCGAGAGCCTGGTGCGCGAGCACCTGCGGCACGAGGAGCCGGTGGTCTTCCCGGCGCTGGCCGCCCTGCCGGTGGACGAGTACCTGCGGGTCGAGCGCCGGATCATCGGGAGCGCCCCGACCCAGGTGATGACCTACCTCCAGCCCTGGATGTTCGACGGCGCGGACGCGGCCTCGGTGCGGGCGGTCTCGGCGACCATCCCGGCGCCGGTGCGGCTGCTCGGGCGGACGGTCCTGGACCGGCGGTACCGGCGCGGCCTGACCCCGGTGCTCTGAGCCGGCCGGGCACCGGGGCTCCGGCCGGCCGGCCGGGGTATCCGGTGCCGGGCCCCGGCCGGCCTCCTGGGCGCGGCACCGCGAGAGGCCGCAAGTGCCGTGCCGGGGAACGGGGTTCCGGTTGTCGCGGTTCCGTTGCGCGACTCGCCGCACGGTGGGCGGTGTCGAGTGTTCCACGTCCGTCGGCACCGCGCTCCGCGGCGCCGGAGAGAGTGAAGGGGTCCTGAGATGCGTTCGGATCAGAGCACGGGTCCGCTGTCGTACGCGACACCGTCGGCCATCGGAGGTGCGAGGGTGGGGAGTTCGGTGCGGGCCGTCGGACAGAGCAGGGCCGCGGGGCCGCTGCTGGTGGGTGCCACCATCGCGATGGGCCTGATGGCGGGGCTGTTCTTCGCCTTCGACGTGTCGGTGATGCCGGGCCTGGCGGCGGGCGACGACCGTACCTATGTGACGGCGATGCAGCACATCAACAAGGCGATCGACGGGAACGGCCTGTTCGGCCTGGTCTTCATCGGGGCGTTCCTCGCCACCGGCATCGCCGCCTGGCTCCAGCACAGGGCCGGCCGGCGCCAGGCGGCGCTGTGGGCGGCGGCCGCGACGGCGCTGTACGTGGTGGCGCTGATCGTCACCATGGGCGTCAACATCCCGCTGAACAACGAGCTGGCGGCGGCCGGCGACCCGTCCCGGATCCACGACCTCGCCGCCGTGCGCGCCAAGTTCGCGGACAGCTGGGTGCCGGTCAACATGCTCCGCACCGCGCTCTGCACCGGCGGGCTGCTCGCCCTGACCCGCTCCCTGGTGCTGCACGGCCGCGGCAGCCGCTGAGCCCCGGCCGGCCGCTGAACCCCTGGCCCGCTGCTGAGCCCCGGCCGGCCGCCGAGCCCTGGTCGCCCGCCGAGCCCGGCGGGCTCAGGGTCCGGCAGGACCGCGCACCGCCGCTGTGCCCGTCCGCCTCGTGCGGGCGGGCACTCGCGCGTTCCCGTCCGGTGCGGGACGTCCTTGCCACCAGGCCGTCGGGCGAGGTCGGTGCGCTGGGGCGTGCGCCGGTGCGCCGGGTCGGTGCGTTCACCCAATTGGCCAGTTCGGACACCCCGTTGGCTATCCACGCGGATGTGGTGGAGCATGGGCCGGGCCCGGTCTGTTGCGGCGCGCTTGCGCCGCGGCCGAGGCGCCGTACGACTGCTGGGGGAGGAGGCGGTTCCGGTGACTCCGGTGGAACGTCCGTTTCTGGTCAGGGGAAGGGCGGTACCCCTGGCCAGGTACCTGGCGGAGGAGGACATCGAGGGCCTGGTGGCCTGCTCGTGCATCGGGAACGAGGTCAGCATCGACCTCGCGGACACCAGGATCCTGGTGAGCCTGGCCGACGCCGCCGACGCGGTGCGACTCAACTTCGACATGGTCCAGGACGGCCCGGCCAAGCCGCGCTCCTGGTCGCGCCGGCTGCCCCTGGGCACCGGTCCGCGCGAGATCGCGACGCGGATAGCGCTGGACGTCCGGACCCTGGAGCGCGAACTGGCACCCCTGCGCCGGCGCCCGCCCCTGGCGGCGCCGGTGCAACGGCGACCGGACTGACACCCGGCGGAGCGATGCGCGGAGTGCCGCGCGCGGTGACGCGGACCGGCCCGGGTCCGGCGGCGAGGGTGCTGCCGGACCCGGGCTCTGTCGTTCAAGTCCCTTGTCACAGCGAGGTGTTGGCGGTGCGGGCCCGGCTCCGGGGGTCGCCCCGGCAGACCGGGCCCCGCCGCTGACAGCGCGTGCGGTCATGCGGAGCACGGCCTCCCACTTGTCGCGCGTAGAAACGTTCTTCCGCCGTACCTCTGGCCGTTGCCCGAAGCGAACGGTAGGGATCTGGTGGCACTGCTACAACCTCAGCGCCGAACCTTTCCCATCCGTGGTCACACCGCCGGGCCGCGAGCCCGGACGGCGGTCAGGAGGAAGCCTCATGCGGAGCACCTTGAATCCCCGGATCACCCCGAGCGTGCCGCGCGTGCGACGCCGGACGCTGGCGGCGGCCTCCGCCGCGGCCGTGGTGGCGGCGCTGGTGGCGCTGCCCGGCGGCGTGGCGCAGGCGGTGTCGCCCGACATCGTGATCAGCCAGGTGTACGGCGGTGGCGGCAACTCCGGTGCCCCGTACGCCAACGACTTCGTCGAGCTGTACAACCGCGGTACCACCCCGGTGTCCGTCACGGGCTGGACGGTGCAGTACGCCTCGGCGGCCGGCGCCAGTTGGTCGAAGACCGCCCTCTCCGGGACGATCGCGCCCGGCCACTACCTCCTCGTCCAGGAGGCCGCCGGGGCGGGTGCGGGCACCGCGCTGCCGACGCCGGACGCCACCGGCACGATCGCGATGTCCGCGACCTCCGGCAAGGTCGCCCTCGTCACCAACGGCACGGCGCTGACCTGTGCTTCGGGCTGCGCGGGCCAGTCCGGGGTGAAGGACCTCGTCGGCTACGGCAGCGGCGCGAGCTCCGCCGAGGGCTCGCCGACCGGCAACCTGGCGAACGCCACCGCCGCCCTGCGCGCGGGCGGCGGCGCCACCGACACCGACAACAACGCGGCGGACTTCGCGGTCACCGCGCCCACGCCGCGGAACTCCTCCTTCACCGGCGGGGGCGGCAACCCCGGCGGCACCCGCATCCACGACATCCAGGGTGCCGCCCGCACCTCCCCGCTGGCCGGCAGCGCGGTCAGCGCCGTGCCCGGCGTGGTGACGGCCGTCGGCCCCAGCGGCTTCTGGTACCAGGACCCGCAGCCCGACAACGACCCCGGCACCAGCGAGGGCGTCTACGTCTACACCGCGGGCGCGCCCTCGGTCGCGGTCGGCGACTCGGTGACGGTGAGCGCCACCGTCAGCCAGTACCGCCCGGGCGGCACCGGCGGCACCACCAACCTGTCGATCACCGAACTGACCGGGCCCACCGTCACGGTGGTCGCCCACAACGCGCCGCTGCCGGCCGCGACCCTGGTCGGCCCGGGCGGGCGGATACCCCCGTCCGCGGTCATCTCCAGCGTCACCTCCGGGGACGTCGAGACCGCGGGGAACTTCCAGCCCGCCACCGACGGCCTGGACTTCTGGGAGTCCCTGGAGGGCATGCGGGTCGAGATCGACAACGCGGCCGTGGTCGGCCCGACCAACAAGTTCGGAGAGGTCCCCGTCGTCCCGCAGGGCAGCACCACCCGCACCAACCGGGGTGGCATCCTGCTCCAGGCGAACGACGGCAACCCGGAGCGGGTCGTCCTCGGGAAGGCACTCGCGCCCACCCCGACCGCCAACGTCGGTGACACCCTGACCGGAGCCACCGTCGGCGTGCTCGACTACGCCTTCGGCAACTTCACCCTCCAGGTCACGGCGACCCCGGCGGTCACCTCCGGCGGCATCGCCCCCGAGGTCACCGCCGCGCCGACGGCCGGCCAGCTCGCCGCGGCCACCTTCAACGTGGAGAACCTCGCCCCGTCCGACCCGCAGAGCAAGTTCGACGGCCTCGCGGCGGGCATCGTCACCAACCTGCGCTCGCCCGACCTGGTGGCCCTGGAGGAGATCCAGGACAACACCGGCGCCACCGACGACGGCACGGTCAGCGCGACCCAGACCCTGGCCAAGCTCACCGCGGCCATCACCGCGGCCGGCGGCCCCGCCTACTCCTACCGCGCGATCGACCCGGTGAACGACCAGGACGGCGGGCAGCCCGGCGGCAACATCCGCCAGGTGTTCCTGTTCCGCACCGACCGCGGCCTCTCCTTCACCGACCGCCCCGGCGCCGGCTCCACCACCGCCGACTCCGTGGTGAACGCGGGCGGCACGCCGCAGCTGGCGTACTCGCCCGGGCGGATCGACCCGGGCAACGCGGCGTTCAACGCCAGCCGCAAGCCGCTGGCCGGTGAGTTCCGCTGGAACGGCAAGCCGGTCTTCGTGATCGCCAACCACTTCAACTCCAAGGGCGGCGACCAGCCCCTCTTCGGCCGCTACCAGCAGCCGAGCCACCCCTCGGAGACCCAGCGGCACGCCCAGGCGACGGTGGTGAAGGGCTTCACCGACCAGATCCTGGCCGTGGACCCGAACGCCTCGGTCATCGTGCTCGGCGACCTCAACGACTTCGAGTTCTCCCAGACCGCCGACATCCTCACGGCCGGCGGCTCGTTCACCGACCTGCCGCGCACCCTGCCGCTGCCCGAGCGCTACACCTACGTGTACGAGGGCAACTCGCAGGTGCTGGACCACATCCTGATCTCCCGCTCGCTGGCGGCCACGTCGTACGCCTACGACATCGTCCACATCAACAGCGAGTTCGGCACCCAGCTCAGCGACCACGACCCGCAGGTGGTGCGCATCCCGCTGCCGTAACGGGCCCGGCTCACGGTGCCGGTCTCCCCGCACTCGTGGGGAGACCGGCATTCGTGGCCACGGGGGCGGCCGCCACCCGGTTGCGGAGCGCGCCGATGCCCTCGACCTCGACCTCCACGACATCGCCGGGGCGCAGGTGACGACCGGAGAACACACCGGCGCCCCGGGGCGTTCCGGTGAGGACCACGTCGCCGGGTTCGAGGGTCTGGTAACGCGAGAGGAAGGAGACCAGCTCGGCGACGCCGTGGATGAAGCCGGCGGTGCGGTCGTCCTGCCGCACCTCGCCGTTGACCAGGGTGCGCAGCCGCAGGTCGAGCGGCTCGTCGAACTCGTCCGGGGTGACCAGGCAGGGGCCGAGCGGCTTGAAGGTGTCGAAGCTCTTGGACACGCCGATGGAGGCGGTCGGATCGCCGGACATCACCCGCTGCTGGATGTCGCGCGCCGAGACGTCGTTGGCGACGGTCAGGCCGGCCAGGTGGCCCACCGCCTCGGCGGCGTGGACGGCGGTCGCGGACCTGCCGATGACGACGGCCACCTCGCCCTCGTAGTCGACCTGCCCGGCCGCGACCGCGGGGAGGCGGATGTCCTCGCCGGGGCCGACGACCGCGGACCCGGCGACCACCTGGAAGTTCGGTTCGGTGGGCAGGGTGATGCCGGGCCGCCCCATCGCGGCGAACATCTCCAGGGCCTCCGCCGCGTGACTGCGGTAGTTCAGGCCGACGATCAGGATCTTCCCTGGCCGGCGGACGGGGGCGTGCACCCGGACCCCGTCGAGCGCGACCCGCCGGACGACCGCCGCCGCCCGGGCCGCCGCGATCCCGGGGCCGCGCAGGAGGGCGCCCAGGTCGGTGAACGGGAGATCGAGCAGGGAGAGCTCACCGGGGCTGTCCTCCCTGGCGATGCCCAGGGCTGTGCTGTAGAGGCGCATCAATGACTCCGGCGGGTCGGGGGAAGGGAATTCTCTTGCTTAAGAGTCAAGAGCTTTCTTGTCCCGTAGTCAAGAGTTCACCGGCCGCCGGGTCCCTGTTCTCCCGGGCTGCCGACGGGGTGCGGGCGGGGTGCAGGCAGGGTGCGGGCGCGGGCGGGGCGGGATGGTCTGGGCGGGGGCGCGGACGGGTGTGCGGGGGCGCCGCCTAGGCTTGGCTGTCATGCCAAGGAACCGTCAACAGATCCCGAAAGCCGAGCGCGAGGCCGTCCTGGTCGAAAGTGCCTGGGAACTCTTCGCCGCCCAGGGGTACAAGGGGACCAGTCTGACCGAGGTCGGCAAGGCGGCGGGCGTCGCGGCGAACGCCGTGCGCTGGTACTTCCCGACCAAGGACGAACTGTTCGCCGCCGCGCTGGACCGCCTGTTTCTGCGCGAGCGGGAGCGCGTCGAGGCGGATCCCGCGATCGCGGGCGACCCCCGGCGGCAGCTGGTGACGTTCCTCGTCGACCTGGAGGCCTACCGCGGGCTGCACCGGGAGGCGTACGACCGGATGGGCGAGTCGCCCGCCCTCGCCGACGCCTACTCCCGCATGCAGGAGTGGCTGGAGGGCCGCCTGCTCGCGGCCGTGGCGAGCCGGCTGCCCGAGGGGGCGGACGTCGCGCCGGTGGCGGACGTGGCACACGTGCTCTTCGAGGGCCTGCTGGTCAGCACCCGGGCACTGGACCGGTCGACCGAGGAGCTCGTCGGCCTGCTGATGGAGGCACTGGTCGCTGTCGCGGCGGCACGCTGAGCCATCTCTTGACTGCCGTACAAGAGCCTGCCTAAGTTTCTCTTGTGCGGCAGCCAAGAGGGCTGCCGTGCCCTCACACAGGAGGTCGCCACTCCATGGCTTCTCCCGACAAACTCGCCCACGTCGTCCTGCGCACCGGCGGCCTGCCGGCCATGACCGACTGGTACGTGCGCGTCCTCGAAGGCCGCGTCACCTTCGCCAACGAGGCCCTCGCCTTCCTGACCTACGACGACGAGCACCACCGGGTCGCCCTGGTCGCCACCGGTGCGACCGAACGTCCGACGGACGCGCACACCGGTCTGCACCACGTGGCGTTCACCTACGCGACGATCGAGGACCTGCTCGGCACGTACCGGCGGCTGAAGGGGGACGGCATCCACCCCTTCTGGTGCGTCAACCACGGGCCGACCACCTCGATGTACTTCGAGGACCCCGACGGCAACCACGTCGAGCTCCAGATCGACAACTTCGCCACCGCGGAGGACCTCGACGAGTGGTTCCGGTCCGGGGCCTTCGAAGCCAACCCGATCGGGGTCGACTTCGACCCCGACGGTCTGGTGCGCCGCTTCGAATCCGGTGAGGCCCTCGCCGACCTGGTCAGGCGCGCATGAAGGACATCGACGCCCCGGTCGTCATCATCGGGGCCGGCCCGGTGGGCCTGGCTACCGCACTCGTCCTCGGCCGGCACGGCGTCCGCAGCGTCGTCTGCGAACAGTTCGGCGGGATCAACCCCCACCCCCGGGCCCACGTCGTCAACACCCGGTCCATGGAGCTGTTCCGCGCCTGGGGCATCGCGGACGCCGTCCGGGCCGACGCGGTCGACCCGGCGGTGGCCGGCACCATCCTGTGGAAGCAGACCCTCGCGGGGGACCCGCTGGGCCGGATCGACTTCGCCGAAGGTCCGCAGGGCCAGCTCCGGCAGCGGGCGCACGCCTCCGCCGAGCAGCTCGCCTCCTGCGCCCAGGACCGGGTGCAGCAGCACCTCCTGGACGCGGTCCTCGCCCAGGGCGCGGCCGCCGTCCACTACGACACCACCGTCCTGGAGGTGACCGACCACGGTGACTCCGTCGACGTCACCGTGGACGGCCCGGGCGGCCGGCAGGTCCTGCGCACCCGCTACGTCGTGGCGGCGGACGGGGCGACCGGGGGCATCCGCGACCGGCTCGGCATCGCGATGGACGGCTCCCCGGTCCTCGGCCACCAGCTGAACATCTACTTCCACGCCGATCTCTCCCCGTGGACGCACCGGGACCCCGCCCTGCTGGTCTGGCTGATCAACGAGATCTCTCCGGGCGTCCTCATCGGGATGGACGGCGCCCGCCGGTGGACCTTCCAGCGGAGCTTCGACCCGGCCGTCGAATCGCCGCGGGACTACCCGCCCGAACGGTGCGCCCGGATCATCAGGGACGCCGTCGGCACCACCGAACTCGACGTGGACGTCCGGTCCGTGGGGTCCTGGACCATGACGGCCAGGACCGCCGGGACCTACCGCAGCGGCCGGATCCTCCTCGCCGGTGACGCGGCCCACCAGTTCCCGCCGACGGGCGGCCTGGGCATGAACAGCGGCCTCGCCGACGCGGACAACCTCGGCTGGAAGCTCGCCGCCGTGCTGGGCGGTTGCGCCTCCGAAGCCCTGCTCGACAGCTACGAGAGGGAACGCCGCCCCGTCGCCCTCGACAACGCCCGCCACAGCATGCTGAACGCCATCAGGATGGCGGAGGTCGGCGCAGGGCCCGAGACGGCCGCGATCGCCGCGCGCCTCGCCGGTCCGGACCGGGCGGTCGCCGCGGCCGAACGCCGGCGGATCGCGGAGGCCGTGCCCCGGCAGCGCCCGCACTTCGACGCGCTCAACCAGGAGATCGGGTACCGCTACGGAGCGGCCCGGCAGGCCCACGGCGTGGGCGGCACCCCGCCCTCGGCCACCGACTACACGCCGACCGCCGTTCCCGGAGCGCGGCTTCCGCACGCCTGGGTCGAGCGTGACGGGGCGCGGGTGTCCACCCACGACCTCCTCGGGCCGGGCTTCACCCTCATCACCGGGCCGGAGGGGGCCGGCTGGGCGGACGGCCTCGCGGAGTCCTTCACCGGTGACGGCCTGGCGCACCGGACCGTCGTCCTCGGGCGTGACGTCACCAGCCCGGACGGCCGCTGCCCCGAACTGCTCGGGATCGGCGACGGCGGAGCCCTCCTCGTCCGGCCGGACGGTCACATCGCGTGGCACAGCACCGAGGGCTCGACCCCCGTGTCGGCGCTCGCCGACCTGCTCCACGGAGCCGAGCGGCCCGCCCGGTAGTGCTTCGTCGGGTCCGCTCCCGGGCGGCGGCCGCGGTCACGGCCCCGTCCTGGTGCGGACCCCGGGGGAGCGCCGGTCCTCGCGTCCGGCGCTCCCCGTCCATCGCCCCGGCTCCCCGCCCCCAGTGGCTTGACGGGCCCGCGCCCGCCCCCGCCGGCCACCGATGCCCCACCCGGAGGAACACAGTGGTGACCCCTCAGAACACGACCGGGCCCCGGCCCTCGCTCCAGGACCGACACGTCCGCGAAGAAGGCACCGTCCATCTCACCGGCATCCAGGCCCTCGCCCGCCTGCCGCTCGACATCCGCCGCGCCGACCGCCGGGCCGGCCGCAGCACCGCGGGATTCGTCTCCGGGTACGAGGGTTCGCCGCTCGCCGGCTACGACATGGAGCTCGCGCGCTGCCGGCCCCTCCTCGACGAGTACGACATCGTCTTCCGCCCCGGCGTCAACGAGGAACTGGCGGCGACGGCCGTCCAGGGCACCCAGCTCGCGGCGGCGCAGCCGGACAAGCGGGTCGACGGCATCACGGCCGTCTGGTACGGCAAGTCGCCGGGGCTGGACCGCGCCTCGGACGCCATCCGGCACAACAACCTGATGGGCACCCACCCGGCCGGGGGCGCGCTCGCCCTGGTCGGCGACGACCCCGCCGCCAAGTCGTCCACCGTTCCCGGCGCCTCCGAACTGCTCCTCGCCGACCTCGGGCTGCCCACGCTCTACCCGTCCGACCCGCAGGAGGCGCTCGACTTCGGCCTGCACGGGGTGGCGATGTCCCGGGCGTCCGGCCTCTGGGTGGCGCTGAAGATCGTCACGGCGGTCGCCGACGGCTCCGGCACCGTCGACGTGAGTGCGGGCCGGGTCTCACCGGTCGAACCGGACCTCGTCGTCGACGGAGTGCCGTACCGTCACACCGTCGGCAGCCGGATGGTGCAGCCGGCCCTCGGCGACCTGGAACGGACCAGGGACGGCGCCCGACTGGAGATCGCCCGCCGCTACGCCGTCGCCAACGACCTCAACCGGATCACCGTGTCGGGGCCCGACGACCGCATCGGCATCGTCGCGGCGGGCAAGACCTTCCTCGACGTCCGCCAGGCCCTGCGCATCCTCGGGCTCGACGACGCCGAACTGGGGCGGCGGGGGGTGCGCCTGCTCCACCTCGGCATGATCCACCCGCTGGAACCCACGGTCGTCGAGCGGTTCGCGAGGGGACTGCGGCACGTCGTGGTCGTCGAGGAGAAGCGGCCGCTGATCGAGACCGCCCTCAAGGAGCAGCTCTACGGTTGCGGCGACCGGCCGTCCGTCTCCGGCAAGCGCGCACCCGGCGGATCGGCCCTGTTCCCCCTCGACGGGGAACTCGACCCCGACACCGTTGCCGCCCGGCTCGCCCCCCGGCTGGTCGAACTGGCCGAATTCCCCACCGTACGAGGCTGGTTGGATGCCAAGAAGCCGCCGGCGGTCCGGCGCGGGTCGCTGCCACTCCTGCCGGTGGCGACCCGGACCCCCTACTTCTGTTCCGGCTGCCCGCACAACCTCTCGACCAAGGCGCCCGAGGGCGCCGCCGTCGGAGCCGGGATCGGCTGCCACGCCATGGTCACGCTCATGGATCCGGCGCAGGCCGGGGACGTCATCGGCATGACGCAGATGGGCGGTGAGGGCGCCCAGTGGATCGGGATGCAACCGTTCCTCGCCCGCGACCACCTGATCCAGAACCTCGGGGACGGCACCTTCCACCACTCCGGCAGCCTCGCCATCAGGGCGGCGGTCGCGGCGGGGGTGAACGTCACCTACAAGCTGCTCCACAACTCGGCGGTGGCGATGACCGGCGGTCAGCAGCCGGCCGGCGTCATGCCCGTGCCCGCGATCGCCCAGGAGCTGCTGGCGGAGGGCGTCAGGCGCGTCATCGTCACGACCGAGGACGTCAAGCGCTACCGGAGGGTCGCGCTTCCGAAGGGCGTCGTCGTCTGGCACCGCGACCGGCTGCCCGAGGCCCAGGACGTGCTCGCCCGGACCCCCGGCGTCACCGTGCTCGTCCACGATCAGGAGTGCGCGACGGAACTGAGGCGCAAGCGCAAGCGCGGCCTCGTACCCGAGCCCATCGAGCGGGTGGTGATCAACGAGCGGGTGTGCGAGGGCTGCGGCGACTGCGGGCAGCAGTCCAACTGCCTCTCCGTGCAGCCCGTCGACACCGAGTTCGGCCGCAAGACCCGGATCGACCAGTCCTCCTGCAACAAGGACTACGCCTGCCTGGCGGGGGACTGCCCCTCCTTCCTCACGGTCGTCCCCGCCGGCGGGCAGCGCGCCTTCACCGCCGTACCGATGCCGGACAGCGCCGCCCTGCCCGATCCGGAACCAGCCCCGTTGACGTCCCACACCACCCGGATCACCGGCATCGGCGGCTCCGGTGTGGTCACCCTCGCGCAGATCCTGAGCACTGCGGCCTCCCTGGTGGGCCTGCACGTCCGGACTCTCGACCAGACCGGCCTGGCCCAGAAGGGCGGCGCGGTGGTCTCCGACATCAAGATCACCGCGGAGCCGAAGGACCAGGCGGGCAAGGCGGCCCTGGAGGAGTGCGACCTGTACCTCGGCTGTGACCTGCTGGTGGCCGCGGACCCCGGCAACCTGTCGGCGACCGCCCCGGCGCGAACGGTGGCGGTCGTCTCCACGGCGGAGGTCCCGACCGGCCGGATGGTGATCGACCCGGACGTGTCGTTCCCGCCCGCCGAACCGCTCAGGGAGCGGATCCGGGCAGGGGCCAGGGAGACCGTCTTCCTGGACGCGCGGCGGCTCGCCGCCGACCTGCTGGGCGAGGACCAGTTCGCCAACCTCCTGCTGACGGGCGCGGCCTACCAGAGCGGCGGGCTGCCGATCCCGGCGCACGCCATCGAGGAGGCGATCAGCCTCAACGGCGTCAAGGTCGAGGCCAACCTCAAGGCGTTCCGCCTCGGCCGCCAGACCGTCGCCGACCCCGAGGGCTTCGCCGCCCTCCTGGACGGACGGGACGCTCCGGCGAGGCCCGGGCGCCGCCTCACCCCCGCGGCCCGCCGCGTCCTCGCGCCGGCCGGAGCCGCCCCGGGGTCGGAGCTCGCCCGGCTCCTGGACATCCGTGTCCCGGAGCTCATCGCGTACCAGAACGTCGCCTACGCGACGCGGTACCTGCGCTTCGTCGAACAGGTGCGGCGGGTCGAGGAGGAACGCGTGCCCGGCTCGACCGCTCTCACCGAGGCCGTGGCCGCGTACCTGTACAAGCTGATGGCGTACAAGGACGAGTACGAGGTGGCCAGGCTCTCCCTCGACCCCGAGGTGGAGCGCGAGGTGAGGGCCCGCTTCGGGGACGGCGCGCGGATGTCCTACCGGCTCCACCCGCCCGTGCTGCGGGCCCTGGGGATGAAGCGCAAGGTCGAACTCGGGCCCTGGTTCAAGCCCGCCTTCCGCACCCTCGCGGCCATGCGCGGCCTGCGCGGCACCCGCCTCGACCCGTTCGGGGCGGCGCGGGTGCGACGCACCGAACGGGCCCTGGTGGCCGAGTACGAGACCACCGTGGCCGAGGTCTGCCGGCTCCTCGGCGAGGATGTTCACGGCCTGGCCGTCGAGATCGCCGCACTGCCCGACACCGTGCGCGGCTACGAGGAGATCAAGCTGGCCTCGGTCGCGCGCTACCGGGCTCGTTCTGCCGAACTGGTCGACCGTCTGCGCACGCTGAGCCGGGTTCAGGGCTGAGTGCCGCCCTCCCGCGGACCGGTGCCGGACGAGGCCGTCACGTGGGAAGCCTGCGCGGAACCGGCCCGTCCTGGCGCCGATCCGGACAATCGCGCGGATCTCGACCGGTCACCGCCGGGCGTTCCTGCTGTCCTGATCCGGCACGTCAACTCCCAGGAACGCGAGTCGTACGAAGGAGGCAGGATGTTCCGCAGGAAATCCGCTCGTGCCGTGGCCCTCGCCGTGACGACCGGCTCGATGCTGCTGGCGGTGCCCGCGGCCGCCGGCGCGACCACCACCGGCTACACCCCGCAGACGGCCTGCGGGTCCAGCTACGCCACGGTCCATTCCTTCGACCTGCCGGGCGGTACCTCGACGGTCTACCTGACCTACAGCAGGTCGACCGGCAAGAACTGCGTCGCCACCATCAAGAACACCAGGATCGGAACCCCGACGCTGACCGGCGCCTACCTGACCTTCGGCGACGGCAGCGGGAGGCAGGAGGAACTGGCGAACTTCAGCTACTACGCCACGGCCTACCTGTACGCACCCGGACAGTGCATCTACTTCGGCGGCCGGGACTACAACTCCGGCGACTGGTGGGGGACCGGCCCGGGCTGGTGCAGCTGACCGGACGGCGGCACCCCGCGCCCGTCGGCCCATCGTGGGATGGGCCGACGGGCACGGGGGCAAGGCTTCCCGGCCGGAGGACCGGCTATCGCGTCACCGTCCAGGACAGGCTCGCCGTCAGCCTCGCGCGCAGCGCCGGGTCGGCGACGGCCGGGGTCGGGTCGGTGGCGACGGCGGTGAGCAGGTGCGGCCGGGAGCGGGGACCGGTCAGCTTGAGCTCGGCCAGGTCCAGCGCGGTGCGGCCGCCCAGCCGGGGCAGCTCCCGTCCGTCCAGGTACCAGCGCAGCCGGGTGCCGGACACCGGGAGCCCGACGCTGAGGCGGTCCGCCGCGGTGAGCCGGCTGCCGGCGGGGGTGGGGCTGGTGAGCGGGGTGGCGTGGCGGTAGAAGCCCGCGATCATCGCCTCGCGTCCGGGCAGGTTGAACTCCCGTCCGAGCGAGCGCATGATCGAGTTCTCGGTGGGCCGGTACAGTCCGGCGGGGTAGTAGCCGCCGCCCTCGTAGGTGCCGACCGTGCCGCCGTCCGGCGAGGTCTGGCCCAGCCAGCGCGACCACTTGGTGCCCTGTTGCCGCATCCGGTCGGCGGTCAGCGTGCTGATGTTGGCCTCGGCGGGCTCGTCGCCCTGGTACGTCCCCTGGTCGTCGTACGCGTACTCGTCGGCCAGCTTGCCCAGCGAGTGCCCGATCTCGTGCACCGCGATCTGCCCGGACTTGGCGTTGCCGCCCGCCACGGTGGCGATCCCCTCGTAACCGAGCGGGGACTTGACGTCGTTGTAGCCGGCGCCGCCGTACTTCGTGGTGTTGGCCACCACGAGCACCAGATCCGCCTGCGGGGCCTTCGCGGCGTACGACTCGACCGCCTTCTCGTCCACGCAGAGCAGTCGTTCCACGCCGTCGCACCAGAAGTACGAGCCCAGCGCGGTGTGCCGCACCGTTGCCTGGTCCGGATCGCCGGTCACCCCCGACTCGGGTGAAACGGCCGACACCGCCCAGACGTTGAACAGCCCGCGGTAGGCGGCGTACGGCTCGACGGCGGTCAGCTCGCGCCACTTCGCGGTCGCGTCGGCGCGGAACTTCTCCTGCTCCTGCGCGGTGTAGCCGTCGCCGATCACCACCACGTCCAGCTTGGCGGCCGGCTCGCCGTTGTGCACCAGCGCCGTCACCTCGCCGTCGCCCCGCACCGGCGCCAGGCCCTGGGGGCGGTCGGCGAGGTAGGGGGAGCCGGCCGGGGCCTGGGCGCGGGAGATGCCGCCGTCCTCGGCGAACACCTCCACCTGGTGTACCGCCCGGGGGCCTTCGGCCGGACGGCTCCAGGCGGGCGCGGCCCCGAGGGCCGTCCCGGCCAGTACGGCGGCGAGCAGGGCGGTGGTGGTTCTGGCGGCGGTGCGGTGCACGGGCGTCCTCCCGGAAAGCGGTCTGCGACCTGCCCCGACACGATGTCGGGAACCTGACAATCTAGTGGCAGCCCGGCTCGCCGGTCGAGTGGTGGGGCGTCAGTGTCGACGCCCGAGTCGACGGGGTGGCCTACCGGTTCGGCCGGATCGGGCCCGACCGCCCCGCACCCGACGGGCCCCGCGCCCGCCTTGATGCCGGCATGTTCCACGCCGTACTCGCGTCGGCCCGGCCGCGCCTGGTCGCCTGACCGGGCGCCTGCCGCCGCCGGGTGCGCCGGCAGCGGGACACAGCCGGGGCCGTCCACTCCGTTCAGCGGCAGGCGTCGCCCGTGGTCGCTTCGGGGAAGAGCCCGAGCCACCGGTTGGTCCGGCTCAGCTCGCAGACGCGGTCGGCGATCCGGTCCACGTCCGTGGCCCACAGTCGGATGCCGTCCGAGCCGGCGGTGAGGAGCGCGCTCCGGTCCGGGCTGAAGGCGGCCGCGTGCACGCCTCTGGTGTGGCCGACCAGCCGTGCGGCGAGCCGATGTGCGGCCACGTCCCACAGGCACACCGCGCCGCCGGCGTCCGTGGTGGCCAGCGTGCGGCCGTCGGCGCTGAAGGCGGCGGAGAAGACGGTGTTCATGTGGCCGGTGAGGGTAACGATCGTCCGGCGTTGCGCCACGTCCCACAGCCGTACGGTCGCGTCGCCCCCGCCGGTGGCGAGGGTACGGCCGTCGGGGGAATATGCCAGGGCGACGACGGCGGCGGTGTCCTCGGGCAGCGCGGCGAGCTCACGGTGCGAGGCCAGGTCCCACAGGCGCACCGTCCGGTCGTATCCGGCGCTGGCCAGGGTGCGGCCGTCGGGGGCGAAGACGACCTTGGCGACCAGATTGGTGTGCCCCTGGAGAACGGCCGTCGACCGGTGGGTGGCCACGTCCCACAGGCGGACGGTCCGGTCGTAGCTGCTGGTGGCCAGGGTGCGGCCGTCGGGGGCAAAGGCGACGCTCGACACGTTACTGGTGTGGCCTTCGAGCGGGGCGACCGGGCGGCCGGACGCGGCGTCCCACAGCCGCACCGTGTTCCCGGAACTCGCGGTGGCCAGCAGCCGTCCGTCCGGGGAGAACGCCAGGTGCATGATGTCCTGGTTGTGCGCCGTGAAGGTCGCGAGGGGGTGCGGCGGGTCGGTGGCCCAGGAGGTGACGGAGCCGTCGGCGTGGCCGACGGCGAGCGTCCGGCCGTCGGGAGCGTAGGCGGCGGCGGTGGGGATGTCGTTCGTCGTGCCGATGGTGGCGGTGGCCCGGCGGTCCCTGACGTTCCACGCGTGGACGATGTTGTCGGCGGCGGTGGTGGCCAGTTCGGTGCCGTCCGGGGAGAGGGCCAGCGCGGGAGCGGCCGTGTTGGTCTCGTGGAGCGTGTCGGTCATCCGTTGCTCGGCCACGTCCCACAGGGCGAAGGTGCTGTCCTGGCTGATCGTCGCGAGGGTGCGGCCGTCCGCGGTGAATGCGACCTGGCTCACCTCCTGCGCATGCCCGTTGAGGACGGCCGTCCCCTTGTGCGACGTCAGACTCCACAGTCGGACGGTGCGGTCGGCGCTGCCGGTGGCGAGGGTCCGGCCGTCGGGGCTGACCGCGACCGTGCCGACGGCCCCGGTGTGGCCGGTGAAGGTGCTCGTCACCTGGGGGCCGATGGTGTCCCAGAGCTGCACTGTGTGGTCGGCGCTGCCGGTGACCAGGGTGAGGCCGTCCGGTGCGTACGCCACCGACCGGACGGTGTCGGTGTGGCCGGCGAGCGTGCTGAGGGTGCGTCCGGACTTCACGTCCCACAGTCGGACGGTGTGGTCGGCGCTGCCGGTGGCGAGGGTCCGGCCGTCGGGTGAGAACGCCGCCGACCAGACGGCGCCGGTGTGGCCGGCGAGGACGTCGGTCGTGCGGCCGGAGGCGACGTCCCACAGTCGGACGGTGCGGTCGGCGCCGGCGCTGGCCAGAGTGCGGCCGTCCGGGCTGAAGGCGACGGTCATGACGCTGCTGCCGTGGCCGGTCAGGGTGGCGAGCATGCGGTGGGTGGCGGTGTCCCACAGCTTCACGGTGTGGTCGGCGCTGCCGGTGGCCAGGGTACGGCCGTCCGGTGCGTACGCCACCGTCACCACGGCACCGGTGTGACCGGTGAACTGCTTTGACGAGTAGGCGCTGTAGGCACTCAGCAGACTGCCGCGCGCCTCGGTGGTGCGGGCCGCCCGGTAGCCCTCCAGCGCGACCAGCGCGGCGGTTTCGGGGTCCTTCTCCAGGAACTGCCGGGACTGGGCGGCCCGTTCGCGGGAGACCGCGATGTGGCGCTGGGCGTCGGACTGCGTCTTCTGGACGTACGCGGTCGCGGCCAGCACCAGCGAGAGTGCCGTCAGCACGGCCAGAGTGATGACCGTCCAACGCCTCCGGCGGCCACGCCGGCCGTCCGCCGCGACACTGGCCGCGACGAAGGCGGACTCCAGGCGGTTGAGCGTCGCACCGCCGGTACGGGGGCGGCCCTGGGCGGCGGCGAGTTGCACGCCCCGGTACAACGCGCCCGGGTCGCGGTGGAGTTCGTGCCAGGTCAGGGCCGCCTGGGTGAGTCGACGGTGCGCGCGCAGGGCCTCGCGGTCGACGTCGAGCCAGTGGCGCAGCCGCGGCCAGGCGCGGATGACCGCTTCGTGGGCGACGTCGACGGTGCCGTCGGACAGCACGACCAGCCGGGCTGCGGCGAGCCGGTGCAGGAGGTCGTCCATGGTCCCGGCGTCGGCGAGGCCGTCGAGTTCCCCGCGGGCCAGCCGGCGGCGGGTGTCCTCGGTGCCCTCGCCCGGGGCGGTGAGCCGCAGGAACAGCATCCGCATGGCCTCCTGGTGTTCTGGGGGGAAGCCGGCGTACACCGCCTCGGCGGTCTGGGTGATGGCTCCCCGCATGCCGCCGGTGGCCTGGTAGTCGACCAGTCGCAGGACGTTCCCCTGGTGCCTGGTCCACGCCTCGCGCATCGCGTGGGCCACCAGCGGCAGGGCGCCGGGCTGGCCGGCGGCCTCCGCGAGGACGGCCTCAAGGAGCTCGGGTTCCACGGCGACTCCCGCTGCGGCCGCGGGTTCGGCGACGATGTCCCGCAACTCGGCCCGGGTGGGGGTGCCGACCGGTAGCTGAGCGCCCCGGCGGAGGACGTCGGCCAGGTCGGCGTGGGCGAGGCAGCGGTCGTAGAAGTCGGCGCGCACGCTGATGACGAACCGCACCCGGGCTGCGGTGGCCCGGTCGTCGGCCACGGGGTCGCAGGCCGTGCGGTCGTCGGACGCCAGAGCTAGGCAGGCCAGGAGCGCATCCCGTTCCCCGGCGTCCGCGCAGGTGGTGAAGAGTTCCTCGAACCGGTCGACGACGAGGACGACGCGTCGGTCGGCGGGTTGCGTGACCAACCAGGTGTCCAGCGCGATCCCCAGCGCCTCGGGTTCGGCGGTCAGGACACCGGACAGCGCCTCGGCGTCACCACCTGTCAGGGCGCAGACCGCCGAGGCCAGCGCCCGCAGCGGGTGGTCGCCGGGGGCCAGCAGAGCGGCGTGCCAGGACTCGTCGAGCCGGGGGAGCAGCCCGGCCCGCAGCAGCGAGGACTTGCCGCTGCCGGAGGCGCCGACGACCGCCGTCAGCCGGTGCCGGTCCACGAGCCGGACCAGGTCGCCCACGAGCTCCGACCGGCCGAAGAACAGGTCGGCGTCCGCGGTGCCGAACGCGGCCAGCCCCAGGTACGGGGCGCGAACGGGCGTGCTTCCGTCCACGGGCTCCTCACCGCCGGCCTCCGCCGCGGCGGACGGGCCCTGGATCGCCCGGGAGGCCGCCAGCCAACGGGCCTCCCACTCCGCCGGCTCGCCGCCGCACACCCGCGCGTAGGCGAGCACCACGGCCAGCGACGGCAGGCGTTCGCCCTTCGCGGCCTCCGCCAGCGTGCTGGCTGAGTAGTGCGAGGCCTTCGCCAGCACGCGATAGCTCGGGGCGCCCGCCCGGTCCCGCAACTGCCGCAGCTCCCAGGCGAGCCGCTCCACCGGACCGGCCTGTGGATCCACGAACCGCTCCGGCCTGCCCAGCCGGGCCTTGCGCCTCGTTCCGTTCGGCCGCGCGTCCACGTCACCACCCCCGGCGAGCCCCTCCCGCCCCGCCCACATCATTGTCCGACTTGAATGTCCTGCCCAGAGTGCTCTTTCGGACAATGCGCCGCCGCCACAGGGTTGTTGGCACGGGGGCGCCTCGGACGGCCTCGTAGCGCAGAGCGCCGGCACCCGAGGCGTACGTGGTAGCGAGCCTGCCGTGCGGCTGACCGTTCGGACGGCCGCAGGTCTCGCTCGTTCCGGCGGTTGGGGGCCTCGTACCGGTGCTCCCGACCGTCTGGCGTACTCACCATCGCGCCGCCCCGAGGGCGGCACACTCACAGGAGGTATTCGTTGATGAAGGCGAAGAACGCGGCACGGATCCTGGCCGTCATGGCCGGGCTCGGTCTGGCGGCGGGCGCGGCGGGCGGCACGACGGCGTTCGCGGACATGGACCGCTACACCTCTGGGGCCCACGCCTGGCGTACCAACGGGGACAGCCAGGTCGCCGTGCAGGACACCAGGGCCGACGACAACCCGGTCAAGGCCGAGTACAACCGCGATGCCGGCGGCACGTCGCTGTACACCCTGTGGAACAAGAGCGGCAACGGCACCACGACCTACAGCGGCGTCGGCAGCCGCGTCTGGGACCTGCGCGTCTGCACCTCCATCTGGGCGGCCCCGGACGACTGCAGTGTCTGGTGGTCCGACGACCAGTGACACGCGGGGCCCGGGGCACGACCCGGCGCCGCACGGGCCGCACGGGCCTGAAGGTCTGAGGTCAGGAACGAACCAGGTGTGAAGCGCGGGGGCCGCACGTGCCGGGCGACGAGCCCGGGCCCGTGCGGCCCCTCGTACCGGGAAGGACAGGGACACGTGCGGGGACAGCCAGTGCTGGAAGTGAGCGGTCTGACCTACGAGGCGGGGGAGCGGCACCTGCTGAAAGGCGTCGACCTGATCGTGGCGGCCGGCCGCGCGGTGGCCGTGATGGGCCCTTCGGGCTCGGGGAAGAGCACGTTGCTGTCGCTGCTGCTCGGCCTGCTGCGCCCACGGTCCGGTGAGATCCGGCTCGCGGGCCGGGATCTGGCCAGGCTGCGCGACGGCGAACTGGCGGCCGTCCGCCGTGAGGCGATCGGGATGGTCTTCCAGTCCGGGGAACTCCTGCCCGAACTGACACCCGTCGAGAACGTGGCCCTCGCCGCGCTTCTCGCCGGAGTCTCCCCGGCAGCCGCCTACCGGGAGGCGTCGAGCCTGCTGGAGGAGCTCTGGGTCGACCCGGACGCCGCCCCCACCTCGGAACTCTCCTGCGGCGAGCGCCAACGCCTCGCCGTGGCCCGGGCGTTGACGGGATCACCGGTGCTGCTGCTGGTCGACGATCCCACCGGTGCCCTCGACGGAGCCACCCGCGACCGGGTGGCGGACCTCCTCTTCGCCGCCTCGGCACGGCGAGGGTGCGCCATGGTGGTCGCCACCCACGACCCATCGGTAGCCGTGCGGGCGGACCGCGTGGTGGAACTGCGCAGCGGTCGCCTCGTCGAACTCGCGCACGGTGGCGTGCGGTGAGCGGCAGGCCGCTGCCCCGGCAGCTGCCGCGGATCGACCGGGCCGCGGGGCGGTCGGCCCGGTCCGGCTCCGGGCGTTCCGGTCGGGCGGGTTTCGGCTGGGCGCGGTTCGTGGCGCTGTTGAGTGCCACCGCGGTCCTGGGCCTGGTGGCCGGCGCCTTCGTGGCGGCCTACGCGACCTACGAGGGCAGGCAGGCTCGCGGGTATGCCCGGGGGCCCGTCCTCGCGACCTCCGGAGAACAGCCCCTGGCCCTGCACTCCCGGTACTGGGACAGCTTCCGGGGCCGGCAGTTCAGCGTCGTGGTGATCGCACCGCTGACCGGGTCCGCGCCGCTGCCGCCCGGGGTCCGGTCCTGGCCGCGCCCGGGCGAGGTCCTGCTCTCACCCGCCCTGGCCGACGCCCCCGAGGCCGAGGACTTCCGTGGCCGCTGGGGCACGGTGGCAGGATTGATCGGAGCTGCCGGGCTCGCCTCGCCGGGCGAACGGATCGCCTACGTCCGGCCCACGCAGGAGATGCTCTCCACTTCCTCCCTGACACCGATCACCGGGTTCGGATCGTCGACCGGCGCCGGCTTCGGCGATCCCAAGAACGTCGCACCGCGCTGGATGATCCTCACCGCGATGGCGTCCCTGCTGTTCTTCCCCGCCGTGGCTTTCGCCGTGCTCGCCGCCCGGGTCGGCGCGGCCGGCCGGGACCGGCGCGACGCGCGGCTGCGCATGCTGGGTGCCGGTTTCCGGGCCAGGGTGCGGCTGGACCGTGGGGAGGCCATCCCGTCCGTACTCGCCGGGGCCGGCCTGGCCGCCGCGCTGAGTGCGGTCGCGCTGACCACCGATGTCCGTCTGCCCTGGATCGACTACACCCTCGCGGCGGCGGACCTGCGCCGCGACGCCGCCGCGCTGTTCGGCGCCATCGCCGCCACGGTGCCCGCGATGCTCCTCCTCGCCTGCGGTCGGCACCCGGCCGTGGGACACCGTCGCGCCTCCGCGCGACGACGGGTGGTCCCGGTGGTCCGGCTGCGCACAGCCGCCGCGATCGCCTTCCCCCTGTTCGTCCTGCTCGCCTTCGCCTCCCGGCACCTGTTCGACGGCTTTCAGAGCTCGTCCGTCGCCTACCTCGCCTGCGCGGCCGGAGCCTGGACGACCCTGCCCGCCGTCACGGGGTGGCTCACCGGCCGCATCGGCCGCCGGGCCACCGCCGCGGCCCGGCGCAGCGGAGACCTGTCACAGTTGATCGCCGCACGCACCGCTGCCGCGCGGCCCGGCGCCGTCGTGCGACTGACGGCGGCCCTGGTGTTCGCGATAGCGGTGGTCGGCCAGGGCCAGCTGATCGGCAGCATGCTGTCCAGCCGCTCGGGCACCGCGGCACAGCTCCACTCCGCCGAGGGACGGAGCATGGCGCTGGTCCAGGCGTCCCCCCGGGCGCTGCTCGACGGGGCCTTCGTCGCGGCACTGCCCGAGGGGGCCCATGTGGTCTCCCAGGGGGAGCTTCCCGATGCCGCGAGCGGCGGCCCCGGGGCGCGTGTCATCCAGGCGCCCTGTCCCGACCTCACCGCGCTGGGCCTGCCCTGCCCGGCGGAGGGACAGACGGTCACGATCGCCCACCGTGACCTGGACACCCGCTTCCGGCACCTGAACTTCTCCCCGGACGGATCCACCCCCACTCTGGTCCGGACCGGGCCCCTGGCCAAACTGGCGGCGGACGGGACCCTGTGGACGACGGTCTTCGACAGCCCCGACCACCCGCTGGACCTGGCCGCCGTGAAGCGTGCGGCCCACCTCCACCTGAGCACCAAGGCCAACGTCCGGCCCCTGGCCGAAGCGGGCGGTTCGTCCTTCGAGAACGGCTACCGGGCCCGCTGGGCCCCGTTCCTCGGTGCCATCGGCGCACTTGTGCTGCTCGGCGCGATGCTGCTCGTCGCGACATCGGAGTTCGTCGAGTTCGCCGCCGCTCTGGCGCCCCTCGTCGTGCTGACCGGTCACACCCGCATCTACCGTGACCTCGCGTCCTGGATGCTCGGCATGCCGCTGGCACTCGCGGGTGTCGTCGGCGTCACCGGGTACGTCGTCATCGCCCAGCCCGTCGTCGATGCCGAGCACGGGGCCAGGGTGTCCTTCGCGCTGGTCCTCGCGGCCCTGGCCGGCAGCGCGGCCCTCGCGGCCCTGGCCACCTGGGCCGGCGCCCGCGCCGCCGCCCGTCACAGTCGGACCTGGCGTCCGCGTGCCCGCTGACGCCCGTATCGATGTCGCCCAGGAGCCGTGCGCGGGCCGGGAGTTGACGACCCGGGCCGTGGGCCCTGACCGACGGCGTATTCTCGATCGGTTTCCGCCCGCACCGTTGACTGCGGGTGGCGTCCGGCACTTGGCTCTCCCCCGGGCCCGCCGACACGGGGAGCAGAAGCGGGCCCGACCAACCACCCGGGGAGGACACATCACCATGCAACCGACGAACAGAACGACCCGCACCCGTCGACTGGCGCACGCCGTCGGCGTGCTCGCCATGGCCGCGGCCGTCGCCGTCACCGCCGCACCTGCCCAGGCCGCTCCGGCGTGGGGCCCCATCGCCCAGGTGGACCTCGGCGTGGACGGCACCCGGGCGAACAACCGCTCCGTGAGCCTCGGCATCAGCGGCAACGGCCGGTACGCGCTGTTCGGCTCGTCCGCGACGAACCTGGTGCCGGACGGCGCGAGCCTCCTGTTCGGCCTGTACGTCCGCGACCTGCGG
Organism: Streptomyces sp. CBMA156; assembly: GCF_014596515.1. Taxonomy (GTDB): domain Bacteria; phylum Actinomycetota; class Actinomycetes; order Streptomycetales; family Streptomycetaceae; genus Kitasatospora. The sequence goes on from NZ_MSJQ01000283.1 coordinate 26,805, forward strand.
ACCGGCCGGACGGAACTCGTCAGCCGCGCCGACGACGGCACCGCGCTGACCTCGACCGGCGAGACGGCCGGGATCAGCGGCGACGGTCGCTACATCGTGTTCTCCGCCGAGGCGAACGGGGTGTTCAACGTCTACCTCCGCGACCGGGTGACGGGCCACACCCGCGCCGTCACCAACGGAACCGCGTCCGGCGAGGGCGAGGGCGAACACGGCTCCTTCGATCCGGCCATCAGCGCCGACGGCCGGCGCATCGTCTTCACCTCGGCCCGCCCCGATGTCGTGCCGGGGGCACCCGTCGCGCCGAACACCCGGAACGTCTACGTCACCGACCGCGTCACCGGCGCCACCCGCCTGGTCAGCCGCGGAGCCGACGGACAGGCCGCGGACGGCGCCTCGGAGAACCCGACGATCAGCGGGGACGGCAGGACGGTCGGCTTCAGCTCCCACGCCACGAACCTCCTGCCGGCGACGGACGCCGGCACCGCCGGCCTGCTCCGGCCGCGCTACACCACCGTCTACGCCACCAACCTGAACAATGGCACCACCGTCGTCGCGGGCCTCGCCGCCGACGGGACGCCCGGCTCGGCGGACCCGCACTTCCGCCTGAGCCCCGACGGCCGCTACGCCGCGTACGGCCTCAGCGCGACCCCGCTGCCGGGTGGCAAGTCCCGCACCGAGCTCTTCGTCCACGACCTGCGGACGGACCGGGTCCTGAGCATCAGGACGTCCGACAACCCGGACGCGATCTGCTGGGGGGACGCGTCGGCGGCCATCAGCGCCGACGACCGGTGGATCTACTTCTCCGGCGGCTGCTCCGACACGATCATCAGGGCCGGCCAGGCGCGCCACGACCTGTACCGGCAGGAGCTCAGGACCGGGCGCACCGAACTCCTCAGCACGGCACCCGACGGCGGGGAGCAGGACGGCGCCGCCCTGGAGCCGTTCGTGGCCGACGACGGCAGGACAGTGCTGTTCGGCGACAACAGCTCCGACCTGCTCCCGGGCGGCGAGGGCTTTGACTGGCACGTCTACGTCCGCTCGCTGGCCAAGAGGTGACGGCCGGCCCACCTGACCGGACACTGCCGGCAGGCGGCTGAGCCCCGGCCGTGACGTCGGTCTTCGCGGCCCCGTTCGGGCGGTGAGGGCCGACGTCGCGGTGCCGGCGGCGATCAGCACAGCCGACGGTCGGCCGCGCAGAACACGCGGTCGCCGGAAAACGCAGTTGCCGGCGCACGTCGCGGGCGCACGGTGGAATTCCGTCGCGGGAACGCCCTCGGGTTGGTGGGATGGAGGCATGACTTCCCTTCCCGCCGAACCGACCGAGGTCGTCGTACCCGTCCACGTCCGCGATCTGACGCCCGCCGACCTGCCGTCCTGCACCTGGTCGGGATCCGCGACCCATCTGCGCCACGTCGCAGGGGAGTTGGTGCGGGCGGAGACCGGCGAGGTGGACTACCTGGCCGTGTGCACCGCCGCCGGCCTCCCCGTGGCGATCGGCGGCGTCGACTACCGGGCTGCCCCGGGCGCGGGCACACTGTGGCAGCTCGCCGTGCTCCCGGCCCTCCAGTCCCGCGGACTCGGCACCCTGCTCGTCCGGGCCGCCGAGGACCGCATCCTGGCGCGAGGCCTCCGGCGGGCCGAACTCGCCGTGGAGGACGACAACCCGCGGGCCCGGGCACTGTACGAGCGGCTCGGATACACGGCCTTCGACCGGAAGCCCGACGCCTGGGACGAGGAGGCGCCGGACGGCTCGATCCGCAGGTACGAGACCATGTGCACGATCATGGGAAAGGACCTGGCGTAGGGGCACGGCACGCCCGGCCGCACCGCCCGGTGACCCGCCACGGCACCCCCACGGAGCTGGTCCGGGCCCGCGGGCACCTGCCACGGGGATGCACGACATCCGGTTCCGGGTGAGCCTTGTAGTCGTACGCGGGGTCACAGCGTGCGGCACGAGAGGCGTGGGAGACACGCACGGAGCCTCCCGCAGCGCCTCCCGGACCCGCGGTTCAGGAGCGGTTCCATGACAGACGTCGTCACCATCGGCGAGAGCCTCGGCCTGTTCCGGGGGGAGGGGATCGGCCCCCTGGCCCCCGGGGCACACAGTGTCTTCTCCATCGCGGGTGCGGAGGGCAACGTCTCCATCGGACTTGCCAGGCTCGGCCACCGGGTCGCGATGCTGGGGAGGGTCGGGGACGATCCGATGGGCCGGGTGATCAGCGAGCGGCTGCGCGCGGAGGGCGTCGACCCGTCCCGCCTCGTCGTCGATCCGGACGCTCCTACGGCGTTCATGCTGCGGTACAACCGGACCGCCGACCACATCACCGCCGCCTACTACCGGCGCGCCTCGGCGGGCTCCGGACTGTGCCGCGCCGACGTGGACGAGGCCCTCGTCCGGTCCGCCAAGGCCCTGCACACCACCGGGATCACCCTCGGGATCAGCCCGTCCGCCCGGGACGCCGTCGAGCACGCCTTCGGGCTGGCCCGCGCGGCCGGCGTCACAGTGGTCCTGGACGTCAACCACCGCTCCATGCTGTGGAGCAGGCGGGACGCGGCCGCCGCGCTCCGGCTCCTGATCGACCGGGTGGACGTGGTGATCGGCGGCGAGGAGGAGTTGAGGCTGCTCACCGACGAGACGGCACCGGAGGCCATCGCCGCGGCCGTCCGGGACCTGGGCCCGGCGGAGGTGGTGGTCAAGCGCGGTGACCAGGGGGCCCTGGCGCTGGCCGGCTCCGAGTCCGTCACGGTGCCGGCGGTCCTGGTCAGCTGCGTGGACCCGGTCGGAGCCGGTGACGCCTTCGTCGCCGGATACCTCAGCGCCAGGCTGGAGGGACTCGATCTCGCCGGTCGGCTGCGCCGGGGCGCGCTGTGCGGGGCCTTCGCGGTGTCCGTCCCGGGGGACTGGGAGGGACTGCCCCGTCGTGGCGAGCTGGACCTCCTGTCCGGCACCGAGGACGTCCACCGCTGAAGCCGGACACCGCTGAGAACGTCCACCGCTGACCCGGACATCCCGGAGGGAAGCCGGACACCCCGGAAGGCAGACCGTGGCAGGAACGGAGGAGACCATGGACAGCAACAGCTGGTTCGACACGGCGTTCGACGGACGCCCGCTGATGGCGATCCTGCGTGGGTTCGACCTGCGGCGGACCGTCGAGCTGGCCGAGCGCGCCTGGGACGTGGGCATGGACTGGGTCGAGGTGCCGATCCAGTCCGCGAGCGGAGTGGAGGCACTGGCCGCCACGGTGGAGGCCGGCCGCGGGCGGGGTCTCGCCGTCGCGGCAGGCACCGTGACCACGCGGGAACGCGTGCGGCAGGCGGCCGGCGCGGGTGCCGCCTTCGCGGTGGCCCCCGGGCTGGACCCCGACGTGGCCACGGCCAGTCTGGAGGCCGGCCTGCCCTACCTGCCCGGGGTGGCCACCGCCTCCGACATCCAGGCCGCCGACCGCCTCGGCCTGCGGTGGCTCAAGGCCTTCCCGGCCGCCGTCCTGGGCGCCGGATGGATCAAGCTGATGCACGGGCCGTTCCCGCAGGCGCGGTTCGTCGCCACCGGCGGAGTGGACGCGGCCAACGCCAGGCGGTTCCTGGACGCCGGCGCGCGCGTCGTCGGGGTCGGGTCCGCCCTTGAGGACCCCAGCCAGCTCGACAGGCTCGCCGCGCTGCGGCAGGAGCGCTGAAGCACCGACGCCCGCGCCGTCCGACGCCCGCGCCGTCCGACGCCCGCGCCGTCCGACGCCCTCACCGTCCGACGTCCCCACCGTCCACGCGACACGCGAACCACGACACGTGAGCAGGGAGCCAGCATGGTCCGCATCGTCATCACCGATTGTGATCACGACACCATCGAGCCGGAGCAGCTGGCCGCCGCCGAGGCCGGGATCGACCTCGTCCGGGCGGACAGCGCCGACGAGGACGCCGTCATCGAGGCCGCGGCCGGGGCCGACGGGCTGATCGTCCAGTACGCCCCGATCACCGCCGCGGTGCTCGACGCCCTGCCTGGCCTGAAGGTGGTCAGCCGGTACGGGGTCGGCGTCGACACGATCGACGTCGATGCGGCACACGCCCGCGGTGTGCTGGTCTGCAACGTGCCGGACTACGGGAGCGAGGACGTCAGCGACCATGCCATCGCCCTGGCCCTCTCGCTGCTGCGCGGGATTCCGCGGCTCGACCGCCGCATGCGTCAGGGCTCGTACGACGTCGCCGCCGTCAAGCCGCTCCACCGGTTCCGCGGCCGGACGTTCGGCGTCGTCGGCCTCGGCCGGATCGGCCGGGCCACCGCTCGCAAGGCGCGGGCCCTCGGCTTCGAGGTGGTCGCGCACGACCCCGTCGTTGAGGAGGTCCCCGCGTCACTGCGGGGAACCGAGCTGCTGAGCTTCGAGGACATCCTCGGCCGGGCCGACGTGCTGTCCCTGCACGTCCCCCTGACGCCCGCGACCCGGCACCTTCTCAATTCCGGGACGCTGTCCCGGATGCGGCCCGACTCGGTCGTGGTCAACACCGGCCGGGGCGGCGTCGTCGACACCGAGGCGCTGGCGGACGCCATCGAGCGCGGAGGGATCCTCGGCGCCGCACTGGACGTCGTGGAGAACGAGCCGCTCCCGCCGTCGCACCGCCTGTTCGGGCTGTCGAACGTCGTGCTCACCCCGCACACCGGCTGGTACTCCGAGGAATCGTTCACCGAACTGAAACGGCGAGCCGCCGAGAACGCCATCGCGGGCTCCCTCGGCAGGACGCCGCGCGACGTCGTCCCGGCCGCCGCGCCGCGCACCTGAACGGGGCCGACGGCCCGGAGCGTCTCACTCTCCGTATCCGTCCGGACTCGTATGGTGTCGAGGTGATCGAGGGGGACGAGAGGGTCGAGGGAAGGCTGCCAGACGTGACCGAAGTCCGACCGTCGTTGCGGAGCCAGCGGCTGCGCCTGGTGAACCACCAGGGAGACGCCCTGCGCCTGGGGATGAACTGGACCGAGGAGGACCTGGCCAAGGCGCAGGTCCTGGTGGACAGCGCCGACGGCATGGGCCATCCGGGCACGTTCCACTTCCGCGGCCTCGTCGAGGAGGTCAGCAACGGCGTCTACGAGGCCGGCGGCAAGCCGGGCGTCTTCACGGTCAGCGACATCTGCGACGGCGTCGTGCAGGCCACCGACGGCATGAGCTACTCGCTCGTCTCCCGGGACGTCATGGCCGCGATGGTGGAGATCCACGCGCTGGGCCATCCCCACGACGGCATGGTGCTGATCTCCGGCAACGACAAGTCCGTCCCCGCCCACCTGGTCGCGATGGCCCGCTGCGACCTGCCCGCGATCCACCTGCCCGGCGGGACGCAGCTGAACGCCCCCGACTACCTGACCTCGGACGAGATGTGGCCGATCGGCGCCGAGGTCGAACGCGGCGAGATCCCCCGCGAGGACCTGGAATCCGCCCAGCGCGGGGCCTGTCCCACCTGCGGCGCGTGCCAGTTCATGGGCAGCGCGAGCACCGGCCAGGTCCTGGCCGAGGCGCTCGGCCTGGCGCTGCCCGGATCGGCGCTGACTCCGGTACCCCTGACCAAACTGCTGCGCTACGCCCGGGCGACCGGCAAGCAGGCGGTCCGCCTCATCCAGGAGAACCTCACGGCCCGGCGCATCCTGACCCGCAACGCCTTCGAGAACGCGATCATCATCCACGCCGCCGTCGGAGGGTCGACGAACGCCCTGCTGCACCTGCCGGTGGTGGCACGCGAAGCGGGTGTCGACATCACCATCGACGACTTCGACCGCATCCACCGGCGAGTGCCCGTGCTGGCGAACGTCAAGACGACCGGGAAGTACCCCGTCGAGTACCTCTGGTACGCCGGAGGTGTCCCCGCGATCATGCTGGAACTGCGGGACCTGCTGCACCAGGACTGCCTCACGGTCACCGGCAGGACGCTGGGCGAGAACCTCGACGACATCGCCGCCAGCCCGTCCTACTTCGCCGAACGGCGCGGCTACCTCAACAACGTGAAGGTGGCCGCGGACGACGTCATCCGGCCGCGTCACGATCCGTTCGGCAGCGACGGCGGCGTCGCGGTGCTGTACGGAAACCTGGCTCCCGACGGTGCCATGATCAAGACGTTCTCCGTGCCCAGGGAGATGCACGTGCACACCGGCCCGGCGCGGGTGTTCGAGTTCGAGGACGAGGCGGTCCACGCGCTCGTCTCCCGCCGGATCGAACCCGGCGACGTCCTCGTCATCCGGTACGAGGGACCGCGCGCCAACGGCATGCCCGAGATGTACTACGCCGCCGCCATCCTCTCCGCGGACCCCGTCCTGAACACCACCACGGCGATCGTCACCGACGGCCGCTACTCCGGCGCCATGCGGGGCCCGTGCATCGGCCACGTGGCACCGGAGGCCATCGACGGCGGCCCCATCGCCCTGGTCGAGGACGGCGACCTCATCGAGATCAACGTGCCGGAGAGGCGGTTGGCGGTCGTGGGCGTGGACGGCGAGCACCGGTCGCCGGAGGCGGTCGAGGAGATCCTGGCGGACCGCCGGAGCGTCTGGAAGCCCCTGCGGCCGCGGCACGCCACCGGGATCCTCTCGCTGTACTCGCGCGTCGCCCGGAGCGCCTCGGAGGGAGCCTCCATCACCTGACGGCCCTCTCCAGGGCCCGCCACCGCCACCGCCGCCGCCGCTGGCGGCCGGGGTTGCCGTTCAGACTCAGACCCCCCTGCCGACACGCCCTCGCTGGGGCCTGGGACCGCACCGAGGGCGTGCGTTTAATCGGTACGGCCGGGCGTGAAGCCCTGGCAGACTGCCCGTCATGTCCAACTCCTATGCCCAACCGATCCTGCGTACGGCGGACCTCGAGGAGGCACTGCAGGTGGCCGCGCGGCTGCTGGAGCTCGCCGACACCCGTCAGCTCGAAGTCGACGTCGAGGCACTCGTCGACTCCGTACAGGCTCTGGAGCCGCTCATGAGTCTCCTGCCGGATGCGGAGTGGTGGGCCGTCGGCGGTGGGAACGACTCCTCGTGCGAGGGGGACTCTCCAGTGGATCACCTGCCGGTCCGGTTGAGAGGCTGGGGCAAGGACGCGGACATGGTGAGACCGCTCCTGGCGGCGGCGGGCAGCTGCCCGATGGCGGTCCGCTGGGACTTCCTCGGCTGGCCTGAGGCCCCTGACATCGGCCTTGGCGCCGGGGGTCCCAGGGGCGCCTACGTGACCGTCTGCGCGAATGCCCGGGACGTCGACCTGGAGAAGCCGGCGGCCGACCACACGGTGTTCGTGCACGTCAAGCAGGCCGAGGCTGAACGTGCTCCATGGCTGGCGGCGCGGGTCGGCCTGAAGGTGATCGGCGAGCTGGTGATGGCGCCGTGGTGATCCGGGCTCAACACTGACGTCCGTCGGTGGCCGCATCCCTCACACACGAGCCGGTTCGGATGCGGCGACGCCCCGCGATGGCTGCCTCAGTCTCCGCCACAACCACTTCCGCAACCCCCGCCCCCACCGTCGCCCCAGCCCCCGCCGCCGCTGTCCCCACCTCCACGCTTGCGACGGGATTTCCTGCTCGGGTCGTCGCTCCTCAGCATCAGGCTGACGACCTTGATGACGATCAGGACGATGACAAGAATGACGATGAAGCCCATCTGACTGCTCCCCCCCATGATGTGCCGCACGAGGTGCACCACGGTCAGCGGCCGATCGGCCTCCGCGAACCCGAACCGACGGGCTCGCGGGATACGGGATCAGCCGCGCCAGTTCTTCCCCCAAGCCGGCGGCGGTACTTCATTGTGCTCGCAGGCACTGACACTGAAACGCCGTCAGGTCGCGGACTGTCTCTCGCGACGGTGTCGCAGCCGGCGTGCGGGCTTCGCCCTCGCCGCACAGGGCCTACCTGCCCCGACCGGCCGTTCCCGATGCGGAGGCCGAGGGGCTCATCGGTCACCGGGAGTAGGTCCCTCGCCTGATGCGCGCTTCGAACCCGCTGGCTAACGTCGGCACTCATGCAGACCACGGGGATTGTTCGCCGCCAGACGGCGGAGCGTAGGCGCGACACTCTGGAACGGCTCGTCTCAGAGCGGGACGTGTGGGTATCGACAGCGCATCCAGAGCGCGGGCCGCACCAGGTGCCGCTGTGGTTCCGGTGGGACGGGCGAGCCGTGTGGCTGTGCACCAGTGCCACTTCCGTGACTGCGCGGAACCTCCGCGAGGACCCGCGCGTGCGCCTGGCGCTGCCCGACACCTTCGACGTGGTGCTCCTCCAGGGTGAGGCGGAGTGCTTCCCGGACCAGGACGTCCCCGGAGACGCGGCGGAGGCGTTCGCCGCCAAGTTCGGCTGGGACCCGCGTACGGAGGAGGGTTCCTTCCTGTACCTGCGCGTGGCGCCGACGAATGTGCGCGCCTGGCGTGGCGAGCCGGAACTGCGGGGCAGAGTCATCATGCGCGACGGGACGTGGCTGGAGTAACGGCCGTTCCTGAACTGCGCATCGATACGGTCGTCGGCCGGAACACCGCCGTCTCCTGTGACGCGCACCTGCCCTGGCGGCATCCGATCGCCGCCCGCCGGCACCCGCTCCGTTCGTCCAGGCCCTCGGACGGGACGCCCGGGACCGGGCCCGAAGCCAGTGGGTGCGCTCGGCACCACGGTGATGATCGGGTTCGCGGCCGTCGGCGGGATGGCCCCGGTCGCGAACGCGGCGGAGCCGGTGGTCACCGTCGCCGCCGAGGACCTCTCGAGCACGTCGGCCGGCGCAGCGGACGCCGACTCGTCCGCGGCAGCGGTCGCCGGCGCGAGCCCCAGCCAGACGCTGGCCCTCAGCTGCTGGAACGCCCGCGTCGACGGCGGCTGGTTCTACGAGACGTGTAACGGCAAGAAGTACAAGCCGTTCGTCGACTGTTCGAACGGCTACCGCTACATCTCCAAGACCTACTACGGCGGCCAGCACAACTTCGCCCTGCAGTGCCCGGCCCGCACCACCGCCGTGCGCGGCGGCGCGATCGGCAGCTGACGTCGCGTGACCGCGTGACAGAGCCTCGGCACCGCCGCTCGACAGGGGTGCCGGGGCCCCGCAGCGGCTCGGACCCCACCAAGTCGCCCGCATCGTCTGCCTCCTGACCCGGTGGGCCCGCCTCCTCACGGCGGCGTACCGGGCGGCTCCTTCGTCCCCACACGTGCCACGTCCGGGTCGAGCCGCGTGCTCAAGCCCTACTTGACGTGCGCCTGAAGCCATCCGGGGGTGTCGCAGATGCCCGGTTCGACCGTACCGGCGCAGTACCAGGGGACATCCCCGTAACCGCGTTCGAAGTACTGGACGGCGCGTGCCGGGACACCCTCGGCCTTGAAGGGCTTGCCCTGGGCAAGGATCTCCAGTGGAGCGCCAGGCGCGGCCTCACCGGCAACGCGGTAGGCGGCCTTGAGCTTGAACGTGCAGGTCTCGTTCTTGGTGATCGCGTCGATCTTGAGGTTGGTCCCGGTCTGGTTCTGGCCCAGGGCGATCGACGCCCCCTGGAAGTACGGCTTGCCCTGTTGGCCGCCCTCGTCCTCGACCACCAGGACCTTGCTGCGTCCGGAGAGATCCAGCGCGAGATTCCTCATGGGGGATTCCCCCGCCGGGGGGTAGCGCACGACCGCCGCGGCATCGGCGGGAACGCAGTTGACGTCGTCGGCGGTGATGTTGTCGATGTTGACGGGAGCCGTCTTCCGGCTCTCCAAGCCCAGTCGAAAGGAGGTGGCAGTGCCGTTGTACGTGAAGTTCTCGGGCGCCCGGACCAGCGTTGGCTGGTCGGTCAGCAGCCGACCGCCCATCGGTCTCAACAACTCCCATACCTTCCGGACGTGTTCTCGGAAGTCGCGCGGGTTGACCGGGATCGAGGTCAGTGCCTGCTGCGCCTGGGCGGAGAGCGGCTTGTCGAGGACGATGTACCACGTGTTCGGGAAGCTGACGGGGTCGTACTCCTCGAACGTGTCCTGGGTCACCGTGACGTCGATCGGCGGTCGTGCGCCGTCCACTTCCTGCTGAGCCGCGTCCTGATGACGGGCGGTGTCTACCGATCCCATGTTGTCGAGCTCGTGGGCCAGCCACCATCCTCCGGTGCTGCTCACCAGGGCGACGGCCACGGTCAAGGCGACGAACCGGACACGTCTGCCGCCACGGTGTGCAGCCCCATCCGGGGCGAGCACGCTGGTCACGTCGTCCAGAAGGCGCCCTGCCGTGGAAGCGGCCGAGATCGGCACGGGGGGCGGGAAGGCAGGGGGAGCCGACAACGGCTGGGCGGTCGGCGGGAGGACAGGCCCTGCGACAGCACCAGGATCGGGGAGGTTCGTGGATGACGGCGATGCCGGGGGCACCGGCGGAACCGGGGGCTGCCCCGGCGTCACCCCGGGGCTGGATCCATCTGACGCGTTCGGCGGCGTGGTGGTCATGCGTTTCCCCCAGGAGACTGCTCCTGCGTGTGGGCTTCGATGGTGCCGTACATCCAGCCGCGAAGACACTGGTTTGACCCGTTTGTGGCTGTGGCAGGACGTTTGGCGCCATGACAGGCCGAGGTTTGGCATACTGCCCGGCTTGCCGTCGGCAAAGCGCTTGCGGTTGGCGATCTGGTCGGCGGGCTGTGGGATCACCGCCTGGATTCCGCTTCTGCGCAGGTGCTTGCGGATGGCCCGAGACGAGTAGGCCCGGTCGGCCAGGGCCACGAGGGGCCGGGTGCGCGGCCGGCACCGGCCGTCCGCTGCCAGGTGGATCCTGGTGGTCAGCCCGCCGCGGGAGCGTCCGGTGGCGTGGTGGCCGGGCTCGTCGGCCGGGGCTCCTTTTGACGGGCCCCGGCCGCGTTCTGGTGGGCGCGCACGATAGAACACCACTCCTATTTCCGACTAAGGAAAAGCACCCGTCATTCACGAAAAGAGAATGGTTGGTTAGGGGAAGATGTTTTGGCCGGGGGTGAGGGTGTGGGTGGGGTCGTAGGTGTTTTTGGCGGTGGTGAGGGTGGTCCAGTGGGGGCCGTAGTGGGTTTGCCAGTCGTGGGGGGTCATGTGGGGGATGGCGCCGACGAGGTAGCGTTTTGCGCCGAGTTGGGTGGCGGTGTTGTAGAGGGTGCGGTTGCGTTGGAGGGCGGGTTGGGGGTTGGTGTCGGGGTGGGGGAAGGTGAGGAGGTCGAAGAGGTAGGTGGTGGGTTCGTTGGGGGTGATGGCGAGGGGGTGGGTGAGTTTGTTGGTGTGGAAGGGGTAGCAGAGGAGGAGGCCGGCGCCGATGTCTTGGGGGGTGATTTGGGGGAGGGCGTGGTTGAGGAATTGGGGGGTGGTGGTGGCGGGGAGGAAGAGGGAGAGCCAGGGTTTGGGGGCGTTCCAGTAGCCGAGGTTTTTGATGGTGTCGGCGAAGGTGTCGGCGCGGTGGGTGTAGTCGTGGTAGGTCTGGTCGGTGATGTCGGTGGTGGTGGGGTTGAGGTTGGTGAGGAGGGGTGTGGGGTTGGGGGTGGTGGTGTTGTAGTGGGCGACGGCTTCGATTTTGTAGCGGGGGGGTTGTCCGTTGGGTTGGATGAGGATTTCGCCGATTTGGGAGGGGAAGCGGCCGTCGTTGAGGATGGTTTGTTGGTCGGTGAGGAAGGTGTGTTGGTCGTTGTAGGTGAGGGTGAAGACGCGGGCGTTTTTGGGGGCGGGGATGAGTTTGAGGGTGGCGCGGGTGATGATGCCGACTTGGCCGGCGCCGGCGAGGGCGGTGTGGAAGAGGGTGGGGTTGTGGGTGGGGGAGGCGGTGAGGATGCGGCCGGTGCCGGTGACGATTTCGATGGATTCGACGGTGTCGGCTTGGAGGCCGTGTTTGTGGACGGTGGAGCCGATGCCGCCGACGCTGATGGTGCCGCCGATGGAGAGGTGGAGGTAGTCGGTGAGGCAGGGGGGTGTGAGGTTGTGGGTGAGGGTGGCGTCGGTGAGTTGGGCCCAGGTGACGCCGGCGTCGACGGTGGCGTTGGTGGGGGTGATGGCGTGGATGCGGTTGAGGGCGCGGGCGTTGATGCTGATGCCGCCGGCGACGCCGGCTTGGCCGTAGTTGGAGTGTGATTCGAGTTCGGTGCCGGTGCCGCTTTGGCCGTTCATGGCGACTTTGAGGTTGTTGCGGCGGGCGTAGTTGATGATGGTGGCGATGTCGGCGGGGCCGGTGGGGGTGAGGACGGCGTAGGGGGTGGTGGTGGTGAGGCGTCCGAAGTCGTGGGCGTGGGTGTCGCGGGTGGTGGTGTCGGTGGTGAGGGTGCCCTGGATGGGGGGCAGGGGGGTGATGCGTCCGGGGGTGGGGGTGTCGGTGGTGGTGGCCCAGGTGCGGGTGGTGGTGTTGAAGCCGATGACGGTGGCGGTGGCGCCGGTGAGGATGGTGCGCCTGGTTGGTGTGGGTCGGTGGTTCATGGTGGGGTCTCCTGGTGGGTGGCGTGGGCGGGGTGGTGTGGCCGGGTCTGCGCGGGACGGTGGTCCTGGGTGGGGTGGTGTTGTAAGTCCGGTGTGTTTCGGGGTGGTTGTGGTGTCGCGGGGGTGAAGCGGCCCCGGCCGGGGGGGGGTTGGGTGGTGTCCGGGGTTTCTGTTCTGTGTTGGTGTTGTTGGTTGTTGTGCGGGTTTGTCTGTTGTGTTGTGGTGTCGTGTGCGTTCTGGCCGGTGGTGTGACTGTCTGGTGTCCGGCGTCGTTGTGTTCGGGGCTTTCGTGCCGTGTTGGTGCGGTCCTGTACTGAGCCCCGTGTCGTGTCGTGTGGTTGTGGGCCGGGTTCTGTTGTGGGGCTGGGCGTGGCCGCGTATGGCGTTGTGGGTTTCGCTGGGTTCTGTGCCGGGCTCGGGGGTTCCCGTGGTGGGCTTGGTCTGTGTTGTCCTGGGCCGGCGTGGTGTCCGGCGCGGTGTCCGGGGTTCCCGGGCTGTGCGGTGCCCGCCCGGTGCTGTGCCTGTGGTGTGCCGTGCCCGCCTTGTGGGGTGCTCGTCCTGTGCCCGGGGTTGTGCCTGCGGTGTGCGGTGCCCGCCCTGTGCTGTGCCTCGTTCCCGGTGTTGTGCCCCGGTGTTGTGTTCGCCCTGTGCTGTGCCTCGTTTCCGGTGTTGTGTCCTGGTGTTGTGTGTTGGGGCCGGCGTGCCGGCGGGCCGGCTGGTGGGGTGGTGGGGTGGTGGGGTGGTGTTAGGGGGTGTGGTTGGTGTGGGTGGTGGTTTGGTAGTTGGTGAGGTCGAAGGTGTGGGTTTGTTGGCGGTAGCGCCAGGTGTAGGTGGGCCAGATGGAGGGGTTGTTGCCGTGGTTGTCGGTGTACCAGCTGTGGCAGCCGCCGGTGTTCCAGACGGTGTTTTTGAGGCGGTTCTGGAGGGTGTGGTTGTAGGTGGTCTGGGCGTGGGGGTGGACGTTGACGCTGGTGAGGTGGTGGGTGTCGAGGGTTTTGATGGCGGCGAGGATGTAGGTGATCTGGGCTTCGATCATGACGGTTTGTGAGGAGTGGCCGAGGGTGGTGTTGGGGCCGAGGAGCATGAAGAGGTTGGGGAAGCCGTGGATGGTGGTGCCGCGGTGGGCGGTCATGCCGTGGTGGTTCCAGGTGTCGGCGAGGGTGGTGCCGTGTTGTCCGTGGATGAGGTGGGCGATGGGGCGGTCGGTGGCGTTGAAGCCGGTGGCGAGGATGATGGTGTCGGTGTGGCGTCGGGTGCCGTCGGCGGTGGTGATGTGGGTGGGGCCGATGTGGGTGATGGTGTCGGTGATGATGTCGACGTTGGGTTGTTGGATGGCGGGGTACCAGGTGTTGGAGAAGAGGAGGCGTTTGCAGCCGACGGTGTAGTCGGGGGTGAGGAGTTTGCGCAGGGTGGGGTCGGGGACGGATTTTTTGAGGTGGCCGGCGGCCATGTTCTTCATGCCGGTGGTGCGGGTGGGGCGGGACATGAAGAACGCGACGATTTCGCGGCCGTGTTTGTTGAGGTTGCGGCGTAGGTGTTGGTAGCCGGGGAGGTGGCGCAGCATCCAGGTGTGGCGGGGGGTGTTGGGTTTGTCGGGTTTGGCGGCGATCCAGGGGGGTGTGCGCTGGTAGAGGTGGAGTCGGGTGGTGTGGGGTTGGATGGCGGGGACGAACTGGATGGCGGAGGCGCCGGTGCCGATGACGGCGGTGGTGCGGCCGGTGAGGTCGTGGTCGTGGCGCCAGCGGGAGGAGTGGAAGACGGTGCCGGTGAAGGTGTCGAGGCCGGGGATGTCGGGGGTGTGGGGGTCGGAGAGGTAGCCGGTGCCGGTGACGAGGATCTGGGCGGTGTAGTGGCCGTGGGTGGTGTGGATGTTCCAGTGCTGGTGGGTGTCGTCCCAGGTGGCGTTGTGGAGTTCGTGGTTGTGGCGCAGGTGGGGTTCGACGCCGTAGCGCTTCGCGCAGTCGCGTAGGTAGGTGTGGACTTCGTTCTGGGTGGCGAAGGTGGATTTCCAGTCGGGGTTGCGGGCGAAGGAGAAGGAGTAGAGGTGGGCCTGGACGTCGCAGGCGCAGCCGGGGTAGGTGTTGTCGCGCCAGGTGCCGCCGATGTCGTCGGCGCGTTCGAAGACGAGGAAGTCGTCGATGCCGGCTTTGAGGAGGTTGATGGCGGTGCCGAGGCCGGAGATGCCGGCGCCGATGACGGCGACTTTGAGGTGGCGTACGGCGAGGTCGCCGGCTGAGGTGGTGGCGGTGGTGTCCTGACGGGCGCCCGCGGTGCCCGTGGCGGTGGCGGTGGCCGTGCCCGTGGCGGTGCCCGTGGCGGTGGCGGTGTCCGGGGTGATGGTGCCCGCGGTGTTCGTGCCCGCGGCGACCGCGGTACCCGTGCCCGTGCCGGTGGTGGCGGTGTTCGTGGCCGTGGCGGCCGTGGTGGTGTTGTCCGCGGTGGTCGCGCCGGTGGTGGTGGCGGTGGTGGTGCCCGTCGCGCTCGCGGTGCTCGCGCCCGTGGTGGTGTCGGTGTGTGTGGTGCTCGTGCCCGTGGTGCCCGTGCGGGTGGTGTTCGTGGCGGTGTCTGCGGTGTCCGTGTGGGTGGTGTTCGCACTGGTGGTGTTGGTGTGGGGGGTGGGGGTCACCCCCGCCGTTGGGGTTGTGGTGGTGGCCGGTGTGGTGGTGGCCGTGGTGGTGGGGTTGGGGGCGGGGGTGGTGGTCATGCGTCGGTGTCCTCTTTTCGGGTGTGCGCGGTGGGTCTTGGGGGTCAGGCGCGGCGGGTGAGGGTGACGCGGAAGTTGTTGAAGATGTGGTCTTCGAGGGTGTAGGCGAAGATGTCGAGGTAGCGCTCGAAGCGGGCGACGGTGGTTTCGTCGGTCATGGTGACGGCTTCGTCGCGGCGGGTGGCGAGGAGTTGGAGCCAGGCGCGGCAGGCGCGGGCGAAGGATTCGGGTTCGTTGCGGATTTCGGTGACTTCGAAGAGGCCGTCGAGGCCGGTGGCGAGTTCGGGGAGGCGGGGGATGTGGCAGCCTTCGAATTCTTCGCGCTGGAGGAATTTGAGGTCGTCGAGGAGCCGGCGGCGCAGTGGGGGGTTTTCGACGGTCATGGTGTGCAGGACGAAGCGGGCGCCGGGCTTGAGGAGGGAGTGGACCTGCTTGAAGAAGACGCGGTAGCGCTGGGTGCGCTCTTTGGGGGTGAGGGAGGAGAGGACGAAGTGTTCGAGGGCGTTGATGCAGAACGCGGCGTCGTAGGGGGCGTGGCCTTCGGGGAGGCGGTGGTCTTCCCAGCTTTCGACGCGGGCTTCGATGGCGGGGTTGTTGAGGGCGTCGACGAAGTCGGCCTGGGTGCGGGAGAGGGTGACGCCGACGGCTTTTTTGACGCCGTGGACGGTGGTGAGGCGGTTGAGCATGGTGCCCCAGCCGCAGCCGATGTCCAGGACGGTGTCGGTGTGGGCGGCGCGGGCGAGGTCGGTGAAGGCGTCGAGTTTGCGTTCCTGGGCTTCGTCGAGGACGGTGACGAGGTCTTCGCCGTCCTCCCAGTAGCCGCCGGAGTACATCATGGTGGGGCCCAGGATGAGCCGGTAGAGCTCGTTGGGGACCTCGTAGTGGTGGCGGATGGCCTCGACGTCGGGGTTGATGGAGCGGGCTTCGACGGTGGTCATGGGATGGGGCCCCTCGGTTGATGGTGGTGGACGGTGTGGGTCGGGCTGCGGGCTGTGTGCCGGTGCGGCCCGTATCGCGGCGGGTCTGAAGCCGCGGGTGGCGCGGTGTCCGGGCCGGGCTGTGGGTCGGGCCTGGCCGCCGCCGTGTGGGTGGCGGGTGCCCGTCGCGGTGTGAACGGCCTTGCGGGGATGCTGCGTTGGCGTGTGCCTGCCGTGCCGTGCCGGGTTGGGTGCTCGGTGTGGCCTGAAGCCGCGGGTGGTGCCGGGTGGTGCGGTCGGGTTGTCTGTGCCGGCGGGCGGGGTGCTCGGCGGGTGCCGTGTGGTGTGGGCGGCCAGGGCCGTTGAAGCTTCCCTTTTCCGGGCTGTGCCGGGCTGGATGCCCGGCGGCTTTCCGTCCTGGAGCGAACGGCTTTGCAGAGGTGCCGTGTTGGTGCGTGGTGCTGTTCGGGGTGGACGGCCTGGCCGCCGGTGGCCCTGGGCTTGCCGGTCCGGGCTGGGTGCCCGTCGCGGTGTGAACGGCCTTGCGGGGACGCTGCGTTGGCGTGCGCCTGCCGTGCGGTGTCGGGTTGGGTGCCCGGTGTGGCCTGAAGCCGCGGGTGGTGCCGGGTGGTGCGGTCGGGCGGTCTGTGCCGGCGGGCGGGGTGCTCGGCGGGTTGCCGTGTGGTGTGGGCGGCCAGGGCCGTTGAAGCTTCCCTTCTCCGGGCTGTGCCGGGCTGGATGCCCGGCGGCTTTCCGTCCTGGAGCGAACGGCTTTGCGGAGATGCCGTGTTGGTGCGTGGTGCTGTTCGGGGTGGACGGCCTGGCCGCCGGTGGCCCTGGGCTTGCCGGTCCGGGCTGGCTGCCCGGCGGATGCTGTCCGGCGTGAACGGCCTTGCGGGGCCGCTGCGTTGGCGTGGCCCGTGCCGTCCCGTTCCGTTGGTGTGTGCCGTGCCGGGTTGGGTGTCCGGTGTGGCTTGGTGGTGGCTGGTGGTGCGGGTTGTTGCGTGGGTTGTGCGGGCCGGGGCCGGGGTGGGGGTGGTGTGCGGGCGGGTGCGGTGTGTTGTGGGGTCAGGTAAGCGTGTGTCTCGCAAGCGGTCCGCAAGGGGGTGTGGGGGTTGCGGGTTGCGGGCTGGTTGCGTGGGGGCGGGTTTCATGCGGTTTCGGCAAGACACGCGGCCCCCACGGCCTTCCCGGGGGGTGCTTCGGTTCCCGGGTGGTGTTGTCCGTTGTTCCCGGGGTGCGGGGTGCCTGGTTGTTCCCGGGGTGTTGCCAGGACGTGCACTCGTCCGCCTGAACGCCTGCTCGCCTGAACGTCTGCTGGCCGGTTTCTGCCGGTTGTCGGTGGTTCAGTCCCTGCCGGGTCGGCTTCGCCGGCCGGTGGGCCCGGCCGGCTTGGCCGGTCGGCCCGCGGGCCGGTTGGCTTCGCCGGTTCGCCGGTCGGCTTGGCCTGGTCGGCCCGCGGGCCGGCTTGGCCGGTCGGCTTGGCCGGTTGGCCTGGTCGGCCCGCCGGTCGGTTTGGCCGGTTGGTGGGCTGGGTGGGTGTGGGTGTTGGGGGGTTCGTCCTGACCTGTTCTTTCGGCGCGTTGACGGCGCTCACGGAGGTGGGCGTGGAGAGGAACGATCACTGATGTCTCGGATTCCCACGATCGAGGACCTGGCGGAGCAGCTTCAGGCGGTGTCGGGTGCGCGGGAGATTGATGCGGACGCGGCGTTGCAGCACATCGCGGATGTGGATTCGCTGGATCTGATGGAGTGGTTGTACGGGTTCCAGAACGACTATCCGCACATTCCGGCGGACGAGTCGTTGTTCGCGGACATCGACGACACGACGACGTTGCGGGTGGTGCACGAGCGGATCCTGGCGTTGGTGCCGTCGGCGGGTCGCTGAGAGGGGGGTGGGGGTCGGGGAGAGGGGTGGGGTGATGAGTGGTTTCGATGTCGCCGGTTGGGGGATGTCGGTGCCCGAGCGGGTGGTGACGAGTGCGGAGCTCGCGGAGCGTTTCGGTGTGGATGAGCACTGGATCGTGTCGCGGTGCGGGATCCGTGAGCGTCGGGCGGTGGGTGTGGGGCAGACCACGGCGTCGATGGCGGTTGAGGCGGGGCGTCGGGCGTTGGAGCGTGCGGGTCTGTCGGGTGCGGATATCGCGCATCTGATCGTGGCGACGGCGACTCCGGAGCAGCCTTCGCCGGCGACGTCGGCGTTCGTGCATGACGGGCTGGGGATCGCGGGCAGTGCGCATGATGTGAACTCGGAGTGTGCGGGGTTCGTGTATGCGCTGGTGACGGCGGTGGGTCTGTTGCGGATGGATCCGCGTCCGATCCTGGTGATCGGTTCGGACACGCATACGCTGACCGCGAATCCGGCGGACCGGGATCTGTCGATCCTGGTGGGGGACGGGGCGGGTGCGGTGGTCCTGGTGCCGGGTGCGGTGGAGCGGGTGCGGGCGTGGAACCTGGGTGCGGACGGCTCGTGCAAGGACAGTCTGAAGGTCCTGGCGGGGGGTGCGCGGATGCCGACGACTGCGGAGACCGTCGCGGCGGGTCTGCATTACGCGCAGATCAACGGTAACGAGATCTATCTGAACGCGGTGCGGTACACGGTGCGTACGATCCGCGAGACGCTGGAGCAGGCGAAGATCACGCCGGCGGAGGTGGATCATGTGGTGCCGCATCAGGCGAACATCCGGATCATCAACTCGGTGCTGTCGCATACGGGTATTCCGGCGGACCGGCTGGTGACGAATCTGGAGCGGTACGGCAACACGGCGTCGGGGTCGATCCCGATCGCGTTGGCGGAGGCGTTGGACGCGGGGCGGATCAGGGACGGTGACACGGTGTTGCTGGCCGGGTTCGGTGCGGGGATGACGTGGGGTTCGGTGCTGCTGACGTGGGGAGGTGCGGGCCGGTGAGCGCCAGGGGCGTGTTCGGGGTGCGTCCGCAGGCGCCGGTGGCGCTGGTGACGGGCGCGTCCGGGGGGCTGGGCGGTGAGCTGGCGCTGGCGTTGGACGCGGCGGGCTGCCGGGTCGCGGTGCACTACAACAGTTCCCGTGAGGGTGCGGAGAAGGTCGCCGCCCGGTTGGTGAACGAGCATGTGCTGGTCACGGGCTCGGTCGCGCACTGGGATGCGGTGACGCAGATGTACGGGCAGGTGGAGGCGGCGCTGGGGCCGGTGGACGTGCTCGTCAACAACGGGGCGATCCGCCGGGATTCGCTGATGGCGATGCAGGATCCGGTGCAGTGGCGGGAGGTGATCGACACGAACCTGGTGGGTTCCTTCCACACGGCGCGGGTGTGTGTGCCGGCGATGCTGCGTGCGCGGTGGGGTCGGGTGGTGAACGTCGTGTCGCCGTCCGCGTTGATCGCCACGGCGGGGCAGACCGCGTACTCGGCGTCCAAGGCGGGGCTGATCGGGCTGACCCGTACGCTGGCGGCGGAGTGCGGGCGGCGGGGGGTGACGGTCAACGCCCTGTCGCCGGGGTTCATGATCACGGGGATGACGGACACGCTGCCGGAGCATGTGGTGGCGGGGATGCGGGAGAAGGTCCCGGTGCCGCGGTTCGTGACCCCGCGTGAGGTCGCCCGTTCGATCGGTCTGTTCCTCGACCAGGACTGCATGACGGGGCAGGTCATCAGCATCGACTCCGGCGCCTCCATCACCTGACCGGCCCGGCCCCCGGCCTGTCCCAAGGCCCGGCCCCGGCCACGGCCAGGGGTCGGGTGCCGGCCGGTGCGGTGCGGTCCGCCGGTCCGTGGGGTTCGCGGTCCGCGGGTTGTCCCCGGTGTGCCCCTTCTTCGTTCCGGCGTGTGCCGGCGGGACGAGGAAGGGGCATTTCCGTGTTCCGCGCCCCCGGGGGGTGCCGGTGTCCGGGCGGTGGTGTGATCACGAGGCCGTCCGGGGCCGGGTGAGGGTGGTGCCGGTGGCCGGTGGTGGTTGCCGGTTGCCGGTTGGCGGCCTGGGGGCGGGTGGGCGCGCAGGTGGGGTTTCGCGTGGGGGTGTGGCCGGTGCGGGTGTGGTCGGGGGGTGTACGTCCCGGGCCGTGGCCGGTTCCCGGGCGGGGGGCGGATGCGGTGGCGCGCGGGAGGGCGGCGGCCGGGTCGTCGCCGGCCGGTGGTCCGGCGCGGTGTCGTCGCCGGTGGAGTGGTGGAACCGTACGGGCTGCCGTACGGGCCCTCGTACCGGTCGCTGTACCGGTCTCCGTACGGGCCGTCGTACCGGTCTCCGTGCGGGCCGTCGCACCGGCTGCCGCATCGGTTGCGGTGGGGGTGGGGTGTCGGTGTGTTGTTCGCCGTCCGGGGCTGTGGTGTCTTCGCGGGGCGGGTCGGCGGGGTGGGTCGGCGGGGTGGGTCGGTGGGGCGGTGGTGCGGGTGTTTTCGCCTGTGGTGTCGTTGTTTTCGGGGGTGTGGCCGGTGGCGGACCGGGATGGTATTACGATCCCGGTGGGGGTTGTGTTCCTGCCTGTTCTTGGGGCGGTGCCGGTGCGGGATGGCGTGCGTCTGCTGCGGCTTGTGCACTCTCGGGGGTTCTGTGAAGGCCCGCTGGCCGTGTCCGGGGCCGGATTGCGGCGCGTGTTCGTGGGCTTGGTGGCCACGGGGGAGGAACGTGCCGCCGCCGTGGGCGGTCAGGGTGTTCTCGGCCGGGTTCTCCGGCGTTTTGTGTGAGGCGGCCGTCCCCCTGTCCCGGGCTTGGGCGGGTTTTGTGCCGGGCCCGGCGGGCCTCTGTCCCTGTTGTCCGGACACCGTCTGATTCCATCGACCGGAAGTGCTGCTGACATGCGACCCGGCTTTTTCACTGTTGACGTCCCCGGTCCGGGGCGGCTGAGCACCATGGCCAGACCTCGTGGTTTCGACTGGCTCGAAGACGAGATGGCCGCGCTGGGCGGCCACGGTGTCGACATCCTGGTCAGTGCGCTGACCGGTCCCGAAGCCGGCGAACTCGGTCTCGTGGACGAGCCCCGGCAGGCTCTCGCCGCCGGGTTGCGGTTCGTCGCGATTCCCGTCCCCGACCGCACGGTTCCCGACCTTGCCACGGTCCTGCCCGTCCTTCGCGGGCTCGCGGGGCAGCTGCGCGACGGCGCACACGTCGTCACCCACTGCCGGGCCGGCATCGGACGCTCGTCCCTGCTCGCCGCATCGCTCCTGATCCTCAACGGCATCGATCCCGGCATCGCCTGGGAGCGGATCGAGCGCGCTCGCGGGCTCGCCGTCCCGGACACGGCCGAGCAGCGGGAGTGGACGATGAAGCTGCTCGCATACGTGTGATGCCGGTATGCCGGATTGCGCGGGGTGTTCCGGGCGGCATGGCTTTCGGTGGCATCGCGGTTGCGGGCAGGGGCGGGTCCTGCGAGGGCGGTGGCCGGGGTGGGGTGGCCGGGGTGGGGTGGCCGGGTGCATCGCCTTGGTGGTCGGTGTCGGGTGGTTGCGGGAGCCTCCGGTCCTGGCGTTGCGTCAGCATGGCGGGGAGGGAACGGACATGCCGGGCCGGGCCGGGGCAGGAGCGGGTGAGGGTCGTTCGGGGGAGGGTGTGCGCGGTGTCGGGCCTGTGGCGTGCCGCTGTGGGAGGTGTGCGGGCGGTATGGGGGCGCAGGCGCGGCAGTGACCGGTGTGCGGGGGCGGGAGGCGGGCGTCTGGGGATGGGGCGGGAGGACCGCGGGCGCGTCGGGCACGTCTCGTCGGTCACTGCGGGAACCGGCCGGTCGAGGGCCGAATGCCCTGCCGTTCGGCCTGTTCGGGGAGCGGATGCCCTTGGTGGGGTTGTTGCCGAACCGCGGTCACGTGCCGGGCGCCTCATCTGGTGAGTCCGGGGGAGCGTGGCCGTTTGCGGTTGCTGCCGAACCAGCGGTCGCCGGCCCGGTCGCCGGGGTCTGGGCGCCGTGTCCTGGGGCGGGGAGTCCGGGTCCTGGGTGATGTGGTGATTGCCGGTGTGCGGCATCCCCTGGGCGTGGGGTGGCACTTCCCGTGAAAGTTGGTACTCGATCCATGGCGTGTCCTTGGCGGGGCGGCCTGATGGGCGTGGAATCGTGTTGCCGCGGCCGGTCCGGCTGTATTCAACACTCATCCGCCCATGTGCTTCAGGCCGGTGGAATCGGCCGGGTGCCGTAGCCGGGGGCTGCTGTTTTGTCGCGGCCTCTGCTGTTGTGTACCGGGGATCCATCGGGCGCACTATGGGTTGCACCGGGAGAAGTGAGGCGCGGTATGGGAAAGTTCGAAGACGGGGTCGACGCTGCTCTTGAGGCCGGCGGGGGTTTCTGGTTCTTCAAGGGTGGCAAGGCTCTGAAGACCGATTCCAGTGGCGACACTCTCAAGTTCAACCCTGACAGCATCACTGCGCAGGGGTACTGGCCTGCTCTGCGGGGGACCGGGTTCGAGGACGGTGTCGATGCTGCCACGGCGGCCGGTGGGGGTTTCTGGTTCTTCAAGGGCGGCAGGGCTTTGAAGACCGATTCCAGTGGCGACACCCTCAAGTACGAAGTCGCCCCTGTCACCACGAAGGGGTACTGGCCCGCGCTGCGGGGGACCGGGTTCGAGGACGGGGTCGACGCTGTCCTTGAGGCCGGCGGGGGTTTCTGGTTCTTCAAGGGTGGCAAGGCTTTGAAGACCGATTCCAGTGGCGACACTCTCAAGTTCAACCCTGACAGCATCACTGCGCAGGGGTACTGGCCTGCTCTGCGGGGGACCGGGTTCGAGGACGGTGTCGATGCTGCCACGGCGGCCGGCGGGGGTTTCTGGTTCTTCAAGGGCGGCAGGGCTTTGAAGACCGATTCCAGTGGCGACACCCTCAAGTACGATGTCGCCCCTGTCACCACGCAGGGGTACTGGCCCGCGCTGCGGGGCGTGTAGCAGGCATTGGCACGGGCGGCCGGCTCTCGCGCTCACGAGCGCGGGAGGGCGCTCGGGTGCGTGGGGGGAGTCCTGCCGGCGCAGGCCGGCGCCGTATGTGGACCGTGACCTGGTCGAGGCCGCGCAGCCGCGGCTGCGGGTGCTGTTTGCCTTCCACGGTCGCGTGGTGTGGGGCTTCGGCCGTTGTACGGGGTGTGCGTCCCGCGCGTGGTGTTGCGGTGGTCACGCCGGTGGGTGGCAGGTGGCGGGTGGCATGGTGGTGGGCGGGTTCGCCGTACGGGCCTGTGGACGTCGGTGGGTGGACGGTCCGTGGGGATGGTCGTCCTGGTGGTGGCGGGTCTTCCTCCGGGGGCGGGTCTTCCTCCGGGGGTGGTGCGGCCGTCCGGGGTGCGTCGGGCTGGTCTGGGTGTGCGGCGGCCCGCCTCCTGGGCCGTGTCCTCGGAAGGGGATCGTGGCAGGGGCGGGCCGTCGTGGGAACACGGGGTGGCACCGGTCAGGGGTGGTGCCGGGTGGGTCAGTTGAGGACGGCGAGTGCGGCCTCGTAGTTCGGCTCGTCGGCGATCTCGGCGACGAGTTCGGTGTGCAGGACGGTGTCGTTCTCGTCGAGGACGACGACGGCGCGGGCGGTCAGGCCGGCCAGCGGGCCGTCGGCGATCGCCACGCCGTAGGTGTCGTGGAAGTCCCGGCCGCGCAGGGTGGAGAGGGTCTTGACGTTCTCCAGGCCCTCGGATCCGCAGAACCGGGCCTGGGCGAACGGCAGGTCGGCGGACACGCACAGCACCACGGTGTTGTCGAGGGAGCCGGCCTGGGTGTTGAAGGTGCGCACCGAGGTCGCGCAGGTCGGGGTGTCGATGCTGGGGAAGATGTTCAGGACCTTGCGCTTGCCCGCGAAGTCCTTCAGGGACACGTCCGCGAGTCCTTCGCCGACGAGCGTGAACGCCGGCGCCTGGCTGCCGGCGGTGGGCAGCGCGCCACCGACCTGCACCGGGTTCCCCTTCAGCGTGACCTGAGCCATGAAAAGCCTCCTAGCGGCGGTGTACGGGATGCAACGCCGCCGATCCTACTGCCCGCTCCCGTCCCGTCCCCGCCGCGGGCCGCACCCCCGGGGGGACGGGGCCCCGGGACGGCCTCGGGGGACGGGCTCCGGGGGACGGGTCCCGGGGTGGGGCGGGGCGGGTTCTTCCTGTGCCGCCGCTGCACGGACCGCCGGACCGCCGGACCGCGGGCCCGGCGCGCCCACCGGCCGGTGGGCCGGAGCGTCCGCTCGCCCGTCTGTGGGTCTGTCGTGTCCGTTGTCTGTCGGGGTGTGGGGGCCGGTTGTGCGGTGCGGTCGCGGGCTGTCGTTCCGGTGGTGTGCCGGGAGCGGGTTGTGCGGGTCTCGGCGGTGGGGTGTGCGGGGTCCGGTTGTGGGCGGGCCCCGTTGTTCCGGTGTTCAGCCGGTGGTGTCGGCGCTCTCGTGGCGTTCCGGTGAGCCGGGTGATCGGCGTCATGGACGTGTCCGGCCTCGCGGTCACGATTCCCCCAAGGGGGGGTCGTGCAGGGACCGTTGTGGTGTCCCGTGTCGGGTCGGTACCTGTCGGGGCCGGTTCGCCGGGTGGGTGTCAGGTGTAGTCGGCGGTATTCCGTACCTCGCCGAAGCGGGGGAAGATCCGTTCGATGGTGAAGTCGTGTTCGTCCGCGGTCGGTGCGGACATCGCGTCGGTGACGAACTCCAGTCGGTAGCCGTGGTCGGCGGCGGCCCGTGCGGTGGACTCGACGCCCATCGTGGTGACCAGTCCGGCGATGACCAGGGTGTCCGCGCCCAGTGTGCGCAACTGCGCGTCGAGGCCGGTGTCGTGGAACGCGCCGATGGTGTGTTTGACCACGATGGTGTCGCCGTCGTGGACGAGGCCGTCGGCGAAGTCGCTGCCGGGCGGCTGCTCGGCGACGTTCGGGCGTTCCACCCGGACCTGCACCACCGGCCGGCCGCCGGCCCGGAACGCTTCGGCCAACGCGCGGCAGCGCGCGAGTACTTGGCCGCCGGTGTGCGGGGCGAGGGGGAGGGCGATGATGCGTGGCATCAGGTCGATGAGGATCAGTGCGGAGGCCATGACGGACGATCGTAGGGCCGTGCGGTGTACCGGGGGACGCGGGTGGCCGGTGTGCCGCACGGTGTGTGGCCGGTGGTGCGGGCGGCGCCGGGGCCGGCCCGGGCAGTGTGCGTCAGTCGGGGGAGCGGGGTGTGTGGTCGTCGGCGGGTGCGGGGCGGGGCAGCATCTGCCGGGCCTGGGCGAGTGTCACCTTGTCGTCGGTCCAGGAGTAGACCTCCAGCAGGGACAGGCGGCCGCCGTGGGTGAAGAGCAGGACCCCGCCTGCGCACTGGCCGTCCTGGCCGGTCAGTTCCGCTTCGGCCGCGATGACGGCCTTTGCCGGGCCCGCCGGCGCCGTGGCGGTGGCGGTGGCGGTGACCGTGGTGGTGGTGTCCGGTTCGAGTTCGAGGGAGGCCGTGCCGCATCCGCAGCCGCAGCGTTCCTGTATGCGCAGGTGGGGCAGTTGTGCGCGCAGCGCCTGGTGGTCCGGGTCGTCGGCGTGGAGCAGGGCGTCGAGCATGCCGGCCACGTCGGGGGGAAGGGCGTGCGTCATGCGCTGCACTGTAGGGGGCCCGCGGCGACGGCGGTGGGCCCGGGTGTGGTGGCGGCGCACGGCCGGGCTGCCGGGTGTGGCGGGGGACGGTTCGGGCCGGGCGCGGGCAGTGCGGCGGGTCCGGGCGTGGGGGAGTCGAGGTGACGGCAGCGGGGGCGGTGGTGTGTCCGGTGCCGGCCGGGCCCATGCCCACGCCGGCCCGGTCCGGGTGTGGGGGTCGAGGTGACGGGGCCGGGGGTGGTGGTGTGTCGGTGGTGGCTGGGAGGATGCCGGCCATGGGTGCCCATGGCGATGTCATCGCCGCGTACTGGGATGCGGTCGCGTCGTCCTTCGACGACGGGCCCGATCACGGGCTGAGGGCCGGGCCGACGCGTGCGGCGTGGGCGCGGCGGCTTCGGGGGTGGGTGCCGGCGGGTCCGGTGGGCGGCGGTCTCGATGTTCTGGATGCCGGGTGCGGGACCGGTTCGCTGTCCCTGCTCCTGGCGCAGGCCGGGCATCGGGTGACGGGTGTGGACCTGTCGCCGGGGATGGTCCGTCAGGCGCAGGGGAAGCTGGCGGCCGCGGGTGTGCCGGGCCGTTTCCTGGTGGGTGACGCCGCGGCGCCGCCGACCGGCGGGCAGGCGTTCGACGTCGTGTTGTCGCGGCACCTGGTGTGGACGCTGCCTGACCCTGTGGCCGCGTTGCGGCAGTGGGTGGCCGGGCTTCGGCCCGGCGGCCGGCTGGTGCTGGTCGAGGGCCGGTGGGGCGGGAGCAGCGGTGTGCCGTATGCCGACGGGGCGCGGCAGTTGGTGCTGCCGTGGATGGGCGGGGTGGGCGCCGAGGACCTGGCGCACGCGGTGCTGCCGCTTGTCGCGGGTGTGCGGATCGAGCCGCTGAGTGCGGACGCGGATCTGTGGGGCGGCCCGGTCGATGACGAGCGGTACGCGCTGATCGCCCGTGTCTGAGGGGTGCCGGGCGGGGCGGGCCTTGTCGTGCCTGCCGGGTGTCCGGGGCGGTCCTGTCGTGTCGTGCGGGCGGGGGTGCGCCGAAGCCGGTCTTCGGTGTCCGGGCGGGTTCGGCTGTCTCGGCTGCCTCGACCCGGACGGGCGTGGCGCCGGGCGGTGGTTGCGGCATGGCGGCAGGGGTGTTGGGTCAGCAGTGCGGGCAGTCGGTGGGGACGGGCGGCTGCGGGAAGTCCTCCCGGCCGTCGAGCCAGCCGGTGAGGCGCTCGGCCAGGGTGAACCGTTCGGGAAAGAGGCGATGGCGCGCGCACGCGCCGTGCGGGTCCCAGCCCCACATCCGTCCCTCGGGGGTGCTGAAGTCGACGAGTGACCAGATCGCGCAGCCCCAGGTCAGCAGCGGCACCACCGGCGTCGGGTAGTCCTGGCCGTATCCCTCGCGCCAGGCGAGGTACGCCTCCAGCACGGGCGGTTCGTCCCCGTCCTCGGTGAGGGACAGGGCGCTGTCCCACCGTCCGAACCCGCCGTTTGCGACGTCGAGGTAGATCCGTCTGAGCAACGCGGGCATGGGGTGCCCCACCGCGGCTTCCAGATCGGCGACGGCCTGCGGCGGGGCGGGCGGCGGCAGCGGTGCGGGCCGGGCCTGTCCACGGATCCGGTCGATGATCTCGTCGTCGGTCATGCGGCAGTGGTATCAGCCGCCGCTGTCAGTACCCGCACAGGACCGGGACGAGCCCGGACGAGCCCGGACGAGGCGGCTTCGGAACGCGTTGCCGGGGTGGCTGCGGTGCGCCGTGCCGGGAACACCCGGACCGCGGTGCCGGGGCGTCTGCGGTCCCGGTGGTGCGTGGAGCGGGCTGCGGGCTGCGGGGTGTTGGGATTGTGGGGGTTGCGGGGAGTGTCGCGCGGGCCGAACGGGTGAGCCGGCGGGTGTCCGGGGGCCGGTTCGTGGCGGGGCGATCAGGCTGTGGGGCATGTGCACACGATTCCTGTGGTCGTCGCTGGGCAGTCCCGGCCGGGGCAACCTGCTGGTGGGCCGGAGCATGGACTGGTACCAGGACACCGGGACGGTTCTGGCGGTGCGTCCGCGCGGTGTGACCCGCGAGAGCATCCCGCACGACCCCGGTGACCCCGGCGCTTTCACCCGGGCGGTGACTCGGCCGTCGTGGAGTTCCTCGACGGCAGGACCTGTGTGCACCACGGTCCCCAGTACACGGTGATGGCGAACTCGCCCGTGTACGACGAGCAGTTGGAGCCGCAGCAGCGGTACCCGGCGCACGGCGGCGACCAGCCGCTGCCCGGAGGCGTCGACTCGCCGGACCGTTTCGCCCGCGCCGCGTACTACTGCGTACGGCTTCCGGACACCTCGGACGCGCGCGAGGCCACGGCGTACGCGTTCAGCGTGATCCGTGACGCCTCGGCCCCGTTCGGCACGGCGGACGAGTACCGGCCGAACATCTCGACCACCCGCCGGCGCACCGTCGCCGACCTGACCGAGCGGCGGTACTTCTTCGAGTCCACCACGAGCCCGAACGTGGTGTGGACCGAGCTGTCGCAGCTGGACTTCGCGGCGGGCGGCCCGGAGCGCAGGCTCGACCCGGTGGCCGAGCCCGACCGGGTCGGCAACGTGAGCGGCCGGTTCACAGCGGTGTGACGCCCGCCCCGGCACCCGGGCCGACCCGGCAGGCCCCGGCAGGCCCGGGGAGGCCCGGTAGGCCCGGGGAGGGCGGTGTCCGCGTGGTGCGGGCCGCCCGGTTCGGCGGCGGCGCCCGGTGACTCCGGGAGCGCACGGCCTTGAGGGCGGCGCTCTCCACAGGAGACACAGCGGGCACCGCAGCCGGCGGCCGCGGTGCGGGGCGCGGCCGTGCGCCCCGCACCGCGGGGCGGGTCAGATGCCGAACGGTGCGGCGTAGCGGACGGTTCCGCCGGGCAGCGGGTGGCCGGCGTCGAGGGTGAGGGCCATCAGGGCCTCGTCCGGGACGTCGATGCTCAGTCCGATGCCGTGGACGCCGGCACGGGTGAAGCCGAACCGGGGGTAGTAGGCCGGGTGTCCCAGGACGACGACGTGGTGCTCGCCCGTGTCCTTGGCCGCCTTGAGTGCGGCGCGGATGACGGCGGAGCCGGCGCCGCTCCTCTGCTGCCCGGGCCTGACGGCGCACGGTGCCAGGCACAGCGCCGGGGTGTCGCCGATGTGGCAGCGGGTCAGCAGGGCGTGGCCGGCGATGGCGCCGTTCCCGTCTGCCGCGACGAGGGAGAGGCCGTCGATCCATGCGTCCGCGTCGGCGCGCAGGGCGTCGACGAGATCGGCCTCCGCCTCGGTACCGAAGGCGGCGAGGTTGATGTCACGGATGGCGGGAATGTCGGCGCGGGTCTCGGCGCGCGTGGTCCAGGTGGTGCTCATGCTGGATGAAGATCCGTTCAGGACGGTGTTCGTGTGGGCGCCCCGCGAGCTCACGCTCCCGGCAGGGCAGGGCAGGGCAGGGCAGGGCAGGGCAGGGCAGGGCGAAGTCAGGCCACGGCCCGGGACGCGAGGCAGACCCGGACGCTGCGCACGGTGGCCCTGGGTACGGTCATCGACCTCACCTCCCCTGCTTCTCCAACTCCTGGTCGGACACGAACGGAGGCCACCGTACAGGAGGCTCTCCGACGTGCGCACGCGCGTTTTCGTGTTCGGATCCCCGGGCGTCTTCGCTGCGGGGAGCAGCGGCGCCCCGAGGCGGCCGGGCCGGCCCGCACCGGATCCGACGTCCCTGCGGGCCGCTGAAGCCCCCGGGCTGCCGAGGTCCCCGGGCCTCGCGGCTCCTGTCCGGTGCGGTGCCGGTGCCCGCGCGCCGCGACGAGCGCTTTTCCGGGCGCGGGCAGGGCCTCGTCCGGGTGGCGGCCCGTCTGCTCGCGGGCGGTGTGACGACCGGGGCCGGCGGCGACGGGCCGTACCGGCCGCGGGCCGCCGGTGACCGGACCAGCGGCCGGTCCGGCCGCAGGCCGGGGGGCCACCGGGCACCGACCCGCCCCGACCGCATGCCGGCCGGCAGACCGCCGGGCATGCGGTCGGGGCGGGTCGGT
>NZ_MSJQ01000284.1 GCF_014596515.1 Streptomyces sp. CBMA156
GACGGCCTGCGGCGGTGGAACGCGGCCGCGCCCGACGCCCTGGCCGCCGTCACCGCGAGCGCCGAACACGACGCGGCCGCGGCCCTGCTCGCCTGGGCGGAGGACGCCCGGGAGGACACCGCCCGCTCGCTCCTGCACGACCTGCACCGGCTGTTCACGCTGCGCCGGATCGACGCGCACGGGACGCTGCTGCTCGGCGCCGGAGAGCTGACGGCCGGCCAGGCGGCCCGGCTGCCCGGGTTGCAGGAACGATCCGTCGCACGACTGTCCGAGCACGCGCTCGCCCTGGTGGACGCCTTCGCCCTGCCCGATTCCTTCTACGCCCGGCGGCCCATCACCGGGCCCGGCTACCAGGAGGCGTTCGTCCACTCCGCCTGAGGCCGGGCCGGGGCCCCGGCCCGGCCACCGTCTCCCGGCTCAGCCGTCCAGTGCGCCCACCGTCTCCCGGGCCAGCTCCCGCGCCCGGGCGACGGTGGCCGTCAGCTCGGCCGCCGAACCGCCGGGCGCGCCCAGCAGGGCGCGGACGCGGGCGCCGAAGTCCGCCGGGGCGTCCGGGAGCCGGCCGGCGACGGCGAGGGCCCCCTTCTCGTTCAGGCACCAGCGGCGGTGGTGGGCGTACAGGGCCTGGGCCAGGACGCCGACGGCCCGGGACAGACAGAGCGAGACGTGCAGGACGTCGGCGCGGGCGGCGCTCTTGGCCGCGGTGTCGAGCAGGAAGCCGGCCTCCCAGGCGGCCGCGGTGAGGGCCTCGCGCAGCGGCTCCGGATAGTCGGCCGTCTGCCGCCTGAGATCCGTCAACTCGCCGGTGGGGTCGGCCAGGGGCTGCCCGAGGGCGACCTCGCCGGGGTAGCAGGGCGACCAGAAGCCGAGCGGGTGGCCGGCCTGCACCCCGACCTCGTAGCGGCCCTCGCGGCAGTCCGCCCACACCCGGCCGACCCGGTCGAGGTCCCGCAGGATCCAGTCCACCGCGACCCCGTCGACCTCCAGCCACGCCCCGCCGTTCACCCACGGACCCCAGCCGCCCGGGCCCGCCACCTCCACGCCGGGGCCGGCCAGCGCGCGCAGCCCGTCCAGGTCGAGGCCGCCCCGGTAGTACACCCCGAGGTCCCAGTCCGACTCCGGCCGCTCCTCGCCCCGCGCCCGGCTCCCGCCGAGCATCACCCCCACCACCCCCGGCACCCGGGCGAGCCGACCGGCCATGTCCTCGATGATCGCGCGCATGGGGAGAGTCTGGCAGGCGGCGCGGGGGACGGCCGGGGATTTCCCGGCCGACCGGCGCGTGCCGGAAGGGCCCTGCGGTCAGGGGGAGTTCGGGGCTGAGTCGGCGCTCGCGGAGGTGTACCCACTCCTCGCCACTCTCAACGTATAGCGCACGGAGGGCCTTGCCGCAAGGCCCCGGTGATGCCGCAGAATCACCGGCTTGAGGACGCAAACCGAAGGAACGGGGAGTCACGACGTGCGAGTGGTGTTGTCGACGTACGGGTCGCGCGGGGACGTCGAGCCGATGGCCGCGCTGGCGCTGCGGCTGAAGGACCTGGGCGCCGAGGTGCGGGTGTGCGCGCCGCCGGACGAGGAGTTCTCGACCCGGCTGGCCGAGGCCGGGGTGGATCTGGTGCCCGTCGGGCAGTCGGTGCGCGCGCTGGTCAGCGGCCCGCCCCCGGCGCCCGCGGACCTGCCCAAGCGGGCCGCCGCGCTGGTCGGGCAGTTCCACGCGGCGGTGCTCGGGGCGGCCGGACCGGGCGGCGCGGTGGTGGCCACCGGCCTGTTCCCCGCGGTGGCCGGCGCCCAGGCGGCGGCCGAGCGGCTGGGTGCCCGCTTCGTGTGCGTCGCCCTCCAGCCGACCATGCTGCCCTCCCCGCACCACCGGCCGTTCGAGTACCCGATGTTCCCGTACCCGGCGGAGGTGACCGACCTCCGGGAGCTGTGGAAGCTGAACATCGGGACGATGAACGCCCTGTTCGGGGCCGCGGTCAACACCCACCGGGCGGCGGTCGGGCTGTCGGAGCCCGACAACGTGCGGGACCACGTCCTCACCGGCCGGCCCTGGCTGGCCACCGACCCGCTGCTCGACCCGTGGCCGGGCCCGGGCGGGGCCGAGGACGGTGCGGGCGACGAGGCCTGGCCCGAGGTGGTGCAGACCGGCGCGTGGATCCTGCCGGACGAACGCCCGCTGCCCGCGGACCTGTCGGCCTTCCTGGCGGCCGGCGAGGCGCCGGTGTACGTCGGCTTCGGCAGCATGCCGCTGCGCGACGCCCCGGATGCCGCCCGGGCCGCCGTCGAGGCGGTCCGCGCGCAGGGCCGCCGGGTGCTGCTCGGCCGCGGCTGGGCCCGGCTGGCCGAGGTGGACGGGGCCGCGGACTGCTTCGTGGTCGACGAGGTCAACCAGCAGGCACTGTTCCCGCAGGTCGCCGCCGTCGTCCACCACGGCGGCGCGGGCACCACCACCACGGCCGCCCGGGCCGGCACGCCCCAGGTGCTGGTCCCGCAGATGGTGGACCAGCCGTACTGGGCCTCACGGGTCGCGGAGCTGGGCATCGGCGTCGCCCACAGCAGCGGCCGGACCCCGACCGCGGGCTCCCTCGCCATCGCCCTGCACCTGGCACTCACCCCCAGGACCCGCGAGCGCGCCGCCGCCCTCGCGGCCGGGATCCGCACGGACGGCGCGGAGCGGGCCGCGAAACTGCTGCTGGGCTGAGGAACGACGAGGAGTGGGAAGTCGGCCCGGCCGACTTCCCACTCCGTCAACCGCCGGCGGAAACGGCCTCCTGACCGACCACCGCACCCCGGGCACGCCGCAGGGCGAGATGCGTCGACCAGGCCAGGCCGAAGGTGAAGGGGGCCGCGGTGTCCTCCGGCGGGCCGGGGACGGCGGTGCAGACCGCCATGACCGCCGGCGGCACCCAAGGGGCGAGCACGACGCGCCGGAGGACGCCGCCGGGCCCGGACCGGGCCGTGGGCCTCGTGACGGAGGCCACGAAGGGGACCAGCAGCCCGGCCGCGGCGAGCGGGATCGTCAGGCCGGTGTGCTTCACCGCCTCGAAGACCGTCCAGGCGAGCAGCACCAGCCCCAGCCCGCCCCAACCGCACCGGGCGGCCCACCGCGCCACCCGCCCCACCGGAACCCCGTCAGTCGTCATGCCGCCATCCGAACACGGAACCGGATCGTCAGGAGACCGGTTCGGTCAGGTACTTGGCGCCGGCGTCCGGGAGCTTGGTGCCGTCCTTGTCGAAGAACTGCCAGGACGTCGCCCGCAGGGTGCCCGGGCGGGCCACCACCATCTCGCGGATGGGGGAGTCGGCCACGGTGACGAACGGCGGCTCGGTGGTGGAGCCGTCCGCCCAGGTCACCAGCACCCGGCCGACGTCCGGGCCGAGGGAGATCAGCACCACGTCGAGCGGGGCCACGGTGTCGCCCTTGCCCCGGTGGCCGACCAGGCCCCCGCCGAAGAGGGTCCGGTTGCGCGGGTCGAGCTTGCCGGGGGCCGCCTGGGCGCCTGCGGAGTCGTGGCTCAGCCGCACCCCGTCCACCGTGAAGTAGACGTTGGTGACGTCGGAGTCCGGCTGCCAGTACCGCTGGACGAACTCCTCCGTCGGCTTGGACACCGCCGAGTCGTACTTGCTGCGCTCCTCCCACACCGCCGTCGCCTGTTCGAACGCCCGCTCCTTCGGGGCCACCGGCCACAGGGCCTCCCACAGCTGCCACTGCTTGCCGTCCGGGGTGCTGCCCTGGCCCAGCAGCACCCGTACGGGGACGAACGGGTCGCGCACGGCGGAGGCGGTCGGGGTGGCGCTCGCCGCCGGCTGGAGCACGGCGCCGACACCCGCCGGACCGATCTCCCGGGCGGGTGCCCGGTCCGGGCGCAGCTGCGCCACCGCCCCGACACTCAGGGCCATCACCGAGGCCAGCGCCAGCGTGCCGACCACGGTGCGGCGGCGCTGCCGCAGCCTCCGGCCGCCCGCCACGATGTCCGCCACCGGCGCCTGGCCGATCCGCGCGCCCGCCGCGGCCTCGGCCAGGCCGAGCCCCACCCACACGTCCTTGCCGTCCGCCATGTCCGCCCCCACGCCGTCCGGGTCCGTACCGTTCCTCATGCCGCTCCTCCGATGTGTGTCGTGTCCTTGAGCTCCACCAGCGCCGAGACCTGCCGCAGCCGCGCGATGCCCTTCGCGGCGTGGCTGCGCACCGCGCCCACCGAGCACCCCATGGCCGCCGCCGTCTGGCTGTCGCTCAGGTCCTCCCAGTGCCGCAGCACCACCGCCTCGCGCTGCCGCGGCGGCAGGGTGGCCAGCGCGGCCAGCAGGGCCCCGCGCTGGTCGGAGCGGGCGAAGCCGTCCTCCACCCGGGCCGCGTCCGGCACCGCGTCCACCAGCAGCTCCGGCGGCCGGCGGCGCCAGCGGCGCGCGTGCTGGTTGACCAGGATCCGTCGCACGTAGGCGTACGGATCGTCGGCCCTGCGCACCTTCGACCAGGCCGCGCAGGCCTTCTCCGCGGCGGACTGCACCAGGTCCTCGGCCGCGTACTGCTCGCCGGCCAGCAGGTACGCCGTCCGCACCAGACGCGGCCAGACCGCGACGATGAACGCCTGGAACCCTTCGTCCCGAACACTCTTCGCTTCTCCCATGAGCACCTCCTTCATCCGTCCAGAGCCCGGGGCGGCCGGAAACGCTTACCGGTGCCGCCAAGACCGTCTCCGGGGCGGGGCCCTCATCCGGGCGGGGCCTTCATCAGGGAGGTACGGGCGGGCGGGGTGCCGCGGGTCGGTGGGGCGGTGGCGCGGAGGGCCGGCGGTGCGGGGCCGGTGGTGCGGGGCCGGCGGAAACCGCTTGGGGAACGGCAGCCGGGGCACTACCATCCGCCGGATGATCATTTCTCATGACGTGGCGGGCAGCGGGCCCGCCGTCGTGCTGCTGCACTCCTCGGTGTGCGACCGGCGGATGTGGGACGCCCAGTGGCAGCCGCTGGTCGACGCCGGGTACCGGGTGGTCCGCTGCGACTTCCACGGCTTCGGCGACACGCCGCTCTCCGACGTCCCGTACAGCGACACCGGGGACGTCCTCGCCCTGCTCGACCACCTGGGCATCGAGACCGCCGCCCTGGTCGGCGCCTCCCACGGCGGCCGGATCGCGCTCACGGCGGCGGCGCTGCGCCCCGAGGCGGTCACCGCGCTGGCCCTGCTCGGGGCGGGCATGCCGGGGCACCGGCCCAGCGACACCCTGCGCGCCTTCGGCGGGCGCGAGGACGAGCTGATCGAGGCCGGGGAGATCGACGCGGCCGTCGAGCTGAACGTCGGGTCCTGGCTCGGCCCGGAGGCCGACGAGGAGACCCGGGCGAAGGTCCGCCGGATGCAGCGGCACGCCTTCGACGTCCAGCTGGAGGCCACGGTCGGCCCCGACCGCGAGGACGTCGACCTCGGCCGGATCACCGCCCCCACCCTGGCCGTGTCCGGCGCCCACGACTTCCCGGACTTCCGCGAGATCGCCGCCGCCCTCCCCGGCCTCCTCCCCGACGCCCGTCACAGGGAACTCCCCTGGGCCGGCCACCTCCCCAGCCTGGAGCGCCCGGCCGAGACCACCGAGCTGCTGCTCGCCTTCCTGCGCGAAGCCGTCCCGGCCGCGCCGTAGCGTCCGGCGACCGGTCTGGCAGGCGTTCCGGCGGCAACCGGAAAAGCCGGGACTCGAACGGGTGTCGGGAGCCATGATGGCTGGGTGCACTTCACCTCGGAATCCAGCGCGGACGGCGTGACCCAGCGCCGTTTCACCCTCGACGGCGTGCCCGGTGTGCTCTGGCAGCCGGACGGACCACCCCTCGGCGGGCGGCCGTTGGTGCTGCTGGGGCACGGCGGCGGTCAGCACAAGCTGGGGCCCGGGGTGGTGGACCGGGCCGGGCGCTGCGTGCGGCTCGGGTTCGCGGCGGTGTCCTTGGACGCGCCCGGGCACGGGGAGCGGTCGCGCAGCGCGCAGGACGAGCGGTTCGCCACCGAGATAGGGGAGTTGATCGCGGCGGGCCGGCCGGTCAGCGCCTGGGTGGCGCGGCACACGGCGGCGGTCGCGGAGCGGGCGGTGCCGGAGTGGGTGGCCGTGCTGGATGCGCTGGACTCCCTGGATTCACTGGAGGAGGCGGGCAGGGAGGCGGGCGGCCTCGGGCCGGTCGGCTACTGGGGGCTGTCGCTGGGGAGCGTGATCGGCATCCCGCTGGTGGCGGCCGAACCGCGCATCGTCGCCGCGGTGTTCGGGCTGACGGGCCACGCGTCGCAGACGGCGGCGGCCGAGCGGGTCGGCGTGCCGGTGGAGTTCCTCCTCCAGTGGGACGACGAACTGGTCCCGCGGGCGGGGGCGCTGGCGCTGTTCGGCGCGCTGGGTTCGCGCGACAAGACGCTGCACGCCGGTCCGGGCGGCCACCTGGACGTGCCGGAGCTCGAACTGGCTTCGTCCGAGCGGTTCCTGGCCCGGCATCTGATCCGGTCGAGCTGACCGCCGGCGCCGGCGCCGGCTACGCCAACCGTCAGTAAAACTTCGCAAAGGATTTCTCCCTGCAACGGTCGTGACGGGCGCCTGATTCAACAGATTGTTGCAGCTCAGCGCCCCGGTGGTCACCTTCCGTGGATTTGGCATGACCCGTCGTGCTCCCTGGACTTCGCATTCCGCAGGAGTACGGTTCCGGAGGAATCGCCGGGGCCTGCTTCCGGGCATGCCGGCCGTACCGGAAATTGGTGCGCGGGATGGGTCAGCAAGAGGGTGGGGAGAGCGCCTCGGTGGCGGCTCGTCCGATATCGGGCAGGGTGGTCGCGGAAGTCCTCCGGGGCGTCGCACAGGTCGATTTCATGCCGTCCGTCGTGTGCGGGTTCTTCTTCGTGGCCGCACTGTTCGCCGCCGACTGGCGGTACGGCCTCTACGGGCTGCTGGGCAGCGCCGTCTCCACCGCCGTCGCGTACGGGCTCGGGCTTGACCGGGCGGCCGTCGGGGCGGGGCTGCACGGGTACAACGGGTGCCTGGTGGCGCTGGGTTGCGCGGTCCTCCTGGGGGCCGGGCACCCGGCGACGGTCGCGGTGGCGGTCCTCGGGGCCGCCGTCGCCGTGGTGGTCACGGCGGGACTCGGGGCGCTGCTCGCCACCTGGCGGCTGCCCGCGCTGACCGCGCCGTTCTGCCTGGTCGCGACGGCCGTCACGGTCGCCGCCCCCGGATTCCGGCGGCTGTGGCACGGCGAGGCAGCACCCGCCGCCCTGCCGGTCCAGGCCACCGGGCCGACCGGGCTGAGCTGGGACCAGCTCTGGCACGGGTTCTTCGCGAACGTCGGTCAGGTCTTCCTCGTGCCGCAGTGGTACGCCGGTCTGCTCTTCCTGGCCGGACTGTTCGCGGCCGGCCGCCTCGCGGGCCTGATGGCCTGCGCGGGCAGCGCCACCGGGCTGCTCACGGCCTGGGTGTTCGGCGCGCCCGGTGAGGCGGTCGGCCAGGGGCTGCTCGGGTACAGCGGCGTGCTGGTGGCCCTCGCGCTGTGCGGGGTGTTCCTGGCGCCCGACGGCTGGAGCGCGGCGTACGCCCTGGCCGGCGCGGCCGCCGCGACCGTCCTGACCCCGGCGCTCGGCGCGGTCTCCGCGCCCTTCGGCGGCCACGCCTTCACCTGGCCGTTCGTGCTGACCACGATGCTGTTCCTGGCGGCGGTTCCGGCCGTCCCGCGCCTGCGCCGGGTGTGAACGCGCTGCCGGCTCACCGCAGTTCCCGTCATCCCGGCAATCCCCGCAATCCCGTAATCCCCGGACTTCCCGCGCTCCCGTACGTCCTGCATTCCATCGGATTCCCGGAAAGGAAGAGTGATGACCCGTGAATCTCTCGCCGCGTGAGATGGACAAGCTGTACATCTACGTCGTGGCCGACCTGGCCCGCAAACGCCGTGACCGCGGCGTCAAGCTGAACTACAGCGAGGCCTGCGCGCTGATCAGCGAGGCGATCATGGAGGGCGCCCGGGACGGCCGCACCGTCGCCGAGTGCATGGAGATCGGCAAGCAGGTCGTCGGCGGCGAGGACGTCATGCCGGGCGTGCGCGAGATGCTCCCGCTGCTCCAGGTCGAGGCGGCGTTCCTGGACGGGACCAAGCTGGTCTCCTGCCACGACCCGGTCGGTGCCTGAGCGATGACCCGGCCCCAGACCGCCACCGTGGTGCTGGCCGGCGGGCACGAGAGCGACGCCGGGCGGGACCTCGCGGCCCTGGCCACGGCCGGAGCCGCCCCCTCCGGCGGCGTCCACACCGTTGCCGTCCGCTCCGCCACCGTCCATGCCGTCGCCACCGCCGGCCGTCCGCTCACCGAGGCCGTCCGCTCGGCGCTCGGCGCGGCGGGCGACGGACCGGTGTGCGTCGTCCCGATGACGCTCGGCCGCGACCCCGCCCTGATCGCCGACACCGCCAGGGCGCTGCGCTGGCTGGCCGCCGGGGAGGGCCACGGTCGGCTCACCCTGACCGCCCCCTTCGGCACCGCCGGCCACCTGATCGGCTGGCTGCGCGCCGCCGCCGGCACCGCCCCGGAGGACGCGGTGCTGGTCACCGCCCCGGCGGCCGGACCGTTCGAGGACGCCGAGCTGTACCGGATCGCCCGCCTCGCCCGCCAGTACGGCCGGCACCGCTGGGTGGAGGTCGCCTTCGAGGGCGGCGACCCCGACCCGGCCGAGGGCGCCGAACGCTGCCGGCTGCTCGGTGCCCGCGAGGTGACGGCAGTCCCGGCCTCCTTCGGTCCGGCCCTGCGCACCGCGCTGCCCGGAGTCCGGGACGGTGGCCCGCTGCTGCGGCCGTCCGCCGTCGCCGGGGTGGTCGCGGCCCGGACGGCGGCTGCGCTGCACCTGCTCGGGCACGGGGAGGACGGCATCCTGGCGGGTCTCGACGCCGAGCACGGGCACGGCTACGCGCACAGCCACGGGCACGCGCACGGCGACGGGCACGTCCACAGCGACGGGCACGTCCACACGCCCCACGCCCCCCACGCGCACACCCCCCACTGAACCGACAGAGAGGAAGGCCAGCCATGTCCGGTGGTGCCGCATACCTGTACGGCGACGACCCGGTGGAGATCAACGCCGGCCGCGCCAAGGCCACCGTCACGGTCAGCAACACCGGTGACCGGGCGATCCAGGTCGGTTCCCACTACCACTTCTTCGAGGCGAACCCCGCCCTCGACTTCGACCGCGACGCCGCCCTCGGCAAGCACCTGGACATCCCGGCCGGCACCGCCGTGCGGTTCGAGCCGGGGGACACCAGGGACGTCACGCTCGCCGAGTTCGGCGGGCACCGCCGCCTGGTCGGCTTCGCCGGGCTCGTGGACGGCGGCATCACCGCCCCCGCCACCCGCGCCCGCGCCGCCGACCGGGCCGTCGCCCTGGGCTTCAAGGGCGCCGGCCGTGACCACAGGACGGACCCGCGGGGGGAGTTCCGCCCGGACACCCGCCCGGACACCCGTCCGGAATCCGACCCGGAGACCCGTCCGGAGACCCGCCAGGAAGGCGACCGCTGATGGCCATCCTCTCCCGCAGGCAGTACACCGACCTCTTCGGCCCCACCGTCGGCGACCGCTTCCACCTCGCCGACACCAACCTCGTGGTCGAGGTCGAACAGGACTTCAACCAGGGCCACTACGGCGACGAGGCCGTCTACGGCGGCGGCAAGGCCATCCGTGACGGGATGGCCCAGGACCCGGCCGCGACCTCCGCGCAGGGCGCGCTGGACCTGGTCGTCACCAACGTGGTGGTGCTGGACCCGGTGCTCGGCGTGGTCAAGGGCGACATCGGCGTCAAGGACGGCCTCATCGTCGCCGTCGGCAAGGCCGGCAACCCGCACACCCAGAGCGGCGTGCACCCGCGGCTGGTGATCGGCCCCGGCACCGAGGTGATCTCCGGCGAGCACCTGATCGCCACCGCCGGCGGCATCGACACCCACATCCACTTCATCGCCCCGCAGCAGGTGCAGGAGGCGCTGAGCAACGGCATCACCACCCTGATCGGCGGCGGCACCGGACCGTCCGACGGCACCAACGGCACCACCTGCACGCCCGGACCGTGGAACATCCACCGGATGTACCAGGCGGTCGAGGACCTGCCGGTCAACGTCGGCCTGCTGGGCAAGGGCAACGGCTCGCTGCCCGGCGCGCTGCGCGAGCAGGTCGAGGCGGGCGCGTGCGGCCTCAAGGTGCACGAGGACTGGGGCAGCACCCCGGCCGCGATCGACAGCGCGCTGGGTGTCGCCGACGAGTACGACGTGCAGGTGGCCATCCACACCGACACCCTCAACGAGTCCGGCTACTTCGAGGACACCCTGTCCGCGATCGACGGCCGCACCATCCACACCTTCCACACCGAGGGCGCGGGCGGCGGCCACGCCCCCGACATCATGCGGATCGCCGGCGAGCCCAACGTGCTGCCGTCCTCCACCAACCCCACCCTGCCCTACACCGTCAACTCGGTGGACGAGCTGCTGGACATGGTGATGGTCTGTCACCACCTCAGCCACAGCATCCCCGAGGACGTCTCCTTCGCCGACTCCCGGGTCCGCGCCGAGACCATCGCCGCCGAGACGGTGCTGCACGACGAGGGCGTCATCTCGATCCTCTCCTCCGACTCGCAGGCGATGGGCCGGATCGGCGAGTCCTTCACCCGCGCCTTCCAGACCGCCCACCACTGCAAGGACCAGCGCGGCAGGCTGGCCGGCGACAGCGAACGCAACGACAACGTCCGCGTCCTGCGCTACCTCGCCAAGCTCACCATCAACCCCGCGCTCGCCTCCGGCACTGCCGACCACATCGGCTCGCTGGAGCCCGGCAAGCTCGCCGACATCGTGCTCTGGCCGATCAACTCCTTCGCCGCCAAGCCGAAGATGGTCATCAAGGGCGGCGTGATCAACTGGGCGCTGATGGGGGACCCGAACGCCTCGCTGCCCACCCCGCAACCGGTCTACTACCGCCCGATGTTCGGCCAGTACGGGCGGACCAGGCAGGCCACCCGGGTGTCCTTCATGTCCCAGGCCGCGGTGGACCTCGGCGTTCCGGCCCGACTCGGCCTGGAGAGCCGGGTGCTGCCGGTGCGGCGGTGCCGCTCGGTCGGCAAGCAGCACATGGTGCGCAACGACGCGCTGCCGAGGATCGTGGTCGACCCGGAGACGTACAGGGTCACCCTGGACGGCGAACCCGCCACCATCGAGCCGGCCCGCGAGCTGCCGCTCAACCACCTCTTCTACCTCGCGTGAGCACTCCGGTGGGCGGCGCGGGCGGCGCGGGCAGCGCGGGCAGCTCCGGCAGCGCTGGCAGCGTCGGCAGCGCAGGCACCGACGTGCCGGCGGACGGCCTGGACGCCCTGCTGGTCTGCCTCCAGCTGACCGACTCGGCCTTCCCCAGCGGCTTCTACACCCTCTCGCACGGCCTGGAGGGCTACGCCCAGGCCAAGGCCGTCACCCCGGACACCCTGCCCGACCTGCTCGCCGACCTGCTGCGGTACGGCGTGGGCCCGTCCGACGCCACGGCGCTGGTCCTGGCCCACCGGGCCGCCACCACTGGCGACTGGCGCCTGCTCGCCGAGACCGACCAGCGGCTGCACGCGACCAGGCTCAACCGCGAGCTGCGGCTGGCCGCCACCCGGACCGGACGCCAACTCCTGGACATCGCCCGGGAGTCGATCGGCGGCGAGGCGCTGGACCGGTACGCCGCACTGGTGGCGGAGAAGCGGGCCCCCGGCTGCCAGCCGGTGGCGGCCGGGGTGGCGTACGCCTCGGCCGGCGTCCCGGCCGAACAGGCCGTCACCAGCGACCTGTTCGCGTTCTGCAGCAGCTTCACCGGCGCCGCGCTGCGGCTGCGGCTGACCGACCACCGCAGGGCGCAGACGGTGCTGCGGGCCGCCGCCCCGGTGATCCGGGAGGTCGTCTCCGCCGCCCTGGAACGGGACCTGGCCGACCTCGGCGGCTGCGTGCCGGTCGCGGACGCCATGTCCGGGCGGCACGAACGGGCGGAGGCCCGGCTGTTCATGAGCTGATCCCCCCATGTTTCGCACAACGTACGACCGGAGGAGGAGAGTTGACCGAGAACGTGCTCCGCGTGGGCATCGGTGGGCCGGTGGGTTCCGGCAAGACGGCGCTGATCGAGGCGCTCGTCCCGGTGCTGATCGCCCGAGGCCACCGCCCGGCGGTCATCACCAACGACATCTACACCCAGGAGGACGCCCAGCACGTGCGGCGCACCCTGGCCGGGGTGCTGGACCCCGAGCGGGTGGTCGGCGTGGAGACCGGCGCCTGCCCGCACACCGCCGTCCGGGACGATCCGACGATGAACCTCGCGGCCGCCGCCGAGATGCTGGAGCGCTTCCCTGACGTCGACACCCTGCTGTTCGAGTCCGGCGGCGACAACCTGACGCTGACCTTCAGTCCGGTGCTGGTGGACCTCTTCCTCTTCGTCCTCGACACCGCCGAGGGCGAGAAGATGCCCCGCAAGCGCGGCCCCGGCATCACCGAGTCGGACCTGCTGGTCATCAACAAGACCGACCTCGCCCCGTACGTCCGCGCCGACCTCGGGGTGATGGAGTCCGACGCCCACCGGGTGCGCGAGGGCGGGCCCGTGGTGCTCACCAACTGCCTGATGGGGGAAGGGCTGGAGGAGATCGCGGCTTTCCTGGAGACCTTCCGCAAGGTCCCGGCGTGACGGCTTCCCCTTCGTTCCCGATCGCGACGGCGTCCCGGCTGGATCCCCGGACGGACGCCCGGCTCGACCCCCGGCACTACGAGCCGGACCGCGTCCCGGCCGAGGTCCTGAGGTACGCCGGGACGCCCGACACCCTCGCGGTCGGACGTCCCGGCAAGGTCGGGCTGCTGGAGCTGGCCTTCGAGGAGGTCGGCGGGCGCACCGAACTCACCGGCCACTACCAGAAGTCGCCGTTGCAGATCATGCGCCCGCTGTACTTCGACCCGGCCCGCCCCGACCTGGCCGTCACCTTCCTGATGTCCACCGGCGGCGGCATCCTCCAGGCCGACCGGCTCCGCACCGACCTGCGGTGCGGGGCCGGCACGGCCGTCCACCTGACCACCCAGGCGGCCACCAAGGTCTACCGGATGGAGCACGACTA
Source organism: Streptomyces sp. CBMA156 (assembly GCF_014596515.1). GTDB lineage: Bacteria > Actinomycetota > Actinomycetes > Streptomycetales > Streptomycetaceae > Kitasatospora. The sequence goes on from NZ_MSJQ01000284.1 coordinate 13,084, forward strand.
CGCGACGCAGCTGGTCAACCTGACGGCCGGGCCCCGCGCCTACGTCGAGTACCTGCCCGAGCCGGTGATCCCCTTCGTCGACTCGCGCCTCTACCAGCGGACCGTCCTCACCGTCGACCCGGCCGCGACGGTGCTGGCCGGCGAGACCGTCCTGGCCGGCCGGCTCGCCAGGGGCGAGCGCAACGCCTACCGGGTGTTCGCCTCGGACCTCGAAGTGCGGCGCCCGGACGGCGGGTTGGTGGCCCTCGACACGGTGCGGCTGGTGCCCGCGCGGGCCGGGTCCGGGGCCGGCGGCGGGGCCGGGGGCGCGGGCGTCACCGGCCCGGCGGTGCTGGCCGGGCACGACGTGATGTCCAGCCTGTACGTGCTCAGTCCGCTCGCCCCGGCGGCCCGGATCGCGGACATCCTGCACGAGGCGGTGGCCGGGCACGGGTGGCCGGGCGGCGACCTGCTGTACGGGGTGAGCGTGCTGCCGCAGGACAGCGGAGCCTGGCTGCGGCTGCTCGGTTCCGACACCAGGGCTTGCGCCGCCGCTCTGCGCGCCGCCTGGGACGCGGTCCGGCGGCTGCTGATCGGGGTGCCGGCGCCGGAGTTGCGGAAGACGTAGCGCCCGCCGGCTCAGACGCCGGCGGACTCCGGCCCGGCCCCGGGCCTGAGGGAGTCCGCCGGGCCGGACCCGATGGCCGCCAGACGGGCGACCTGCCGGTGACCGAGTTCGACCGTGCGGTTCATGTGCCGTAGCAGGAAGTCGAGTTCGGCGTCGGTGTCCTCGGCGAAGACGGCCGTCCAGTCGGTGGACAGCTCACGCCACACCGCCCCGAAGCGCTCCAGGGCCTCGGGGCGGACCGCGACGAGCATCCGGCGGCGGTCCGCCTCGTCCCGCTGCCGGGCGACCATCCCGGCCTTCTCCAGCCGGTCGACCAGCCGGGTGGCCGAGCCGCTGGTCAGCCCGGTCAGCTCGGCGATCCGGCCGGTGGTGACCGGGCCGTCCTCCAGGGTGAGCAGGTTGAGGCACTGGACGTCGGTCGGGTGCATGCCCAGGTGGTCGGCGACGGCCTGGTTGAACAGCACGTACGAGGCCAGGTAGCGGCGCGAGACCGGCCACAGCCGGGCCATCAGTTCGTCGCGGGTGGTCGTCATGGGGGAAGGGTAACCGGCCGCCCGTTAATTACTTGCGCGGCACAGAGATCTCTCTCTAGGTTATCTGCATGACGCAGATGATCGAGCCCTCCCTTCCCACCGCCGTTCCCCTTGCCCTTCCCGCCGCCCTGCCCGTCGCCGTCACCGGAGCCACCGGCGCCCAGGGCGGCGCCACCGCCCGCGCACTCCTGCGCACCGCGCGGCCCGTCCGCGCCCTCACCCGTGACCCCGGCTCGCCCGCCGCCGCCGAACTCGCCGCGCTCGGTGCCGAGGTGGTCCGCGCCGACTTCGACGACCCGGCCTCGCTCGCCGCCGCACTCGACGGCGCCGGCGCGCTGTTCGCGATGTCCACCCCGTTCGGCACCGACCTCGACACCGAGATCCGCCAGGGCACCGCGCTGCTCGACGCCGCCCGGGCGGCCGGCACCGTCCGGCACGTCGTCTTCAGCTCCGCCACCAACGCCGACCGCTCCACCGGCATCCCGCACTTCGAGAGCAAGCACCGCATCGAACGGCACCTGACGGGCCTCGGCCTGCCCTGGACCGTCCTCGGCCCGGCCGCCTTCATGGACAACTACGCCGACGACTGGACCCTCGAATCCCTCCGCGACGGCGTCTTCCACCTCCCCATGCCGCCCGGCGTCCCGCTCCCCGTGATCGCCGCCGCCACCATCGGCGCCTTCGCCGCCCACGTCCTCGCCCGGCCCGGCGCCTACGCGGGCAGGCGCATCGACATCGCCTCGCAGTGGCGCACCGGCGAGCAGATCGCCGCCGCCATCGGTGCGGCGAGCGGTCGCGCCGTCCGCTTCGAGGAGGTGCCGCTGTCGGTCGTGGCCGGCTACTCCGAGGACCTCGCCACGATGTTCCGGTACTTCCGGGAGCCAGGGCTCGACATCGACACCGCCGCCCTGCACGCCGGACACCCCGCCATCGACTGGCAGCCCCTGGAGGCCTGGGCGGCGGCCCGCTCCTGGGACCTCTGAGGAGGCGGGCCGGCCTGTCGGAGGCGGAGGCCAGGTTCTCCATGTATGAACGATGCCGGACTCTCTTCACTCCTGGCCGGATGTGCCGCCCGCTGCCCCTACCCCGGGGCCTGGCAGGAGGGGCCGTTGACGGAACGCGCGGTCGACGGGGTGCGGTACGCCCTGGTCGCGGTGGATCCCGAGGTGAGTGCCCTCGGGGTGCGGCGGGAGGACGGCTCGCTGTGGTGCCTGCCGGAGGGCGGCGAACCCCAGCTGGTGAACTCCGGCGTCGAGGCGTTCGTCGCCTTCACCCGCGCCTGCGAGGAGGCCGCCGCCGAGGCCGACGCGTACGACGGCCCCGGTGCGGGGCCGGGCGAGGGGCCGGAGGGGAACGAGGCCGTGGACCTGGCCGAGCGGGCCGCCGACGAGCTCACCGAAGCGTTGCCGGAGCGGTTCGCGGCGCTCGACGCCGAGGCCGTCGCCGACGAGAACGCCTTCTGGTGCGTCGCGGCGGAGGAGCTGGGCTACGGCATGAGCGTGTGACCCGCGCCCCGCGTCCCGCGGCCACGGCGCGTCACTGCCCCAGCCGCTCCACGAACTTGCGCTGCCACGGGGTCTCGACGGCGTGCCGGCTGTAGTGCTCGCGCACGTAGGCCACCGCCTCGGCGGCCGGGACGCCGTCCAGGACGGCGATGCGGGCGAGGGCGGTGCCGGTGCGGCCGCGGCCGCCGGCGCAGGCGAGTTCGACGCGTTCGGTGGCCGAGCGCTCCCAGGCCTCGCGGAAGGCGTCAGCGGCGTCCGCGCGGTCGGCGGGGAGGCGGAAGTCGGGCCAGCGCACCCAGCGGCTCGGCCAGTCGACGGTCGGCGGGCGGCCCAGCAGGTAGAGGCCGAAGGCCGGCGGCGGGCCCGGCGGCAGTGGGCGGCTGAGGCCGCGGCCGCGCAGCAGCCGGCCGGAGGGCAGCCGCAGGATGCCGGGGGCGGCCGGGTCCCAGGTGGTCGGGTCGGAGGTGGTCGGGTCGGGCACGGGGTCTCCTCTCGGGGCGGGGTGTTCAGGATGCCGCGTGCAGTCCGACCGGCCCGCGCGGCAGTCCGGCGCGGTGGGCCAGGGCGGCGGCCTCGCCGCGTGAGGAGACGCCGAGCTTGGCGAGGATGTTGGCGACGTGGAACTTCACCGTCGACTCGCTGATGTGCAGCGTCGCCGCGATGTCCCGGTTGCGGCGGCCCAGGGCCAACTCGTCGAGGACCTCCAGCTCGCGCGGCTGGAGGCCGTCCAACGGGTCCCCGGCGAGGGAGGGTTCGGGCAGGGCGAGCGGGAGGTCGACGGTCACCGTGGTGCCCCAGCCGGGCACGGCCTCGACGCCGTGGCGTCCGCCGAGGGCGGTGATGCGGTCGACGGTGCGGTGGACGGTGAGGGCGTCGGTGGCGAGCAGGCCGAGGCCGTCGCCGCGCACCACGGCGCGCAGCAGGCCGTCGGCCGTGAACCGCCAGCTCACGTGCAGCCGGGTCGGCTTCTCCTGCTCCAGCATCAGCAGCACGGCCGCCCGGACGGCGTCGCGGGCGGTGTGCGCGGTGTCCGTGGGGACGGACCGGTCGGCCTCCGCCGGCGGCGCGACGTCGAGGCGGACCCGGGTGTGCCGCAGCAGCGGGCGCAGCTCGCGCACCAGCCGGGCGAAGGCGGTGTCGGCGGGCTGCTCGCTGAGGGTGCGGTCCAGTTCGGCGCTCCGGCGCAGGTCGAGCAGTGCGGTGACGGCCAGCTCGGTGGCGTGGCGGCGGGCCGTGGCGTCGTCCAGGTCGGCCGAGCGCAGCGGCGCCAGGATCGCGGTGAGTGCCGCGCTGTGGGTGCCGGTGAACTCGGCGATGGCGCGGGCGCGGCCGTTGGCGGAGGCGCGGGAGGCGGCGGTCTGGGTGGGGGCGGCGTCGGTGGCACGGTGGTCGGAGTGGGCGATGACCAGGTCCCACAGCTGTTGCAGGACGGCGAGCGCCCCGGGTGCCACCGGCGCGGTGTCCGACCGGACGAGGACCAGGACGGCACCGTTGTCGTCGCCCGGCGTGGCCGCGGTGACCACCAGCGGCCGGGGCCGTCCGGCGAGTTCGGCCTCGCCCTGCCAGGGGAGGCCGGCCGAGGTCGTCCCGGCGGCGCGTTCGGCCAGCCGGGACAGGTCCAGCGCGCTGATCGCCCCGGTCAGCTCGGACGGGCCGCAGCTGCGGGTGGGGCTGAACGTGCAGACGCCGCTGAGCTGGGCGAGCGCCGTGTGCGGGACGAGGGTGGCGAGCACCTCGGACAGCCGCGGCAGGACGTCGGGCCGGGGAGCGCGCAGCACCTCGACGGCGCGGGCCAGCGCGTCCTCGGGGCGCCGCCAGGCCTCGGGTGTGCCGTCCCTGCCGGTCGTGCCGCCCCTGGCAGTCGTGCCGTCCGTGCCGTCGATGCCGTCCATGCGGCCCAGCCTAGTTCGGGTGCCGTCGATCCCGCCTGGCCGTTCGGACAGGTCGAACCGTCCGAAGGACCGGCTGGTCGTGCCCGCCCCCGGTTCCAGGATGGAGGTGTCGGGAGACACCAACTCCCCTGGAACCGAAGGGCCTTCCATGACCAAGGCGATCTCCTACTCCGAGTTCGGCGGCGCGGACGTACTGCGCCTGACCGACATCGACCTGCCCGTCCCCGGCCCCGGTCAGGTGCGGGTCGCGGTCCGCGCGGCGGGCGTCAACCCGGCGGACCGCAGGCTGCGCACCGGCGAGCTGGCCGGGCTGTTCCCGTTCACGTTCCCCATCGTGCCGGGCTTCGAGGTGTCCGGTGTGGTCGAGGCCGTCGGAGCCGGGGTGAGCGGCTTCGCGCCCGGCGACGAGGTGTTCGGCGCGCCGATGGGCGGCGGCTACGCCGAGCACGCGGTGGTGGACGTGGCGAGGCTGGCGCACAAGCCCGCCACGCTGGGCTGGGAGGAGGCCGTCGCGATCCCGACGGCCGCCGAGACCTCCGAGCGGGCCCTCGACGTCCTCGGCGTGCGGCCCGGCGAGACGCTGCTGGTGCACGGCGCCGCCGGCGGGGTGGGCACTGTGCTGCTCCAGTTCGCCCGGGCGCGCGGGATCACCGTGGTCGGCACCGCGAGCGAGCCGAACCACGCGCACCTGCGGGAGCTCGGCGCGATCCCGGTGACGTACGGCGAGGGCCTGGCCGAGCGGGTGCGGGCGGCCGCCCCGGGCGGGGTGGACCGGGCGCTGGACGCGGCCGGGCGGGGCGGGGTGCTGCCGTTGTCGATCGAGCTGACGGGCAGTGCGGACCGGGTGCTGACGATCGCCGACATCGAGGGCGCGCAGGAGCACGGCGTCCGTTTCAACGGCGGGGCCGAGGGCGTCGAGCCCTACCACCGGAGCGCCTACGCGGCCGCGCTCGCCCTGCACGAGGCGGGCACCCTGCGGCTGCCGCTGCACCGGGTGTTCCCGTTGGCGGAGGCGGCCGAGGCGCACCGGGTCAGTGAGGCCGGGCACGTGCGCGGCAAGATCGTGCTGACGGTCTGACAGCCGTCCGCCGCCCGGTTGCCGGGTCGGCCTCCGCCCACCCTGCCCCGCCTTGATCACCTATGACCGTTTTGCGTAAGCCTTGCCATTTCCGTACGGTTTCATCCGTTCGGAGTAATTCGGCAGGCGGGCGCGCCGTGAACACGGCGGTGGGCCGTTCGGCCGACATGCGGTCCCTCGAACGGTCGACCAGGGTTGGCCGGACGTGGGCGGCACCGATCCGCCTGCCCTGACGGTCAGGAGGACCAGGCGTATGGGTGGAACGGACAGGCGGGCGGTGATCGGCGAGTTCCTCGGGACTCTGCTGCTGGTGCTGCTGGCGGTGGGCGCGGCCGTGCTCGCGGGGCAGGCGATCGGCCCGGTGGGCATCGCGTTCGCGTTCGGCTTCGTGCTGCTCGCGCTCGCGTACGCGCTGGGGCCGATCTCCGGCTGCCACGTCAACCCGGCGGTGACGCTCGGCTTCCTGCTGGCCCGCCGGATCGACGCGCGCACGGCGGTGTCGTACTGGATCGCGCAGCTGCTCGGCGGCATCGCCGGCGCGGCACTGGTCCTGCTGCTGGCCAAGCAGATACCGGGCCTGGAGACCCACGGCAAGCTCGGCACCAACGGCTGGGGCGAGCGCTCCCAGATGCACATCAACGCCGGCGGCGCGTTCCTGACCGAGGTCGTCCTCACCTTCCTGCTGGTCTACGTCGTCCTGTCGGTCACCCACCGGCTGGCCGCGGTCGGCTTCGACGGGCTGCCGATCGGCGTCGCGCTGGTGGTCGTCCACCTGGTCGGCATCCCGCTCACCGGCACCTCGGTCAACCCGGCGCGCAGCTTCGGCCCGGCGCTCTTCGCGGGCGGCGAGGCGCTCTCGCAGCTGTGGCTGTTCCTGCTCGCCCCGCTGGTCGGCGGCGCGCTGGCGGCGGGTGCGCACCTGCTCACCCACCCGCAGCCCAACCTCCCCGTGGCGGAGGCGCTGGCCACGGACGCGCGGGTGTAGCTCCCGCGGTCCAGCCGGCAGCGACGGCAGCGACGGCCGGACCGTACCGACGGTCCCGGCCGTCGCTGCCGTCGTTTCCTCCAGGCGACTTTCGAGCCGCCGACCGGCCGGATCCGGCGCCCCGGCCGAAGGGCCCCCGCTCCCGCCCGCCCGCTGGGTAGAGTCGCCGCCATGGTGACTGTGAACGCGGGAACCCCCGCGGCCGGGCGGCTGGCCGGCCGCTCCTGTGTGGTGACGGGCGCGGCCAGTGGCATCGGGCGGGCCACCGCCGAACGATTCGTCCGGGAGGGCGCGTCGGTGGTCGCCACCGATGTGGACGAGGCCGGGCTGGACCGGCTGGCCGGGCAGTTCCCGGGCGCCGTCAGCACGGTGGTCGGCGACGTGGCCGACGACGCGGACGCCCGCCGGATGGTGGCCGCCGCCGTCGAGCGGCACGGGCGGCTGGACGTCCTGGTGGCCAACGCCGGGGTCATCCCGCTGATGGAGATCACCGAGGCCACCGCCGAGGACTGGGACCACGTGATGGCCGTGGACGGCCGCGGCATGTTCCTCACCTGCAAGTACGCGATCGAGGCGATGACCGCGCAGGAGCGGCCCGGCGGCTCGATCGTCTGCCTCTCCTCCATCTCCGGTGAGGCCGGCCAGCGCGGCCAGGCGGTGTACGGGCCCGCCAAGTTCGTCGCCTCCGGCCTCACCAAGCACCTCGCCGTCGAGTGGGCCGACCGCGGCATCCGGGTCAACGCCGTCGCCCCCGGCACCATCACCACCGAGCGCGTCGCCCGGCTGTACGACGAGCCCGGCGGCTCCGAGTACCTCGCGGCGATCGAGAAGCTGCACCCGATGGGCCGGCTCGGCGACCCGGCCGAGGTCGCGGCCGCCGTCCTCTTCCTCGCCTCCGACGACGCGTCCTTCGTCACCGGGGTCGTGCTGCCGGTGGACGGTGGGTACCTGGCGCAGTAGGGCGGTCGTGCGGTCGTGCGGTCGGTGACGTCGGGCAGCCGTACGGTCGGTGCTACGGCCGGCCGGGGAGGCCGGGCTCCGCCGCGAGCAGCTCGACCAGGGCGGACACCCCCTCCGGCCCGTGCCCGGCCGCGACCGCCCGCCGGGTGAGCGCCAGCGCCGCGTCCAGTACGGAGGTGTCCAGGCCGCGCGCCCGGGCGGTGTGGGCGATGTGCGCCAGCCCGGCCTCCGCGGAGGCGAGGCTGCTCCGGTCGCCCGGGTGCCGGCGCTCGTCCGCGCGCCGGGCGAAGTCGTCGATCAGCGGCGGCAGTATGCGTGGCAACCCCTGGGCGTACGGCGCGAGTTCGGCGCCGCCGATGCCCTCGGCACGGGCCAGGGCCAGGGCGTGCAGCCAGCCGTGCACGGTGGTCCAGAACAGGTCGAGCAGGGCCGCGTCGAAGGCCGCGGCCCGGCCCGGGTCCGCGCCCACGTGCCGTACGGTGCCCAGCGCCCGCAGCGTCGCCGTGTGGGCGGCGAAGACCTCGGCGTCGCCGCTCAGCAGGACGGTACCCTCCGGGCGGCCGATGGTCGGGGTGGGGGTGAGGATCGCGGCGGCCAGGAGGTCGAAGCCCCGGGCCTCGGCGTCGACGGCGTTCGCCCGTGCGTCGCCCGGCGCGATCGAGGTGGCGTTGACGACGGTCCGGCCGCGCAGCGCGGGCCCGGTGGTCTCCAGCACGGCCCGGGCGGCCGGTTGGTCGCGGACGCAGAGCAGGACGAGCGGGGCGTCCGCCACCGCCTCGGCGGCGCTCACGGCCGACCGCGCGCCGAGGGCGAGGAGCTCGGAGTCCCGGCCCGGCGTGCGGTTCCACACGGCGACCGGATGGCCGGCGGCCCGCAGCGCCCCGGCCAGCGCCCGGCCCATCGGGCCCAGGCCCAGCACGGCAACGGCGGTACGGGTGGGGTTGGTTGAGGAAGATCGTTCGTTCGGCATGGCGGTTACGCTAGAGCTTCACGCCGACGGCAGGGTCAAGGCGGAGGGCCGCGACGGAGCAGCGCGAGGCAGAGCCGGCGCGGAGAGTCCGGGTGGAAGGTCCAGGCGGACGTGTGGCCACAGGAGGTACCGCGATGCGGATCGGAGAACTCGCCCGGCGGGCCGGCGTCACCCCGCGCGCCCTGCGCTACTACGAGGAACAGGGGCTGCTCGCCCCCGAGCGCCGCCCCAGCGGCTACCGCGAGTACGGCGAGCGGGACGTGGAGACCGTCCGCGGCATCCGCACCCTCCTCGCGGCCGGCCTCAACAGCACCGTGATCGCCGAGGTCCTCCACGGCTTGCCGCTCCCCGGGCAGCGGCGGCCCGGCCCGACCTGCCCGGAACTGCTCGCGGGCCTGGCCGGGGAACGCGCCCGGATCACCCGGCGGATGGACGAACTCGGCGAGGCCGTGACCCTGTTGGACGCCATCATGGGTGCGGAGGAGCCGAGCGAGGTGATCCGCTCCGGCCGGCTCCAGGCCGGGGGCCGGGCGTTCGCAGGGGATCGGACGTCCGTCGGTGACCAGGCGTCCGTCGGCGACCGGACGTCCAGCGCGGACGTGACGCCCGTCGGGGCCCGCCGCCCGCGGCCGGTGGCGCGGAAACTCGATGGCGTGCGTTCCCGTGCCGTGCTGGAGTGAGCGGATGGATCATGACGAGGTGCTCGCCCTGTACGACGACCGACTCCGGCGCAACGCGCCGCCCGACCCGGGCTGCCGCGTCGAACGCGACGGCGCGGTGGTCCGGCAGGTCGGCGCGGAGCACAGCTGGAACGGCGTGGTCTGGTCCGGCCTGGACGAGGCGGGGGCGGACGCGGCGATCGCCGCGCAGGTGCGCCACTTCGCTGAGTCGGGGCTGGAGTTCGAGTGGAAGGCCTATTCCCACGACCGGCCCGCCGACCTCGGCGCCCGGCTGCTGGCGGCCGGCTTCACCCCGGAGCCGGACGAGGCGCTGATGATCGCCCGGATCGCCGACCTGCCCACCGATTCCGCGCTGCCCGAGGGCGTCCGGCTGCTCCCGGTGACGGACCCGGCCGGGGTGGAGCTGCTGATGGAGGCCCATGCCCTGGCCTTCGGCGCGGAGCACCCCGGCCTGCGCGAGCGGATGCTCGACCAGCTGCGAGCGGGCACCGAGACGGTCAGCATGGTCGTCGCGATGGCCGGGGACCGTCCGGTCAGCGGCGCCCGGATGGAGCTGATCCCGGGCACCGGGTTCGCCGGGCTCTGGGGCGGCGGCACCGCGCCGGAGTGGCGCGGCCGGGGCATCTACCGCGCCCTCGTCGCTCACCGCGCCCGCCTCGCGGCCGACCTCGGCTACCAGTACCTCCAGGTCGACGCGAGCGACCAGAGCCGTCCCATCCTCCAGCGCCTCGGCTTCGCCTGGCTGAGCACGACGACGCCGTACGTGCGGGGCGTGGCCTGACGGCCTGACGCCGGGTGTCCTGCCCCTGCGCCTGCCCGTTTCCCTGCGTCTGCCCCTGCCGATCGGCAGGGGTGGGCCGGGGTCGACGGGGGTGTCGCCGCTCGGGGTGTGCCGTTCGGTACATGTGCGGGAGGGGGTACGGGGGTCATCGTGGTGGCACCGCGATCGGGGGTCGTCCGGGCTCCCGTGGAAAGGAGCCCCGTCGTGTCGTCCAGCCTCCTCCGCACCCGCTGCCCCCGGGCGGCCGCCGTCCGTTCTCGACAACGGCACCTGGAAGGTGTCCCGGTCGACTCTGTGCGGCCTGCTCACCCAGGCCGGCGGCGCCACCGCCACCCCGATCCCCGGTTGCAGCTGACCGGATGCGGCCGACCGCCCCGTCGCGTCGCCGGGCCACCGACGCGCTCCCGCGTCGGTGGCCCGGCCGTGTCCAGGCGGCGGTCCGCCCGAACCGCTCCGCCGTCGCCATCGCCGCTGCGCTCCTGCTGACCCTCGTGCCGCTCGCCGGCTGCGGCACCCGGCTGCCCGACGAGGCCTTCACCGCCCGCCCCACTCCCGGCGCCACCGGGAGTGGGGGGAACCCCGCCTCCGACACCGGTGTCACCGCCACCGAGATCAGGATCGGCATCGTCACCTCGCTCACCAGCCCGGTCGGCAGCGAGGTGTTCAGCGGTCCGCGCTACGGAGCCCAGGCCTTCTTCCAGGCCCTCAACGACCGCGGCGGCCTGCACGGGCGCACGGTACGGCTGGTGACCTGCGACGACGGCGGCAGCGGGGTGGGCAACCAGGACTGCGTGCACCGGCTGATCGACCAGGCGCACGTCTTCGCGTTCGTCAGCGGCAGCGTCCTCGACCACGCGGGTGCCGCGTACGTGAGCGGCAAGGCGGTGCCGGACGTCGGAGGCCAGCCGATCGGCACCGAGTACGACCGCTGGCCGCACCTGTACGGGATCTACGGCAGCGCCGCCCCGCGCGACGGTCGGTCGGTCGGGTGGAACGGGACGCTCTACCAGAGCACCGAGGTGTTCCGCTTCTTCAAGCAGCGCGTGGGCGCGACCAGCGCCGCCGTGGTCGCGTACAACCAGGCCGACTCGGCCCGGTACGCCGGGCAGCTGAAGGCCGGACTGGAGGCCGAGGGGTACCGGGTGCTGCTCCAGACGGTGGACTTCGCCCTGCCGAACTTCCAGGCGGTGGCCGCGGCCGTGCACGCCGACGGCTCACAGCTGCTGTTCGACGCGATGGACTCCCGGGGTAACGCGGCACTGTGCCGGGCGCTGGACGAGGCCGGGGTGACGGTGGCGGCGAAGGTCACCACCGTGCAGAACTGGTCGGAGTCGGTGCGCACCGACTATGCCTCCTCGCCGAACTGCCGCAACGCGCTGTGGGCGACCTCGTCGAGCCTGAACTACGAGGACGAGCAGTACCCGGCGGTGCACGACTTCCGTACCGCGATGGCCCGTTACCAGCCGGACCGGGCGGCCCGGCTGTCCGCCTGGGAGCTGGAGGGCTGGGCGGGCGCGCAGTGGCTGACCGACGCTCTGGTTTCCTGCGGCGCCGCACCGACCCGCTCCTGCGTCGAGGCGTTCATGAACCGCACCGAGCCGTACGACGCGCACGGGCTGATCCTGCCCGCCTCCTTCGTCCCGCAGCCGCCGCCCTCCGGTCTGACCCGGGCCTGCCTGAACGCCGCCCGCTGGCAGGACTCGGCCCACGGCGGGCAGGGCGGCTGGGTCACCCAGGTGCCGTCGATGACGACGAACTGCTTCGACGTGCCGCAACTGCCGTACCGGCCGTAGCGCGCTCGGAGGACAGATGACAGTCGACGGGTAACAGATAACGGCCAACAGATAACGGATGACAGATGACAGATTTCAGAAGTTGAAATCTGTCATCTGTTACCCGTCGTCGGGGAGCCTCGACCTGTCCGTCTGTCCGTCTGTCCGTCTGTCCGCCTGTCCGCCTGTCCGTCGTCGGCCGCGGGGCCGTCCGCGGTCCCTCACCACAGCCGCTCGACCACGACCATGGCCGCGTCGTCGTCCAGCCGGCCGCCGACGTGGGCGAGCAGATCGCGGCGGAGGTGGTGGAGCAGGGCGGCGGGGCGTTCGGCGCGCCAGGCGGCGACGCGTTCGGTGAGCGGGTAGAAGCGCCGCTGGGCGTCGCGGGCCTCGATCACGCCGTCGGTGTAGATCAGCAGCCGGTCGCCGGGGTGGAACGGGACGGTCTCCACCTCGTACCGCACCGGCGCGAGCTCGCCGAGGCCCAGCGGCGGGGCGGGATGGCGGGCGGCCAGGGTGGTGATGCCGCCGTCGCTCAGCAGCAGTGGCGGCGGATGGCCGCAGTCGATCAGGCGGACAGGGGAGCCGTCGTCGGGGATGTCGAGCAGCACCGCGGTGATGAAGGACTCCCCGGACTCGCTGCTCTCCTCGGGCGGTTCCTCGGGCGCCGGACGGGCCAGTGCGGACAGCGTCGGCCGGGGCTGCCGGTCCCGTCCATCCCGTGCGGCCCGTGAGTCCTGCCGGTCCCACCGGTCCCGCCGGGACTGTTCGGCGAGCTGGGCGAGGTCCCAGCTGACGCTGCCGTCCAGGTAGGCGGCCAGGTCGGGCAGCTCGGCGTGCAGGTGCGCGGCGGCGCGGAAGGCGCCGAGCAGCAGGGCCGCGTCGCCGAGCGAGGACAGGCCCTTGCCGCGCACGTCGCCGACCAGCAGCCGGGTGCCGGTGGCGGTCCGGGCGGCCGCGTACAGGTCGCCGCCGACCTGGGCCTCGGCCTCGGCGGCCAGGTAGACGGAGGCCAGGTGCAGCGGCCCGATCCGCTCCGGCAGCGGGCGCAGCAGCACCCGCTGGGCGGCCTCGGACACCGAGCGCACCCGGGCCAGCTCCCGTTCGTGCCGCTCGCGCAGCACCCGCAGTCCGACGATCAGGACCGAGACGATCAGCTGCGCGCTCAGCTGGGTCTCGATGTTGGCGCTGGTCAGACTGTCGCGGACGGCGCCGATGAAGGTCAGCGCGGCGAACGCGAGCGCGGCGACCCAGGCGGTGGCCCGGGGGCCGGCGAAGGAGGCGGTGAGGGCGGGGGCGACGATCAGCAGCGGTCCGAGGTGGATCTCCGGCGGGGAGAGGATGTCGACCACGGTGATCAGCACGATCAGCGCGAGGGTGAGCGCCGTCAGCACCCGGCGGTCGGGCCGCCAGGCGCGGCGGCGGTCGGGTGGGTGCGGCGCGGGGGGTGGGTGCGGCGCATCGGGACGCTGCCGGAGGGGCACTCCTCCTCTGTACACCGTGGAGGTGTCGGGGCGCACCCGGAGGCGCCGCACCGGCCGTTCTCCGGCCGGTTGCCGGGGCCCTCTTCGGCCTTCCTCAGCCCTCGTCGCCGTAGCGGGCCAGGTAGGCGGCGAAGCGGGCGACGTCGTCGTCGGACCACTCGGTGAAGCGCGCGGTGAAGGAGAGGCGGCGCTGCTCGTTGGCGTCCCGCAGCAGGGTGAGCCCGGCCTCGGTGGCGCGCAGGATCTGGCCGCGCTGGTCGTCCGGGTCGGTCTCGCGGGCCAGCAGGCCGAGCTTCTCCAGCGCGGTGACCTGACGGCTGACGGTGGACTTGTCGAGCATGAAGTGCGCGGCCACGTCGGCGGCCCGGCAGCCGCCGCGCTCGGTGATCAGGTCGAGGATGCTGTAGGTGACCAGGGAGAGGTCGGGGTGCAGCTGGGAGGCCTTGTGCCGGGCGCGGCGGGCGAAGGCGGTCAGCTCGCGCTGGATGGTCTCGATGGACGACTGGCGGCCGGGCACGGCGTTCCTACCTCCTCGATATTTGTTGCACTATACAACGGATTCGCCCGGGGTCGCGCGTCGCTCCGGCGCTCGCCGCTCCGGTGTGGCCTGCCAGACGCGGGCAGCGGCGATCCGACTGGTCGCACTCGGGTGAGTGGCGAACAGTAGCTCAAGCACCCTCGGCGGGTCGACATCGGAGACGTTCGCCACCGCCAGTCTGCGCTGCATCGCCACGAACTGCTCGGCGTCATCGGTCAGTTCGAGCGCGTGCCGGTCCGCCCTGGCCTCGATCCGGCGGCTCACCGCGCACTGTAGCGGCCCCGACAGCACGCCCAGCAGCGCCGCGAGCGCCGCCAGCAGCGGCAGCGCCCTGGGGTCCGCGGCGTCCGTCGTCCCGGCGGCGTCCAGCAGCGGGCGCCAGGCCGACAGCAGTCCGAGGGCGGCCACCGCGACGGCCGCGCCGAGCGCGCCGAGCGCGGTGCCGACCGGCACGTCCCGGTGCTTCACGTGGCCCAGCTCGTGCGCGACCACCAGCTCCACCTCGCGCGGCGTGGCGGTGGTGAGCAGCGTGTCGTACGCGACGATCCTGCGGGTCGCCCCGAACCCGGAGACGTACGCGTTGAGCGCGGTGGTGCGGCGGGAGGCGTCCGCCACCAGGACGTCCCGGACCCGGACGCCGTCCCGCTCGGCCAGTGCCAGCAGGGCGGTGCGCAGGTCGCCCGGGGGCATCGGGGAGAAGCGGTTGAACACCGGCTCGATCAGCAGCGGGTGGAGGAAGGAGAGCGCGGCCGTCAGCAGCGCGGCCGCGCCCGCCGCCGGCAGCCACCAGCGCTGCGGGGACCAGGCGGTCAGCGCGAACAGCCCGAGCGCGAGCGGGAGGACGAGGACGAGGGTGAGGGCGAGACCGCGTACGGCGTCCAGCGCCCAGCCGGCCCAGCCCTGGGTCACCAGCCCGTACCTGGCCCGGACGGTCCGCGCCCCGGCTCCGAACGGCAGTTGCAGCGCCTGGCCGAGCAGCACCAGGGCCGCCGCGCCGGCCAGTACCTCGGCCGTCCTGGAACCGCCGAGCCGGCCGCCGACGGCCGTCACCAGGGCGGCGCCGGCCGGGGTGAGGCCGAGCAGCAGGGTCAGCGCCAGGCCCGCCAGCCGCCCGCCCAGCGCCCACGGCAGCTGGGCCCGGCGGAGCGCCCGGCCCCGGGCACGCTCGGCGGCGGTGAAGTCAGGGTCCGCGGTGGGGTCCGGGACGAGGCCCGGGGCGGAGTCGGACGACGGAGCGGGGGAGTGGCTTCCGTCGGGGGCCGGGGTTTCGGGGGCCGGGCTGGTGTCCATGGCGGGGTGCGGGCTCTTCCGGTCGGGGCGCGGGAGGGGCGGTGCGGCGATTCAGCATGGCGCACCCGCCCGGTCGGTGCGCACACCGCGGGCCCGGCGCTCACTCCCCGGTGGGCCCGGTGGCGCCGTGGACACCGGCGCGCAGCAACTGGTGGCCGAGGTCCACCAGGGCACGGCCGACGGCGAACTCGTCGCCGACCTCCGGGACCGGGGCGTCCCCCGGGTTGCGGCGGGAGCGGGCGTCGCTGTGCAGGACGTTCCCGTCGGCGTCCAGCACGGCGTGCACCCGGGTGGTGTCGGCGTCCTCGACCACGTGCAGGCTGAGTTGCCAGTCCTTGGTGCGCACGGCACCGGGGGCCGGCTGTCCGGAGCCCGTGGCGGCACCGGCACCGGCACCGGTGATGGTGGTGACGGACCGGGGCGGGCCGGTGGCCGTCCCGCCGGAGCGGATGATCACCACCGGGCAGGCCCCGTGCACCGCGCAGCGGGTGGACACCGAGCCGAGCAGCGTCCGGGCGAAGGTCCCCCGGCCGCGGCTGCCCAGCACCAGCAGGTCGGCGGCCTCGGCCGCGTCCAGCAGCACCTCGGCGGCATGGCCGAGCACCAGGCTCTCCCGGACCTCCACCGGGCGGTCCGGGCCGAGGATCTCGTTGATCTCCGCGCTCAGCGTGCGACGGGCGGTGCGCTCGAAGCCGTCGTCCACCATCGGCGCGAACCACCCGTACAGGGAGGGGTACTCCCAGGCCGCCACCGCGTGCACCGTCGCACCGGTCAGCACGGCCTGGCCGACCGCCCAGCGCAGGGCCGCCTTCGACGGCTCGGAACCGTCGATCCCGACCACGATCCGGCGCTCCCGGGCGGGGGAGGCCCGGCTGCCGCTCACGGCGGGGGACGGGGCGCCGCCCACGGCGGGGGATCGGTTGCTGCCCATCACGTCACACCTCCGGGCCCTCGGTACGAAGCCTGCCCCCTCTACACCCACGCTGCGCGCCCCGCCCGCCTCCGCGCCAGGGACGGGATGGCCCGGTCGGGCGGGACGATTGGGACGGGCGGGCCAGGGCAGCGGCCCCGGGCAGGGTAGGCGGGCCGGGACAGCCGTCCGGGCCGGGTTCGCGCGGCGTCACGGGGCCGCGTCCGCCAGCGCCCTTTTGTGGCCGGAATGTTGTGGGATCGGGTCCAGGCGGTGGTGATTCGGTGGCGTAGGCTGACCGCTCTTGGATCATCCTCGGGGGGACTTCACTCATGCGCCGTGCCGCGGCCGCCGTCGCGCTGTTCGTCGGACTGACCGCCGTCGCCGCCTGCGGGCCGGACGACCCCGACCCGGCCCCGGCCTCCGCCGCACCCGCCCCGCCGACCGCGTCCTCGGCGACGGACGGCTCGCCCTCCGGCACCGCCCCGGGCAAGAGCGCCCCGCCCCGGCCCGACGGCACCATCACCGTCGCCTTCGCCGGGGACGTCCACTTCGAGGGCCGCACCGAGGCCCGGCTGGCCGTCCAGCCGGGCGAGCCGGCGCTCGGCCCGATATCCCGCACCCTGGCCGACGCCGACCTGTCCGTCCTCAACCTGGAGACCGCGATCACCGGGCGCGGTGCCCCCGAGCCGAAGACGTACACCTTCCGCACCTCGCCCAAGGCACTCCCTGCGCTCAAGGAGTCAGGCGTCGACGTCGTCTCGATGGCCAACAACCACGCCGTGGACTTCGGCGCCGACGGCCTCACCGACACCCTCGCCGCCAAGGACTCCTCGCCGATCCCGGTGGTCGGCGTCGGGCGCAACGCCAAGGAGGCGTACGCCCCGTACGTCACCACCGTGCGCGGGGTGAAGGTCGCGGTGGTCGCCGCGAGCCAGGTCGAGGACCTCACCAACCAGAAGTGGCGGGCGGGCGCCAACAAGCCGGGCATCGCCTCGGCGCTGGACGTCCCGGCGCTGGTCAAGGCGGTGGAGACGGCCAAGCAGCAGGCCCCGGTGGTGCTCGTCTACCTGCACTGGGGCGACGAGGGCAAGGCCTGTCCGACCGGTCCGCAGACCACCATCGCCAAGAAGCTCGCCACCGCCGGCGCCACCGCCGTGGTCGGCACCCACGCGCACACCATGGTGGGCTCGGGCATGCTCGGCAACACCTACGTCGGGTACGGATTCGGCAACTTCCTCTGGTACGGCACCTCCAACTACGCCAACTCCAACGAGACCGGCGTCACCACCCTCACCCTCACCGCCGACGGCAAGGTGACCGGCGAGGTGTTCACCCCGGCCACCATCGACGACAAGGGCATCCCGGAGCCGGTCACCGGCGCCACCGCCGAGGCCGCCCTCAAGCGCCGTGACGGCCTGCGCGGCTGCACCGGGCTCGCCCCGGCGCCGGGGGCTCCCGGCACCGCCCAGACGACCCCCGCCGCTCCCCCGTCCACGGCCCCCACGAAGGCCCCCTCGGGCCCGGCGAAGGCTGCGACCACCCCCGCCGCACCGCGCTAGCTAGCGTGCCCGCCGTGGGCGGACACCGGGAACTGACGGCCGACCGGATCCGCCCCCGGCGAGGTCGACGCCGCCGCCCCGCAGCCGCCCACCGGGAGCCTGCGGTCACCACCCTCGACGCGCCCGCCTCTGTGCCGAGTTCGAGGAACCGCCCGGCCGTCGGAACACTGTGCCGGAACACCGTGGGGGAGCGCCACGGCCACGCCCCCCGGGCCGTCCGCGAGCACAACTCCCCAGCCGTGCCGGGCTCCTGTGGCGTCAAGCCGATGGAGCCGGCAGGCCTGCCGGTCGACGGCTGCGCGCTGATCCTCGCGAGCCGCCTGCCGTAGGAGCCCGCGGCGCCGCAGCGGAAGAACGCCGAAGAGGACGCCGAAGAGGACGCCGAAGAGGGCGCCGAAGAGGGCGCCGAGGCCGTCCGCCCCACTCGGGGCGGGCGGCCTCGCCGTGTCCGGTCTCCTGGACGGCGCCGTGCGCGGGTCCGCGCCCCGGCCCGGCACCGACCGGGCGCCGGAATCCGGGTTCGGAATCCGGTGCGGGGCGTCCGGTGCGGGGCCTCCGGAGTGAGTTGACGTTCGCACAGACTCTCGGCGCGGGCGAACAGCTGTGTTAGGTTAGCCTAGCCTAATCTTGCTGGTCGGAGGGGATGTCCTGTGCAGCAACAGTCCGAATTCGCCGGTGCCGTCGCCATGGTCACCGGGGCCGGGCAGGGCATCGGTGCGGCCGTGGCCCGGGCGCTGGCGGCCGAGGGTGCCGTCGTCGCCGCGGTGGACCGCAACCCCGGTGCGCTCGAAGCCCTGGCCGCCGAGCTTCCGTCCGTGCGCTCGTACGTCCTGGACGTCTCCGACGCCCGGGCCGTGGCCGACACCGTGGAGTCGGTCGAGGGCCGGCTCGGCCCGATCGCCACGCTGGTGAACGTCGCGGGAATCCTGCGCACCGCTCCGGTCGTCGAACTCACCGACGCCGACTGGGCGGACACCTTCGCCGTCAACACCACCGGCGTCTTCCACACCGGCCGCGCCGTCGGCCGTCTGATGGCGGCCCGCGGGCGCGGGGCGATCGTGACCGTCGGCTCCAACGCCGCCGGTGTGCCGCGGGCCGGGATGGCCGCCTACGCGGCGTCCAAGGCGGCGGCCACCATGTTCACCCGTTGCCTGGGGCTGGAACTGGCCAGGTCCGGGGTGCGGTGCAACGTGGTGTCGCCCGGCTCGACCGACACCGAGATGCAGCGCGCGCTGTGGGGCGAGGACGCCGAGGCGGCCGAACGCCGGGTGATCGAGGGCGATCCGAGCGCCTGGCGGGTCGGCATCCCGCTCGGGCGGATCGCCGCGCCCGCCGACATCGCGGAGGCCGTGGTGTTCCTGGCCTCCGAACGGGCGCGGCACATCACCATGCACGACCTGTACGTCGACGGCGGCGCGACCCTGCGCGCCTGAGCCGTACCGCTCGCGCCCGCCGCTCCGCCCGTCCGCCCGCCCGTCCCTCCTCCTCGCCTTCCCGAAGAACCGTCCCAGACTGGAGAAACCACCGTGACCACGGTGCACCACGCCCCTGCCGGCCCGATACCCGCCGGGCCCGGGGCCCCGGCGAACTCCCTTGCCGGGAGCCAGGACCACGCCGTCATCGGTGCGGCCAGCGGACTGCTCGGCCAGTACCGGGCGGGCTCCGACGAGGCGTTCTTCGCCTCGCCGACCCGCACCCTGCTCGGCTCCGGCGTGCACGCCCGGGTGCCGCAGGACGGGCGTCCGCTGCCCGTACGGGTCGCCGAGACGCTGGCCGAGGCGGGCCGGGCCGGGGTCGAACGGCCCCTGGTGGTGGGCGCGGTGGCGTTCGACCGGGACAGCCGAGTCGAACTCGCCGTCCCTGCCAGGGTCCGCACCGCGGGGGCCCTGGGTGACGACCCGCTGATCGCCCTGCCCGCGCCGCAGGCCGAGCGGACCGACTGGCGGATCCGCCCGGTGCCCGCGCCCGAGGCGTACGGCGCCGGCGTCGCGGCGGCCGTCGAGCGGCTGCGCGGCGGGGAGTTGAGCAAGGTGGTGCTGGCGCGGACGCTGGAGCTGAGCGCCGCCGAGCCGTTCGACCTGCCCGCCATCCTCCAGCGGCTGGCCCGCCGCGACCCGGGCGGCTACACCTTCGCCGTCCCGGCCGGCGAGGGTCGCACCCTGATCGGTGCCAGCCCCGAACTCCTGCTCTCCCGGCGGGGAACGGCCGTGCTGGCCAACCCGCTGGCCGGTTCGGTGCCGCGCAGCGAGGACCTCGGCGAGGACGTCCGGCGCGCCGCCGCGCTGCTGGAGTCGCCCAAGGACCTGCACGAGCACGCCGTCGTGGTGGACGCCATCCGCGAGGCGCTGGCGCCGTACTGCCGCACCCTGGAGGTGCCCGAACGGCCCACCCTGGTGCGGACGGCGGCGATGTGGCACCTGGCCACCACGATCCGCGGCGAGCTGGCAGACCCCGCCGTCTCCGCCCTGGAGCTGGCCTGCGCGCTGCACCCCACCCCGGCGGTCTGCGGCACGCCGACGGACGTCGCGCGCCGGGTGATCGGCGAGGTCGAGCCGTTCGACCGGGGCCTCTACACCGGCATGGTCGGCTGGGAGGACGCGAGCGGCGACGGCGAGTGGGTGGTCACCATCCGGTGTGCGGAGGCGGAGGAGCGCACCCTGCGGGTGTACGCCGGCGCCGGGGTGGTCGAGCAGTCCCGGCCGGAGGCCGAACTCGCCGAGACCAGCGCCAAGTTCCGCACCTTCCTGGACGCCGCGGGGGTGGCCCGGTGACGCCGCTGGAGACCGTTCTCGCCGGATTCACCCCGTACCCCGCCGAGTTCGCCGAGCGCTACCGGGCCGCCGGGTACTGGCGCGGCGAGACCTTCGGGCGGATGCTGCGCGAGCGCGCCGCCGCCCACGGCGAGCGGATCGCCGTCGTCGACCCGGGCGGCCACTCGGTCGCCTCGGCGGAGCGGCGCTGGACGTACGCCGAACTCGACCGCAGGGCCGACCTGATGGCCGCCGGACTGCTCGCCCGCGGCATCCGGGCCGGGGACCGCGTGGTGGTCCAGCTGCCCAACGCCGCCGAGTTCTTCGAGGTCGTCTTCGCGCTGTTCCGGATCGGCGCGCTGCCGGTCTTCGCGCTGCCCGCCCACCGGTACGCCGAGATCGGGTACTTCTGCTCCTTCACCGAGGCCGCCGCGTACGTGGTGCCGGCCGTCGAGGGCGGCCACGACTACCGCGAACTCGCCACCCGGGTGCGGTCGGAGAACCCCGCGCTGCGTCTGGTGCTGGTGGCCGGGGAGGACCCGGGGGAGCACGTCCGGCTCGCCGACGTGCCCTGCGACGGGCCCGGGCCCGAGGCCTTCGGCGGGGAGCCGGGCCCCGGGGACGTCGCCTTTCTCCAGCTCTCCGGCGGCAGCACCGGCGTGCCGAAGCTGATCCCGCGCACCCACGACGACTACATCTACTCGCTGCGCGGCTCGGTCGAACTGTGCGGCCAGGACCCGGACAGCGTGTACCTGTGCGTGCTGCCCGCCGCCCACAACTTCCCGCTCAGCTCGCCGGGTTCGCTCGGCACGCTGTACGCCGGCGGCCGGGTGGTGCTCTGCCCGCAGCCCGCCCCGGAGACGGCCTTCCCGCTGATCGAGCGCGAGGGCGTGACCATCACCGGGCTGGTGCCTCCGCTCGCCCTGCTCTGGATGGACGCCGCCGAGCGCGGTGTCCGCGGGTACGAGAGCCTGGAGGTGCTGCTGGTCGGCGGCGCCAAGTTCAGCGAGGAGGCGGCCCGGCGGGTGCGCCCGGTGCTGGGCTGCACGCTCCAGCAGGTGTTCGGGATGGCCGAGGGGCTGGTCAACTACACCCGGCTGGACGACCCGGAGGAGCTGATCACCACCACCCAGGGCCGGCCGATCTCGCCGGACGACGAGGTACGGGTGGTGGACGACCAGGACCGGGACCTGCCCGACGGTGCCACCGGCCACCTGCTCACCCGCGGCCCGTACACCATCCGCGGCTACTGGAACGCGCCCGGGCACAACGCCGGCTCCTTCACCGCGGACGGTTTCTACCGCACCGGGGACCTGGTCAGGCGCACCCCGACCGGCCACCTGGTGGTCGAGGGGCGGGCCAAGGACCAGATCAACCGGGGCGGCGAGAAGGTCGCCGCCGAGGAGATCGAGAACCACCTGCTCGCGCACCCCGCGGTGCACGACGCGGCGGTGGTGTCGATGCCCGACCCGTACCTGGGCGAGCGCACCTGCGCCTATGTGGTGCTGCGTGCCGAGAACCGTGAGAAACCCCCGAAGGGCGTCGAGTTGAAGCGGTTCGTGCGGCAGCGCGGGCTCGCCGAGTACAAGGTGCCCGACCGGGTCGAGTTCGTCGCGGCCTTCCCGGCCACCGGGATCGGGAAGGTGAGCAAGAAGGACCTGCGCGCCGCGATCGCGGCCTCCCTGACCGCCGGCTGATCCCGTCGGCCACCGCCCTCCAGTTAAGGAACACCACCGTGGGCCTGCCCCGCATTCCCCGCTATCCCCTGCCCGCCGCCGAGGAACTGCCCGCCAACCGGGTCGCCTGGACGGTGGACCCGGCGCGCGCCGTCCTGCTGGTGCACGACCTCCAGAACCACTTCCTGGGCGCCTACGACGCCGGGGCCGCCCCGGTGCCCGAACTCCTCGGCAACGTCGCGGCGTTGGCCGACGCGGCGCGCGCCGCCGGCGTCCCGGTCGTGTACTCGGCGCAGCTCGGCGGGCAGAGCCCGGCCGAGCGCGGGCTGCAGCAGGACTTCTGGGGCCCCGGCATCCCGGACGATCCGCGGGCCACCGCGATCGCCGACGCCGTCGCCCCGGCGCCGGGCGACACCGTGCTCACCAAGTGGAAGTACAGCGCCTTCGTGCGCACCGAGCTGGAGCGGCTGCTGCGCGAGCAGGGGCGGGACCAGCTGGTGATCACCGGGGTGTACGCGCACATCGGGGTCCAGGCCACCGCCTGCGACGCCTGGATGCGGGACGTGCAGGCCTTCGTGGTGGCCGACGCGGTCGCCGACTTCGGCCCGGAGGAGCACCGCGGCGCACTGGCCTGGGTGGCCGGGCGCTGCGGGATGGTCGACACGGCGCGGGCCGTGCTCGGGGCGCTGGGCGTGACCGCGGAGCCGGCCGGCGCCGCGGGTGGTTCGGATGCCGACGTGCTCGAAGGGGTGGGCGGGAAGTGACGGGCATGGGTTTCACGGTGGAGCGGATCAGGGCCGAGGTCGCCGACCTGCTCGGGGAGGACCCGGCGGAGATCCCGCTGGACGAGAACCTGGTCGACTGGGGGCTGGACTCCATCCGGCTGATGACGCTCGCCGGGCGCTGGCAGGAGCAGGGGGCCGAGGTGGCGTTCGTCCAGCTCGCGGAGCGCCCGGCGATCGAGGCCTGGGCCGAGCTGCTGGGTGCGGCGTGATGGCCGCCGGGGTCCGGGAGGCGGTCCTGGGGGAGGCGCCAGCCGCGGTGCCGGAGCTGCCGCCGCTGCCCAGACGTACGGTGCGGTACCCGGCGACCACCGCGGTGGGACCGGTCGAGGCGCAGGCCGCCCGGACGCCGGACGCGCCGGCGCTGGTGCTCGCCGGCGGGGGGACCGTCAGCTACCGCGAGCTGAACGCCTCGGCGAACCGGCTGGCGCGGGCCCTGGCCGCCCGCGGGGCCCGTCCGGGCACGGTGGTCGGCCTGGGGCCTGCCCGCCGTCCGGCCGAGCTGCTGACGACGCTGCTCGCGGTGGTGAAGTCGGGTGCGGCGTACCTGCCGCTGGACCCGGCCGACACCCCGGGGCGGCGGGAGCGGCTGCTCGCGGAGAACGCTCCGGTCTGCGTGCTGGGGGAGGGGGTGCCGGGGGCGCTCGACGGGCTGGAGACGGCGGGCGAGCTGCCCACCGACCCGCCCAGGGCGCTGACCCCGCAGCACCTGCTCTGCGTCGGGTACGGCCCGGGCGGGCGCCCGACCGCCGTCCGGCTCACCCATGCCGAGGCGGACCGCCGGGTGCGCGAGCTCCAGGCGGACCACCCGCTCGGTCCGGGCGACCGGGTGCTGCACCTGGGCCTGCCGCTCTGGGAGTACCTGTGGCCGCTGCGGACGGGTGCCGCGGTGGTGCTCGCCGATCCGTGGCAGGAGGGCGAGGTCGGGGCGCTGGTGCGGGAGCTGGGCGTGACGGCGGTACGGGTCGCGCCCGGGGCGCTGCTCGGCGGGTGAGGGCCGGGTTTCAAGTGACAACTTTCAGCGAACAGATTTCATCATCTGTCTGCTGAAAGTTGTCGGCCGTCACCCGCCGGTCAGTGCCGGTCAGCGCGGCTCGGCCGCCGCCCGGCCCGCTGCTTGGCCCGCCGCCTCGCCCGCCGTCAGGTCCACCGCCGTCCAGGCCATCGCCACCGCGCCGTCCAGCACCGCCCGCTCCGCCTCCGCGCCCAGCGCCGCCTCGGCGAACGCCGCCTCGTGCGGAGCACAGGTGCCGCCCGTGATGTCCAGCACCGGATGGATCGACGGCACCGCGTGCGACACGTTCCCCATGTCCGTACAGGCGAAGGGTCCGCTCTCGACCGGCTCCGGCCGGCCGAGCGCCGCCGCGTTGGCCCGCCACAGGGCCAGCAGCCGGGGGTCGGAGCGCATGTCCAGGTAGTCAGGCTCGGGCCGGGTCAGTTCCACCTCGCACCCGGTGGCGAGTGCCCCGGCGCGGAAGCAGTCCTCGACCCGGGAGCGCAGTTCGGCGAGGTCCTCGGCCGCCGAGGCCCGGATCTCGTACTCGGCGCTCGCGCTGTCCGGTATCAGGTTCGGCGCCGTCCCGGCCGCCGTGGTGATGCCGTGCACCCGCCACTGCGGGGGGAGTTGCTGGCGCAGCAGCCCGATCGCGACCTGGGCGACGGTGAGCGCGTCGGCGGCGTTGCGTCCCCGGTGCGGGTCGAGGCTCGGGTGGGCGGCCCGCCCGGTGTAGCGGACGGACAGGGTGCCGAGGGCGAAGGAGCGGAAGTCGGCGACCTCGACCGGGCAGGGGTGGACCATCATCGCGGCGTCCACCCCGTCGAACGCCCCGGCCTCCAGCAGCAGGGCCTTGCCGGCCCCGCGCTCCTCGGCCGGCGCGCCGATCACCCGTACGGTGAGCCCGAGTTCGTCCGCGTACGGGGCGAGCCCGAGGGCCGCGCCGATCCCGGCGGCGGCGATCAGGTTGTGCCCGCAGGCATGGCCGAGCCCGGGCAGCGCGTCGTACTCGCAGACCAGGGCGACGGTGACCGGACCGCTGCCGAGGCGCGCGTCGAACGCGGTGGCCAGGCCGTGTGCGGGCGCGGTGACCGAGTAGCCGTGCCCGCGCAGCAGTTCGGTGCACCAGGCGGCCGCCAGGTGTTCCTCGAAGGCGGTCTCGGGGTGGGCGTGGATGCGCCGGCTGAGCGCGAGCAGTTCCGTCCGCAGGGCGAGGACGCGCGTGCGCACGGCCTCCTTGGCGGCGGTGGGTCCGGTGCCCTGCGGCAGCGGCTCGGTCGGGGACATGGGGCGCCTCCGGGGTGTCAGGGGCCCGGCCGTGCGAGGCCGTTGACCAGATCATATGAAGTTAGATTAGGCTAACCTAAGTAAGGCGTTCCGGATCCCCGAGGAGCTCTCCACCCCATGCCTGCCGTCGAAACCCAGATCGCCGACAGCCAGACCGACGACATCCCCCTGCTCGCCGCCCAGGCCGCCATCTGGTACGCCCAGGCGCTCGACCCGGCCAGCCCGGTCTACAACACCGGCGACGCCGTCGAGATCACCGGCCCGCTCGACGAGGACCGGTTCGAGCAGGCGCTGAGGCAGGCCGTGGCCGAGGCGGACGCGCTCAGCGCCGTCGTCGTCACCGGCCCGGACGGCACGCCCCGCCAACGGCTGCGCCCCGGCCGCGACTGGCCGCTGCTCCGCCTCGACCTGCGCGCCGC
>NZ_MSJQ01000285.1 GCF_014596515.1 Streptomyces sp. CBMA156
GGCCCCTGGCGGCGGCGCGGGCGCCGAACCGGGCGACGAGCGGGAGCACGCGCAGCACCACCAGGGTGCCGGCGCACAGAGCGAGCGTCGGGGTGGCGACCAGCAGCAGGTCGACGTCGAGCCGGCCGGAGGCGTCGGGGGACAGCCCGCCGCCGTACTGGTCGAGCTGCTGGTAGGCGAGCGCGGCCAGGGCGAGCACGGCGAGGTCGCCGCCGTTGCGGGCGACTCCGGAGACCACGGCCTGGCGGCGGCCGGTCCGGCGGCGCAGGGCGGCGCCGACGCCGCGCACCACGCTGGGCACGGTGGCCAGGAGGATGCAGGAGAGGGCGCAGACCACGGCCACCGGCCAGAGCGCCCAGCTGATGCCGGTCTCCAGGTCGACCTGGTGGGCGCTGCCGAGGCCGGCCAGCGCGCGGACCAGGAACGGGGTCAGCAGGGGCGCGAACACGGCTGCGGGCA
The DNA here is from genome assembly GCF_014596515.1 of Streptomyces sp. CBMA156. GTDB lineage: Bacteria > Actinomycetota > Actinomycetes > Streptomycetales > Streptomycetaceae > Kitasatospora. The sequence continues at coordinate 460 of NZ_MSJQ01000285.1, forward strand.
GGGCCAGCAGCAGCGACTCCAGGGCGGTGAAGGAGCCGAGCCTGAGGGCCGAGGCGCCGCGTGCGGCGAGCATCTCGTTCTCGGACTCCTGCCGGGCGGAGATCAGGTGGACGACCAGCAGCAGGGCCGCCGCGGCGAGCACGGCCAGTTGGAGGGCGCCGATCAGCAGGGTGGACCGGGCGACCACCATGCTGTCGGACAACTCGCGCATGATGTCGGGCAGTTCGGTCTTCGCGCCGAGCGAGGCGGTGTTCCTGAGCTCCTCCGCGAGGCGCTGGGAGCGGTCACCGACGGCCTGGGCGGTGGCCTGGTCGGCGCCGGAGAAGTCGGCGTCCAGCGACCAGCCGAGGCTGCCCTGGAGCAGACCCCCCGTGGTGAAGGCGCTCCGGTCGACCATCATCGGACCGAAGGTGGTGAAGCCGCCGACCTCGATCTCGTGCCCTCCGACCGGGTCGATCCGCCAGTACGGGGCGGTCGGGTCGACGGCCCGGTAGACGCCGGTGATCCGGACGGTCAGGGACTTGCCGTCGAGCCGGTCGGCGAGCCTGACCTCTGCGGGCAGGGACTGCTCGGTCAGGCCGAGCCGCCGCAGCAGACTCTGCGGGACGGCCGTCTCCGGGGCGGCGGACTGGACCGGCCCGGTGGGGGCGGCCGGCCAGGCGCCGGCGAGCAGTTGGACCCGCTCCCGGTCGAGGTCGGCGAGGACCGTCAGGTCGAACTGGGCACCGGGGGTCTGGCCGGAGGGGGCCGGGGCCGCCGTTCCGGTCGACGCGGCCGCTCCGGCGGCGCCGGGGGCGTTGCCCGCGGCCGCGCTGCCCGCTCCCGCGCTGCCCGCCGCCGTGTCGGCCGACCCCGGCAGGCCGTAGGAACGGCTGCGCGTCAGGCTGTCGGTGTGCACGGGCAGATCGCCGAAGAGCTTCTGCCGGTAGGCGGCGATCGCCTCCTCGTCCTTCGTCCGCTGGTCGCGTCCGTGCTCGCCGGTCACCGCCACCGTGGTCCGGGCGTGACCTGGCCCTTGGAGCGCCTGCCGCAGGCCGGCTTCACCGACGCTGCTGTTGAAGGCCACCAAGGCGGTCAGCACGGACGTGGTGATCAGCACCGCCAACAGGACGGCGGCAGCCAGCGGCACTCGCCCGCGCAGTCGGCGCACGACGAAGCCGAGCATCAAGTTCCTCCCCCGGATTTACATCCCCGGTTGCATCCCGGGGCTTCGCTCATCGATCCGGTCCGAGCACAAATCTGCTACAGACGGACACATCGCGAGCACACCGGTGCATTGATCACCGGCAATCGGTCGCCGGATAGCGGACGATGCTGTCAGATTCGATCGAGGAACGGAAGGGACTTGCGCGAATCAAGTATGCAGTGAGCAAATTCCATCATTGGTAGCATCCACGGCCGGGGATGCCCCCACTCGAATGCCATGCACACTTCACAACTCCGGCTTCGGTCAGCTCCTTTGGCGCGGGACACGACTTCTCGGATTCACCGTCCGGGAACGTGAACCACCGGAGCAGCCATATCCGTAGAACCGAAGGGACCCGGATCCTCACCGGGTTACCACGCCCACAGGGGGACGCCGCATGACGCAGCATCAGGCCGCCACCGCCGACCCGACCACCCAGCCGATGGTGGCCGTGACCGACCTCCGCCGGAGTTTCGGCACCGGCGAGCGGGCCGTACACGCCCTGCGCGGCGTCTCGTTCACCGTCGGCCGCGGCGAACTCGCCGCGCTCAAGGGCCGGTCCGGCTCCGGCAAGACCACCCTGCTCAACCTGGTCGGCGGCCTGGACACGCCGACCGGCGGCAGCATCGCCCTGGACGGCGTCGACCTCGCCGGGCTGGACGAGGACGGCCGGCTCGCCCTTCGGCGGGAGCGGATCGGCTTCGTCTTCCAGTCCTTCGGGCTGATCCCGATGCTCACCGCCGCCGAGAACGTCGGCGTTCCCATGCGGCTGCGCAAGGCCCCGGCCGCCGAGCGCGAGGAGCGCGCGCACACCCTGCTCGCCCTGGTCGGCCTGGCCGACCACGCCAACCAGCGTCCCGGCGAGCTCTCCGGCGGCCAGCAGCAGCGCGTCGCCATCGCCCGGGCGCTGGCCAACGAGCCCAGCCTGATCATCGCCGACGAGCCGACCGGTCAGCTGGACTCGGAGACCGGGCGCTCGATCATGGAGCTGCTGCGCGCGGTGGTGCGCAGCGAGGGCGTCACCGTGCTGGTCGCCACCCATGACCCGACGCTGATGGGGCTCGCCGACCGGGTGATCGAGGTCCGGGACGGACGGATCCTCGACGAGGTCGCCGAGCAGGCCGCGTAGCGGAGCGGGCCGCCGGGACGGGTCGGGCTGAGCCGGGCCACGGCCGCGGGGATGCGGGCGCGGGGTGCGTCCCCACACTCGCTGACCTGGACGGTCGGCCGGCCCCGGGCCGGGCGCGGGCGCTCAGCCCCGGGCAGGACGTCGGCGCCCGGCCTCAGGCCTTCGCGGGGATGATCGACTGGGCGTGGTGGAACACCTCCTCCCCGTCCCAGTGGGCCTTGGTGCGCTGCAACCGCGGGTAGTTGCCCTTGTAGTAGAGGCGCGGGTAGGCCGGGTCCGGCTGGTTCGCGGTGCCCAGGTCGGTGTCCGGGTAGTTGACGTACGCGCCGTCCGTCGCGGTGTCGACCTCCGGGACTCCGCCGGTCTCCCGGTAGACGTCCCGGTACAGCCCGCCGAGGTAGGCCAGGTGCTCGTCGTCCTGGCCCGGGTCGGTCCAGTACGTCTGGTACTGGAGCTTCATGATCGAGTCGCGCTGGGGGACGGCCGTCTCCTCGGGCCGGCGGGTGTTGATCCGGCAGCCGTAGGAGTCGATCTGGACCAGCGTGTCGGTGAGGTCGACCCCCTCGACGTCCCGCACCAGCCAGTCCCAGAAGGCGGCGATCTGCGCCGGGCTGAACGGCTCCCGATGGTAGGCCGACTTGTACTTGCCGCGCTGGTTGTCCCCCGAGGGGTTGAGCGTCATGGTGGCCTGGAACCACGGCATCTGGCGGCGCTTGTCCGGGTAGGGCAGGAACAGCCCGCCGGCCGCCCGGGTCTGCACCGCCGCGGGCGTCGTCATCCCGCGCTCGACGGCCGCCACGAAGGCGTCGAGCGGGGCCGGGTCCTCGCCGTCCCACTGACTGAACAGGACGACGTTCCCGTTGGAGTGGTGGGTGAGCTTGAGGATGGCGAACAGCCCCTGGTACACCTGCTCCTGCGGACCGCTGTGCTCGGCCATGAAGGCACCGAAGTTCCGCACCAGCGTCTCGAAGTCGGCAGGGCGCTCCAGCAGTTCGGCCCAGGGCCAGGCCACGCTGCTCAGCCAGACCCGCGGTGGCGGCTGGGGCACGTCCGACGCGAAGTGGTACCGCAGCACCACCCCGAAGTTCCCGCCACCGCCGCCGGTGTGCGCCCAGAAGAGGTCCCGCTCGGGCGAGCCCTCCGCGTCCTCGCGGTGCGCCCTCGTCACCACGGCCGTGCCGCCCCGGACGGTGACCACGTCGACCTGGACGAGGTGGTCCACGGTGAGCCCGTGCCGCCGGGACAGCAGGCCGTACCCGCCGCCGCAGACGTGGCCGCCGGCACCGACCGAGTAACAGGACCCGGCGGGCAGGGTGACGGCGTACTCCCGGAACAGCGTGGTGTAGACGTCCCAGTTGGTCGCGCCGCCCTCGACGCCGTACGTGGGCCGGCCGAACTTGTCCGTCGAGGCGGCGACGCCCCGCATCGTGCCGAGGTCGAGGATGACGCCCCGGTCGTTGTCGACGAATCCCTCGTAGCAGTGTCCGCCGCCGCGGACCGTCGGCCGCAGCCCGTGGTCCAGCGCGCGGTTCAGCTCGGCGACCGCGTCCGCCTCGTTGCCCACCAGCCGGATGTACGCGGGGCTGCTGATCCACCGCTGGTTGAAGCCCTGGCTGAGGGTCCGGTAGCGGGGATCGTCCGGCAGGACCGAGCGCCCTTTCGGCAGCTCCCGGCGCGCGCCCTCGGCCGCCGCCTCGCCCGTGGAACCGACGGTGATCCCGGCGGCCGCCGCACCGGCACCGCCCAGGAATCCCCTCCGGGAGAATTCGCACTGCATGACCCGTCCCCACTTTCCCGAGTCCGAGAGAAGCCGGCGGGCCGCACGCTAACACGGAAATCAAGCGGCGGGAATCGCTTAATGAATAGTGTGACAGTACGTCATTTTCGGTGATTCATCCCGCCCATGACCTCGGGCGCCCCGGCGAACGCCCATTGTCAGTGGCCTGGACTATGGTCGCCGACAACGCGCCGACGACGCGCCGGAATCCGTCCCACAGGAGGTTCGATGACGATCTTCTGCCGCATTGTCCCGGCCGTCCGGGAACTCGCCCGAAAAGCACGGTCGTGGTGGCCGGCAGCACCGCCGACCACCACGACCGTCACCTCGTCCCCCGGGCCACCGGGGGCAGTTCCGTCAGACTGCCGGGAAGATCTCCGCGTCCGGCTTCAGCAGCTGGCCGGGCTTCGGCGCGGTGCCGTCCACCAGGTAGCGGGTGACCAGATCGTTCAGCGCCTTGCTGCGGCCGACGGCGCAGTGCTCGATCGAGTCGACGCTGACCAGCACGGCGTTGCTCAGCTGCTCCTGCATCCGCTGGGCGAACTTGTACTGGGTGGCCGGGTCGTAGAGGTTGCCGATCACCATCACGGTGTTGGAGGTCTTCTTGTTCCACGGGCCGGAGAAGCGCTCGGCGTCCCTGGCCGGGGCCGGCCAGCTCGCGCACGCGGGCGCGTCGAAGGCCTGGTAGCGGCCGAAGGTCGGCGACTCCTTCTCCCAGGTCTTGGCGGCGTTCGCGAACACCCGGTCGTTGGACGGGTACGGCTTGTCCTGGCAGTTGACGGCCATGTACGAGTCGTCCGCGCTGTACTCGGAGTCGACCGGGGCCTCCCGCAGCGCCGCCCGCGGGACGTTCACCGAGAGCAGGTTGGCGTCCTCGTCGGAGACGTTCGCCTGCGGGGCCAGCAGGGCGGCCGCGTTCGGCTTCTGGAACACCTGGTAGGTCGCCTGGAGCGACTTGGCCAGCGGAGCCAGCTTGGCCTGCGAGTACAGGGCGCTGGCCACCTCGCCGGTGAAGGTGCTCAGGGTCACCTGGGAGCCGTTCGGCAGCGTGATCGGGCTGGTCCGCAGGTGGTCGCGGAGCTGGTCGAACTTGGCCCGGGTGTCACCCTCGCCGAAGGCGCAGCGCGGGGCGCCGGCTGCCTGGCAGCGCTTCAGGAACTCGTCCAGGGCCAGCTCGAAGCCGCCCGCCCGCTGGCGGTCGTACTCCATGCCGTTGTGCAGGCGCAGGTTGGGATCGACGTTGCCGTCGACGATGATCGCGCGGACCTTGTTCGGGTACATGTTGGCGTACGTCGAACCGATCAGGGTGCCGTAGGAGAACCCGGCGAAGGTGAGCTGGGAGTCGCCGACGGCGCGGCGCATCCGGTCGAGGTCGCGCACCACGTTGATGGTCGACATGTGCTCGATCAGCGGGCCGGCGTTCTTGCTGCACGCGTCGGTGTAGTCCTGGTCCGCGTCCAGCGTCTCGTTGATCTCGGCCTTGGTGACCGGCACGCCGACCATGCGGTTGTTGACGGCGTCCGCGTCTTCCTGGGTCTTGAAGCACTTGAGCGGGTTGCTCCGGGCCACGCCGCGCGGGTCGAAGCCGACCAGGTCGAACTTGGACTGCACCTCGGTGCCGAAGCGGGCGGTCGTCGCCCACAGGTAGCCGCTGCCGCCCGGCCCGCCGGGGTTGAGGAACAGCGAGCCGATCCGCTTCGACGGGTCGCTCGCGCGCCGCCGCATCATGGCGATGCCGACCTTCTCGCCCGACGGGTTGTCGTAGTCCAGCGGCACGGGGTAGACGGCGCAGTCGTAGATGCCGGGGTCCGGCTTGCTCGGGTCGGGGTTGCACGGCGTCCAGGCGACGGGCGCGACCTTCGCCTCGGCCAGCCCGGGGGCCTGGTCGAAGGGCGCCGCCGACGCGGCGACGGCGGTACCGGTGACAAGTGCGAGAGCGCAGGTGACCGCTCCGGCCAACGTGGATATGCGGGACAAGGAACCTCCTCCGTACTGAAATGGCGGCCCCAGCCTGTCAGCCGGAGATCTCCGTGTGAAGACCTGGGAGCAGCGGAAATCCTTCGCCCGACGATCGGGAACAGCGCGGAACATTCTGTGAATGAACCAACTTGACGGTTCATTGACCTGATGCCCTGTCACTCGAAGCCGTCAATCGGCCGCCGGCCATCCGGTCCGGTCGGGCCGATCGGGCCACTCCGAGGTGGTGGCCGGTCCTTCGGAGAACCGTCACCTGTGATCGCGCAGGAAGGCCGGGATCTCTCCACGGGGCGGGGAGTTCGGCAGGGGCGCGGGCGCGTCCCGGAGGAATGCGGTGATGACGGCTGCGGCCCGGTCGTCGTTGTCGTCGAGGCCGTTCCACATGTGGTGCCCGACACCGGGCATGTACTGCGTGCGCCGGATGGCGGGGTCGGCTTCGAGGACGGCTGTCGCCCGGATGGGCCGGCAGCTCGCCAACCCGCTGGCGGTCGGCCTGCGCAACGCCGCGATCCGGCTCACCCCGCCCGGCGCGATGATCCGGACCGTCCTGCGGCACGCCGACTGGACACCGCCCCGGATCGCTCCCCGGGCCGCGCGGACAGGTGCCCCCGACCCGGCATGACGAGCGGGCCTGACGCCCCTGCGCGACGAACCAGGAACGACGAACCAGGAACGACGAACCCGCGTGACGAACCCGCTTGGCGAACCGACTTGACCGGAGATCTGATTAGGCGCCATATTACTTCTCGTGACCCAGCCCCCCGAGACCGGTCCCGCCGCCCCCAGCCTCGACCAGGCCCGCCGCCAGATCGCCCGCTACGGCCTCTCGGCCGACCCGCAGGCGATCCTGGTCGCGGCCCGGCTGATGGCGGCGGGCGCCCGGATCGGCCAGGCCGGCGAGGTGCACTTCGGTCGCTTCGGCCTCTCCACCGGCCGGTACCGGCTGCTGGCGGATCTGGAGGACCACGGCGGCGAGAAGTCGCCCTCCCAGCTCGCGGCGAGCCTCGGCGTCTCCCGGGCGACCGTGACCGGCCTGGTCGACGGCCTGGAGCGGGAGGGCCTGGTGGCCCGCCGGCCGTCCACCGAGGACGGCCGCGGCAACGTGGTGCTGCTCACCGCACGCGGCGCCGACAAGCTGCGCGAACTGGCACCCGAGCACTTCACCCGGATGCAGGCACTGGTCGGAGGACTCTCCATCGAGGAGCGCACCACCTTCCTGGACCTGCTGGCCCGGGTGGTCGCGGGCATGGACGCGCTCACCGAGGACTGATCCGACCCAGGCGGGCTGCTCGGGCAGCCCGCCTCCCTTTCACCCTAATAGTTAGGTACCTAAGCACAAATACTTAGGCACCTAATCAGATATCGGAAGAGAGAACCCCATGAGCAAGAAGGCCCCCGGCGCACCCCCGCCGTTCGTCCTGTGGCGCGAGGTGCTGGTCGCCTACGCCATGCCGGCCGTGACGGCGGGCCTCGGCGGAGCGATCACCGGGCAGCCGCACCTGGTGACCGCGGCACTCACCACCATCGGCGGCACCTCCGCCCTGGTGGCCGCCACGCTCGGCGCCGGCCTGCGCCGCCGCCCGCCCCGGACCCGACCCGTCCGGACTCCGCGCGCCCTCGCGGCCGCCGTGCTCGGCCTGGCCGCCGCCACACTGGGCCTGGCCACCGGACTCGCCGCCGCCCGCTGGCTGCCGCAGATCCCGGCCCTCGCCGACAGCCCGTGGCCTCCCCGGCTGCCGCTCGACCTGGCGCTCTCCTCCGCGATCGCCGCCACCATCACCACCTGGCGCTGGCGCGGCAGCCGCCCGGCACCCGCAGCTCAGCACCGACTCCCCACCGCACCCCAGCCCGAAAGGCAGACCTCATGATCGTCATCATGGGCGCGACCGGCGCCACCGGCGGCGCCACCCTGCGCAGCCTCACCGCCCTCGGCGTGCCCAGCCGCGCCCTCGGCCGCGACCCCGCCCGACTGGCCGCCACCCTCGACGAGCGCACCCTCGCCGGGACCACGCCCCTCGCGGCCGACGCCGCCGACCCGGCCTCCCTGCGCGAGGCCTTCCGCGGCGCGCGGCAACTCCTCCTGACCATGGCCAACGGGCCGCACCAGGTCCGGTACGAGCTGAACGCGATCGAGGCGGCCCTCGACTGCGGCGTGGAGCACATCGTCAAGATCTCCGCGCCCGCCGCCGAGCCCGACTCCCCCGTCGCCGTCTCCCGCGGCCACCACCTGATCGAGCAGCGCCTGCGGTCCTCCGGCATCACCACCACCGTCCTGCGGCCGTACGCCTTCATGCAGAAGCTGCTGCTCCTGGCGCCCGGCATCGCCGCCGGGGTGATGCACGGCGCGATGGGGCAGGCCCGCTGCAACTACGTGGACGCCCGGGACATCGGGGACGCCGCGGCCGAGGCCCTCACCCGCCCCGGGCCGACCGGTGGCACCTATCCGCTCACCGGCGGGCGGGCCTACAGTCACCCGGAGCTCACCGCCCTGCTGGGCGAGCTGCTCGGCCGGCCGGTCCGCTACATCGACCTGAGCCCGTCCGAACTGCACGCCCACCTGGTCGGCCGGGCCGGAATGCCGCACTGGCTGGCCGCCCACGTGGTGGAGATCCAGCAGCTCGCGGTGGTCCGCGAGGAGGTGCCGGACGACACCTTCCACCGCCTCACCGGACGCGCTCCACGTACGCTGGAGGCGTTCCTCGGCGAGCACCTGCACCTGTTCGGCTGACCACCGGACGCCGTGGCGGGCCGGGCCGGAACCGGCCGGACCGGCCCGGGAATCCCCGCGAACACCGGGGAAGGCTCGGTTCGCCACCCGGAGGGAGCAGTATTCATGTGGTGTGGATCACGGTCGGAAATTCGACCTGACGGTCCGTCAATTCGACTGATGCCCCGTCACATCCATGGCAACCGGCCTCAGTTATTGCCTGACGTAACGTCAGATTCAGCCGTTCCGGCGCCAGTTGGGCGGTGCTTCCGCTCCTGCCGGGCCGCCACTCCGGGGCTACCATCGGTCGGGTTGTCCGCTCCGGCCCCGGAGTGGGGTCACCCGATCAGGCGGTGTTCCCACCGCCCCAGGGGCCGGGCATCGGTCGGAACGGGGCGAGGACGAGGAGCGCACGGCTGCCATGACAGCTGAACCGAGCCACCCGGAGCAGTACGCCACGCCACATCCGGCCGCAGCACCGCCACCGGCCACGCCCCCTCGGGAGCCGGCGCTGGAGCCCGCGCAGGTCGAGCTGACGAAGGTCACCCGGCCCGAGCCCACCTCGGCGGAGCCCGCCCGGCCGGAGCCCGCACCGGCAGAGCCCGCCCGGCCCGAGCCCACCCCGCCGGG